>NZ_DASWSJ010000019.1:0-5084 GCF_036402745.1 Actinophytocola sp. | reverse complement strand
CTCGATGCGGCGGATCTCGGGCTTGTTCAGCAACAGCAGGACGGCGGCCAGCGCGACGAACATCAGCGCGCAGATCGGCAGCGCCATGAGCATCCAGTCGAGGAAGCCGATCCGCTCCCCCGTCGCCTCCTCGATCAGCCCGCGGCCGATCAGGTTCGGCGGAGTGCCGACCGGGGTGAGCAGACCGCCGACGCTGGCGCCGTAGGCGAGCATCAGCATGACCGCGACGCCGACCCGCAGGCGGAGGGGATCGAAGTCCGGCTGCACCAGCTCCTTCTCCTGCAGGAGCTTGGCGATGACCGAGATGATGCCCAGCGCCGTCGGCAGCAGCATCGCCACCGTCGCCGTGTTGGACACGAAGGCCGACAGCAGGCAGGTGATCGCGCCGAAGGCGATGACCACCCGGTAGGTCGAGGTGCCGACCCAGGTCAGCGACAGCACGAACATCGCGAAACGTCGGGCGAGGCCGTGCTTGAGCATCGCCATCGCCAAGATGAACGCGCCGATGAAGGTGAACACCGTCGTCGACCCGAAGGGCGCCAGCGCATCGTCGGCCGGGACGACACCCAGGACGACGATCGCGCCGATGCCGATGAGGCCGCCGACGGGGATCGGCACCGGCTCGGTGATCCACAGGACGATGACGCCCAGCAGGATCGCGGCCAGCAGGTGCTGATCGCGCGGCAGGTCGATCGGCAGGAGCGCGAAGACGATCGTGACCAGCGGCGCCAGGAACAACCCGACGGTGCGCCGGCCCTTCTCGAAGCGCTCCTCGGCCGGGCTGAGCTGCTGCTCGCCGAGGCTCCGGTAGGTCGCACTGCCCCGGAAAGCGGCATCGACATCGGTCCGCTGCGCCCGATGGCCTGGGTCCCGCTCCGTCGCGGTCATGACGCCTCCCGGTGCTGGAGATGTGCCCCCGACCTTGACACGTGTCGCGTCCTCCCGCGATCGCTGCCCTGTGCAGGCCGATCAGCGGCCGAAGATGCCCTGCCCGAAGGCGCCGTTCTCGGTGATCCGGCGCGAGAGCCCCTTGCCCAGCTCGACGACGCGGGCCGTCGCCTCGGCGCCGAGCGACAACCACGGGTCGGCCGCCAGCGCATCGGTGTGCACCTCGATCCGCGCGCGGAGCGCCTCCCCCTCGGCGGTCAGGCCGGCGTCGTCGAGGAGCCCGCGGTGGGCCAGGGCGGCGCAGGTGGCAGCCCATTCCTCGTCCTTCCACCCGCGGGTGGCCTTCGCCGCTGCCTCGGTGAACCCGCGGCCGGTCGCGCTGTGGGTGATCAGCGCCTCCAGCCCGGACAGCCCCGCGTGCAGCAGCGCGGCGATGTGCCCGTCGCCGCGGTGCTCGCGCAGCAGGGTCGCGCCGTGCCACATCTGCAGCAGCGGTTCCTCGGGCCAGGGCAGGTCGGCGTGGCCCGCGTAGAGCGGGCGCCCCTCCGGCGTGAGCGCCGTGCACGCGTCGCGCAGCAGGCCGGCCAGCTCGGCCACCTCCGGTGATGCTGCGGCTTCCTCGCCCAGCAGCCGGGTCAGCGAGGCGCGGGCCGCGTCGAGCCGCGCGGCGATCACCTGCTCGGGGGAGGCCAGGGTCCAGGCCCGGGGAACCATGTGCGCGACCAGCGACGGCGAGAAGTTGTAGAAGGTCGCCGTCACCACCCCGGCGCCCACCGCGCCCATCGGCGCGGAGCGACCGGCGAAGTACACCATCCGGCCCGGGCGCAGCCCGAGCGCGGCAAGGCGCTCGTCGGTCTCCGGCGCGAAGTACACGTGGGCGTGCAACGGATCGATCGCTCGATGGGCACGCCCGATGAGGGCCGGGTCGAAGACGGGCGTGGGCTGATCGGCGCTGACCATGCGCCGCACCTTACTGAGAGCCGGGCCCACCGGCCGGGGACGGGGGAAACGACCGGGCGACGTGGGTGCGGAAAGGCGCGCGACGGCAGCGCCACCGCGTAGCCGGCCAGCTCACCGGCGGGATCGACGAAGCCACGCCGTCCCGGGAGATGTCGACCGGGGTGCCGCGCCACCACCAGCGGTCAGCCCATCAGCTGTCGGCAGAAGCGGGCCGACCCGCACGGATCCGGCGGGTCCAGCACGGTCGCGCTCAGGGCGGAACGGGGAGCCGTTCAGTCCTCCAGCCGGAACAGCCGGGCGCCGTTCCGCCAGAGGACGGCGCGCAACCACTCCTCGCCCAGGTCCAGCCGGTGCAACGCCTGCAGCTGGTGGGCGTAGGAATAGGGGATCGACGGGAAGTCGCTGCCCAGCAGCACCTTCTCCTGCAGCGCCGCCAGCCGGGGCAGATCGGCGGGGTCGAACGGCATGAGCTGCTCGGTGAAGTCGGTGGCGAACATCGTGGTGTCCAGGTGCACGCGCTCGTACCGCTCGGCCAGGTCGAGGAACTCCCGGTACTCCGGCATGCCCAGGTGGGCGATCACCAGCTGCAGCCGCGGATACCGCTCCAGCAGTCCGCTCACCGGTTCGGGTCCGGTGTGCTCCCCGGCCAGCGGCCCCGATCCGCAGTGGATGACCACCGGGGTGCCGGCCTCCTCCAGCCGCGCCCACACCGGATCCAGGAGCCGATCGCGCGGATCGAACGCGCCCACCTGGACATGCACCTTGAACACCCGGACGCCGCTGTCCAGGGCGTCCGCGACGTAGGCCGCCGCTTCCGGCTCCGGATAGAACGTGGCCGACTGCAGCACCTGCGGTCGACCGGCGGCGAAGCCCGCCGACCACTGGTTGAGCCAGGCGGCCATCCCCGGCTTGTGCGGATAGGGCAGCGTCGGAAAGGCCCGCACCCCGAGGCGGTCCAGGATCTCCAGCCGCTCGTCCTCGGGCAGCGCGTACGCGACCGGCCAGCCCGTTCCGTAGTGCGTCCGGGCGGCCTCGAAGAAGCCCCACACCTTGGCCTGCACCCGGTCGGGGAGGAAGTGCACGTGGACGTCGACCAGCCCGGGCAGGCCGAGCTCGCGCCAGTAGCGCGGGACGTCGGCGTCGTCGACCGGCGGGGCCGTGGTCATCGCTGGGGCGTCGTTCCCGCGATCACCGCAGGGTGACGACGACCTTGCCGCGCACGTGCCCCGTGGCGAGCAACCGGTGCGCCGCGACCAGGTCCTCCAGCGGGAACGCCTTGGCGATCGGCACCCGCAGCTGCCCGGCGTCGGCCATGCGGGCCAGCTCCTCCAGGTCGTGCTGCTCCGGGCGGACGAAGACGTAGCGGCCGCCGAGGTCGCGCACCGACGGATCCACCACGCTGGCGATGCGCGAGGGGTCGCGCACCTGCTTCGGGGCGTCGGCCAGCGTTTCGCCGCCGACCAGGTCGAGGACGGCGTCCACCGGCTCGGACAGCTGCCCGCTGATCGGGCCGGCGGAGTAGTCGACGACCTCCGCGGCACCGGCATCGCGCAGGAAGCCATGGTTCTTCGGGCTCGCCGTGCCGATGACGTGCGCCCCGAGAGCGACGGCGATCTGGACGGCGAAGAAGCCCACGCCACCGGCCGCGCGGTGCACCAGCACCCGGTCGCCCTCGCCGACGTCGAGCGCCTCGGTCAGCGCCTGGTAGGCGGTCAGCCCAGCCAGCGGCAGGGCGCCGGCCTCGGCGAAGGAGAGCGACTCCGGCTTGTGGGCCAGGCAGCGCTGCGGCGCGGGCACGAACTCCGCCGCCGTCCCCCACTGCACGTCGTCGCGGCGCACGTAGCCGAAGACCTCGTCACCGGGGGCGAACGTGACCACGGCCGGGCCGACCGCCTCGACGACCCCGGCGACGTCCCAGCCCGGAACGATCGGGAAGTTGTGCGGAAAGGCCGCGGCGAGCCCGCCGGCCCGGATGCCCAGGTCGACCGGGTTCACCCCGGCGGCGTGCACCCGTACCAGGACCGTGTCCGGCCCCACCGGCGGATCCGGAAGGTCGTCGCGCAGACGGAGGACGTCGTCGTCCCCGAACTCGTCGTAGGCCATGCCGCGCATGCGGTCAGCGCCGTCCCTTCACGTACCGGCCGAAGGCCTTCTGGATCTCGCGGCGGGAGTCCCGCTCGGCGAGGTCGTGCCGCTTGTCGTAGGACTTCTTGCCCTTCGCCAGGGCGAGGGTGGCCTTGACCTTGCCGTCCTTGAAGTAGAGGTCGAGCGGGACGAGCGTCAGCCCGCCCTCTTTGATCTTGCCGATCAGCTTGTCGATCTCGGCCCGGTGCATGAGCACCTTGCGCTTGCGGCGCGGGGCGTGGTTGGTCCAGGTGCCTTCCATGTACTCGGCGATGTGCACGTGCTGCAGCCACACCTCGCCGTTGTCGATCGAGGCGAAGCCGTCGACGAGCGAGGCACGGCCGGCCCGGAGGCTCTTCACCTCGGTGCCGGTCAGCGCGAGGCCGACCTCGTACGTGTCGAGGATCGAGTAGTCGTGCCGCGCCTTCTTGTTCTGGGCGATGAGCTTGCGCCCCTGTTCCCGCGGCATGAGCCCAGGCTACTGCCCGGGTCGCCGCACCCCCCGCGGCGGCGAGATCGGCGGCCTCGCACGTCGTGCCGGGCGAGCCGCCGCCTCCTACAACCGCACGTACAGGCGCAGGGTCACGTAGGCGGCCAGGCCGGCCAGGCCCACACCCGCGGCGGCGATGACGGGTGCGATGACGGCGATCGCCGACCAGTCCACCGGCGGAATGATCCCGGACTTGATCGGGTCGGCCAGCGTGCGGTCGACGAAGAGGACCTTGGTCAGGACCAGCCCGCCGATGGCGAGCAACGCGCCGATGAGCCCCGCCAGAGCGGCCTCGAGGATGAAGGGCAGCTGGGTGTACCAGCGCGAAGCGCCCACCAGCCGCATGATGTTCGTTTCGTTCCGCCGGTTGAAGGCGGCCAGCTGGATCGTGTTGGAGATGAGCAGCAGCGCCGCGAGCGCCTGGACCACCGCCACCGCGATCGTCGCGTTCCGCGCCCCGTTGAGCAGGCTGAACAGACGGTCGAGGAAGTCGCCCTCGTCGGCGACCTTGTCCACGCCGTTCGCCTTGTCGGGGAACTCGGCGGCGATCACCGCGTAGCGCTCGGGGTTGACCAGCTCGACGCGGAAGCTCTCCGGCAGCGCGTCGGCCGGCGTGTTCTCG
>NZ_DASWSJ010000018.1:0-2511 GCF_036402745.1 Actinophytocola sp. | reverse complement strand
CCGCGCTCCTGACGCCGTTCGTGCCGACGTTCGTCGCCGGTGCCGCCCTGACCGCCTTCTCCGGCGGCCTGCTCGGGCTGTACCTGAAGACGCCGGGCATGCGGAAGGAAGGCAGCCTCGCGCCGACCGAGCAGGGCCTGGGGATCGCGAAGGACAGCTGGCTGGTCGGGATCGGCATCGGCCTGATGACCCGCGGGCTGATCGAGCGCAAGCCTCGGGTGACGGTGAAGAAGGCCGAGAAGTACGCGAAGAAGCAGGCCAAGCAGGCAGCCAAGGAGGCCCGCCGCACGGCGAGGTAGAACTCAGCCGACCACCCTCGCCGAGCCGGCCGCCTCCCGGAGGATCGCGGCCACATCGTCGGGATGGGTCTGCACCGTCATGTGCGCCGCCCCCGGCAGCTCCACCAGCCGGCCCCGGGGAGCCGCGGCGGCGAGGGCGGCGGCCCAGTCGCGTGGGCAGAGCCGATCGCGCGTTCCCCGGACGACGGTGACCGGAACACCCACCTCACGCAGCCGCCGGTCGATGCGGTCGGGCGCAGCACGGCGCCAGAGCGCCCGCATCGCCGGCGGTCCGGTGGACCACCACTGGGCGACGACGAGCGGCAGCTGCCACCAGGGCTCGGCCAGCGCGGTTCCCAGCCAGCGCCACACCAGCACACGAGCGGAGCGCAGCCGCGGGTCCGTCGTCGGCCCGAGGAGGACGACGGCGGCCACCCGCGGGTCCCGGGCGGCGGCGGCCACGACCACCTGACAGCTCTGCGAGTGACCGACCAGCACGACCGGTCCCTCACCCAGACCTGCGATCAGGCGGTCGGCGAGCTCCTCCAGGACCGGGACGGCGGCGGCGAGTCCCATTCCGGGCAGGTGCACGACGACTCCCGACAGGCGGTCCCGCACGCGGGCCGAGGAGCGTTCGTCCAGGCCCAGCCCCGGAACCAGCACGAATCGCACGGCGGACGACGACACCCGGACGGTCTACCGGTGTTCCGGGCCGACCGCGAGCCGGCGGACCGACGGGCAGACTGTGGCGTGGATCGCCCGGGCCCAGCCGGTGCTCGGACCGGCCGCAGTGGAAGGATGAGTCATCATGACGACTTCACCAGCGGGCCTGCCCGCCACCAGCGACTCGCCCGGTGGCCGCCCGCGGGTGGTCATCATCGGCTCCGGCTTCGGCGGCCTCTTCACTGCCCAGGCCCTGCGCAAGGCGCCGGTCGACATCACGCTGGTCGCCAAGACCGCCCACCACCTCTTCCAGCCACTGCTCTACCAGGTCGCGACGGGCATCCTCTCCGAGGGCGAGATCGCCCCGGCCACCCGGGAGATCCTCCGCCGGCAGGAGAACGCCCGCGTCGTCCTCGGTGAGGTCACCGACATCGACCTCACCGCCCGCACCGTCACCTCCACGATCCTGGGCCGCAGGACCGTCCATCCCTACGACGAGCTGATCGTCGCGGCCGGCGCCGGGCAGTCCTACTTCGGCAACGACCACTTCTCCGAGTTCGCGCCCGGCATGAAGAGCATCGATGACGCACTCGAGCTGCGCGGCCGGATCTTCGGCGCCTTCGAACTCGCCGAGCTGGCCGAGGACCAGGCCGAGGTCGACCGGCTGCTCACCTTCGTCATCGTGGGAGCAGGCCCCACCGGCGTGGAGATGGCCGGCCAGATCGCCGAGCTCGCCCACCGCACCCTGCGCCGCGACTTCCGCCACATCGACCCGACCACGGCGCGAGTGGTACTGCTCGACGCCGCCCCGGCCGTCCTGCCCTCGTTCGGCGAGCGGCTCGGCGACCGTGCCCGCCGCCAGCTCAACCAGAACGGCGTCGAGGTCCAGCTCGGCGCGATGGTGACCGACGTCGACGCCAACGGCATCGAGATCAAGGACGCCTCCTCCGGCGAGGTCCGCCGGATCCGCGCCGCGACGAAGATCTGGGCGGCCGGCGTCCAGGCCAGTGGCCTCGGTCGGATCCTCGGCGAACAGTCCGGCGCGGAGGTCGACCGCGCCGGCCGGATCTCCGTGCAGCCGGACCTCACGCTCCCTGGTCATCCGGAGGTGCACGTCCTCGGCGACATGATGGCGCTCAACCGGCTGCCCGGCGTCGCGCAGGTCGCGATCCAGGGTGGGCGCTACACCGCGGACCAGATCAAGCGGCGGCTCGAGGGCAAGGAGCCGCGCGGTCCGTTCGAGTACCACGACAAGGGTTCGATGGCGACGATCTCGCGCTTCCACGCCGTCGCCGACGTCGGCAAGCTGAAGTTCGAGGGCTTCCTCGCCTGGGTCATGTGGCTGGTCGTCCACCTCTTCTACATCGTGGGCTTCAAGAGCCGGCTCACCACCGTGCTGCACTGGCTGGTCAGCTTCCTCGGCCGGGGCCGGGCGGAGCGGGTGGCCACCCAGCAGCAGGTCTACGGGCGGCTGGCGCTGGAGCACCTCGGACCCGGCTGGGAGGCGACCAAGACCGGCGGCCCCAAGACCGCGGTGCCCGACGACGAGGACATGACCGGGCGCCAGTCG
>NZ_DASWSJ010000017.1:0-12615 GCF_036402745.1 Actinophytocola sp. | reverse complement strand
GCTCTCGTCGAGGCGCGGTGCTCGTGGCGGAGGGCGGCGGATGCCACGGTGAGCGGTGCTCAGGCCAGCATCGCCACCAGGAGGTAGCCGTTGCCCAGGGCCATGGCCGTCTGGCAGGAAGCGGTGATCCGGGGTGTGAGCAGGATCGACGACTCTCCAGTCGGCGGCCCGGGGCGCCAGTCCGTCCGGGCCACCAGCAGCACCGCCGTCACCGCGAAATACCCCACCAGCACCCACCCGACGACCGGCAGCGCAAGACCCGGCGACTCGAGGTGGCCGGCCAACCAGGGCGCCGTGTCATGCGCGCCGGCATGCCCGCCGGGGCGCATCGCGGTCAGCATGTACAGCATCGCCAGCGCCGCGACAGCGTGGTGCAGGCCGGTGCCGTGCCACCCCATCCCGTCCCACGCCGGTGGGCCGGTGCGCCGCTCGTGCCACCACGAGCCGGCGAACCACGCCGCGACGACGAGAAAGATGGCCTGCCACCCGGCCGCCGGCAGCGGGCCACCCACCGGAGAAGCCATCACGGCCATGCCGATGCCCATGAGCACGTGTGCCATGTCAACGGCCCGATGCCGGCCGGGATAGGCGGCCGGTGCTCGATGCGCCGCGGAGAGCCGGGCCACGCAGTACCCGGCCACCGCGAGAAAAGCGGCGGTGCTGGCCCAGCGGAGCCAGACCTCGGCGCTCAACTCGCCGGACGGAGCAAGCCGTCCAAAGTCCCCTTCTTCGCGTCGTCGACGATGTTCGCGAACTGCGCGAGGCTCATCTGGATGCGCTGGCCGAAGTCGTCGGTGATCTCCACCCGCTTGCTGGGCAAGGCGTCCGGGTCGATCCACAGCGTCGGGCATCCGCAGCTGCATTCGCCGCAGAAAGAGGCGATTTGCTGGAGGTTGGGGCGAGTGTCCATTTTCTTCACCTGGCATTTCGGGGTGTCGGGCGCTCACATTGAGATTCGCAGACCGGCCTGCGGAATTCCAGAGCGCAACCGAGCGATTACGCAAAGGTCAACAACGGCGGTTTCGTCACAGCGTGTGCCTGTTACGTGGCGTGACGAGACCCGGACGTGGCGGGTGACAACGACGGTGGCCGCCCGGCGGCCGCTGCACTAAGTTCGTTTGCGAATCACAGGCCGGTAACTGCGAGGGGAATGCGGACGTCATGAGGGGTCCCGTGGTGTTGACTCTCCCGGCGTGGAGACTGCGTCGGGTTCACCGATGGTGACCACTGCGACACCCGAGGCGGCGACCAGCGCGGGGGCACGCAGAGTATGGGGAATGCCGGCGACCGCTGCCCGTCGCGCCCGCCGCGCCGCCGCGGGCACCGCCGGCCGGCTGTTCGTCATCGGCGTGGGCCTCGTCGTGCTCTCGCTGCTCACCGGCGTCGTCGGGGCCATCGCGCTGCAGCAGAAGCAGGCCACGATCGACAACCTCGTCGACCACCGCGAGCCGCTCGCCGCCGCGTCGCAGCAGATCTACCGCTCGCTGTCCGACGCCGACGCCACCGCGGCCAGCGCGTTCCTCGCGGGCGGCAACCCACCCGCGGCGCTGCGCGAGCGCTACGAGCTCGACATCGCGCAGGCCGGCGCGAACCTCGCGAAGGCGTCCGCGGACGTCGCCGGCGTGGCCGACGCCGAGGCGCAGGTCGACCAGCTCGCCCAGCAGCTGCCCGTCTACACCGGACTCGTCGAGACCGCGCGGGCCTACAACCGGCAGGGCTACCCCGCCGGCGCGGCCTACCTCCGCGAGGCGTCCGGGCTGATGCGCGCGAAGCTCCTGCCCGCCGCGCAGGAGCTGTACTCCATCGACTTCCGCCGGCTCGCCGACGAGCAGGCGCAGGCCCGCTCGTTCCCGTGGACCACCGCCGGCCTCGTGCTCGTGCTGCTCGTCGTGCTCGTCGCCGCCCAGATGTACCTCACCCGGCGCACCAACCGGCTGCTCAACGTCGGCCTGGTCGTCGCCACCATCGCGGTGGTCGTCGGGCTCGGGTGGGGCACGGTCGCACTGCTGGTCGAGTCGGCCAAGGTCGCGAACGGCGAGGACGCCGGCACCAAGCAGGTGGAGCTGGCCGTGCAGGCCCGCATCGTCGCGCTCAAGATGCGGGCCAACGAGACGCTCACCCTGGTCGCCCGCGGCGACGGCGCCGAGTACGAGAAGGACTGGAAGTCCCTCGCGACCGAGGTCTCCGGCGACGGCGCGAAGAACCTGCTGGTCCGGGCCCAGGGCCTGGCCGCGAACCAGGAGACGTCCGACGCGCTGCAGGCGGCCCGGGACAACGTGACCGCGTGGCTCGACGCGCACGACCGGGTGCGCCAGCTCGACGACAGCGGTCAGTACCAGGAGGCGGTGACGCTGGCCATCGGCGACGCCCAGAACGGGGCGGCCACCGCGTTCAACGAGCTCGACGCCAACCTGCTGCGGGCGATCAACGACGGCCGCGCGGTGTTCGTCGACGAGACCAGCGGGGCCAGCGAGGCGATGACCGTCCTGGTGCCGGGGGCCGCGGTGCTGGCTCTGCTGGCCGCGGCCGGGGTGACAATGGGGATCAGGGAACGACTGCAGGAGTACCGGTGAGGAACAAGCGCGTCGCGGTGGTGTTGTCGTTGCTGCTCGTCTGCGCCACCGGGTGCGCGGGCGGCGGCAAGCCGGTCGATCTGGCCACAGTGGACTCCGTGGAGCGGCCCACGCCGGTCGGCGTCCAGGAGAACCCGGCGCCGCCCTCGACGTCCACCGCGCCCGCGCCGACCTGCGACCCGCAGCAGAGCCTCCGGCCGCTGAGCCCGATGCCGGCGCCGGGCCGGATGCCGGCGCGCTCGACGATGAAGGCGATCCAGGACAGCGGCAAGCTCATCGCCGGCGTCGACCAGAACACGTTCCTCTTCGGCTTCCGCAACCCCACCACCAACGCGCTCGAGGGCTTCGACATCGACCGGGTCCGGGAGATCGCGAAGGCCATCTTCGGCGACCCGAACAAGGTCCAGTTCAAGGTCGTCACCTCGGCCGGCCGGATCGACGCGCTCAAGAAGAAGCAGGTGCACATCGTCGTACGTACGATGACGGCAACCTGCCAGCGCTGGCGGGACATCAACTTCTCGGCCATCTACTACACGGCGGGCCAGCGGCTGCTGGTCGACCGGGCGTCGAAGGTGACGAGCCTGGACCAGCTCGGCGGCAAGAAGGTGTGTGCCGCCGAGGGATCCACGTCGATCAAGACGATCGCGGACCACAAGGCGAACCCGGTCCCCGTGCAGGTGGACAACTGGTCGGACTGCCTGATCATGCTGCAGCAGGGCCAGGTGGACGCGATGTCGACCGACGACACCATCCTCGCGGGGATGGTCGCGCAGGACCCGAACGTGAAGATGGCCGGTCCGCGGTTCACCGACGAGCCATACGGGATCGGGATTCCCAAGGGGAACGAGGACATGGTGCGGTTCGTCAACGGGGTGCTGGCGCAGTCCGTGGCGGCCGGCGCGTGGGCGGCGAGCTATGAGCGGTGGCTGGGCCGCACGGGCGAGCCGCGGCCGCGGCCGCCGACGCCCAGGTACCGGGACTGAGGTGGGGATGACCAGGTGCCCGAGGCCGGGATGCACCGGTGAGGTGGTGGACGGCAACTGCACGGCGTGCGGCATCGCTGTCGCCCCCGCCGGCCCCGCCGTCGTCACCGGCGCCACCGGCCCCGCCGGCGCCGACCCGGAGGCCGCGCGACTGCGCCGGCTGGCCGAGGAGCAGGCGTCCCGACTACACCAGGTGGCGACCGAGCAGGCCGCCGACGGCACCGGCTGGTTCAGAACTCCGGACGAGCTGACCGGGGAGGACGAGGCACGCCGGCGTGGCGCCCACCGCAAGCCGGACTCCTCGGCCCCGGCTGGGGGAACGGCCGGTGGTGGGACGCCGGGTGCTGAAGCTGGCGGGGCGCCGGCTGGCGGAGCGTCGGTTGGTGGGGCGTCGGTTGGTGGGGCGCCGGTTGGTGGGACGGGCGCCGGTGGGGTGGCGCCGGGGCAGGGAGCCGGGCAGGCGGGCGGGCAGCAGCGAGCAGGGGGGCAACCGGTGGGACAGGGATCGCAGGGGGCGGCGGGCCAGCCGGCCGCGGCGCAGCAGGGACAACCGGAAGCCCGCGAGGCGGCCGACCAGTCGGCCCAGCCGACGAACTTCTTCCAGCCGGTGCAGGCACCGGGACAGCCGCAATCCGCGCAGCCGCAAGGCAACCAGTCACAGTCCGGTCACCCGCAGTCTGGCCAGTCGCAGTCTGGCCAGCCCCAGTCTGGCTGGTCGCAATCTGGCCAGTCGCAGTCCGGCCAGTCGCAGTCTGGTCAGTCGCAGCCTGGGCAGGGCCAGCCCGGCCAGTTCCGGCCTGGCCCGCCGCAGCCCGGGCCGGGGCCTCGGCCGCAAGCCTTTGGGCAGCCGCAGCCGTCGCAGCCGTCGCAACCTCAGCCGGGTCAACCTCAGCCGGGGCCGTTCGGCCATCAGCAGAGTCAGCCGCAGCAGGGTCAGCCTGGGGCGTTTGGGCAGCCTCAGCAGAGTCAGCCGGGTCCGTATGGGCAGCCCTACCCCGGCCAGGCTGGGCAACCGCCGGCCGGGCAACCGCCGGCTGGGCAGTCGACCGTCTCGCAGCCGTTGATGTACAGCCAACCCCTTCCCCCGCAGGGGCAGCGTGGTCCGCAGTACGGCCGGCCCGGCCCGGGGACCCCGTGGGGGCAGAACATCCCCATGCCCGACGTGCTGCCGCGGCAGCCAGGGGTGCGACCGCCCACCGCGCTGGCCGACGACGAGCCGCAGCCCACCAGCGTGCTGGGCGAGTCACCACAGACGCTGAGCATCGACCCGCCCAAGCCGGCCGCGCCGGAAAGCCCGCACAGCACGGGATCCAGCTCGTTCCCCGGCACCGGCCGGCGAACGTCGTCGCGGACGTCGGGGCGGGGACGGCTCGGTGCCGGGCTGGTCGAGGTGCCGGTCGTCCCCGTGAAGGATCCCGCCTCCGCGGTGCTCACGGATCCCGCGGTCAGCGAGAACAAGCGCTTCTGCAGCAACTGCGGCACCGAGGTCGGCCGCGGCAAGGACGGCAAGCCCGGCGCCACCGAGGGCGAGTGCGCGGCCTGCGGCACGCCGTTCAACTTCCGGCCGCGTCTGTTCCGCGGCGACCTCGTCGGCGGGCAGTACGAGGTCCTCGGCTGCCTGGCCTACGGCGGCCTCGGCTGGATCTACCTGGCGAAGGACCACAACGTCTCCGACCGGTGGGTCGTGCTGAAGGGCATGATCGACACCGGTGACGCCACCTCGATGGCGTCCGCGGTGGCCGAGCGGCGGTTCCTGGCGGAGGTCGAGCACCCGAACGTGGTGCGCATCTACAACTTCGTCCAGCACCCGGACCCGAACACCGGCAACCTCGTCGGCTACATCGTGATGGAGTACGTCGGCGGCCAGTCGCTGCGCCAGCTCGCCCTCGAGCACCACCGCGAGACCGGGCGCGCCGACCCGCTGCCGATCGGCCAGGTCATCGCCTACGGGCTGGAGATCCTGCCGGCCATCGGCTACCTGCACAGCATCAACATGCTCTACTGCGACCTCAAGCCGGACAACGTGATCCAGTCCGGCGAGCAGCTCAAGCTCATCGACCTCGGCGCGGTCCGGCAGACCGACGACTACGAGAGCCCGCTGTTCTTCACCCTCGGCTACAGCGCGCCCGAGCTCGCCACCGAGGGCGCCACGGTCGCCTCCGACATCTACACCGTCGGCCGCACGCTGGCCGTGCTCTCCATCGAGTTCGCCGGCTACACCACCCGGCACAAGTACACGCTGCCCGGCCCCGACGAGGAGCCGCTGTTCGCGCTCTTCGGCTCCTACCACCGGGTCCTCAAGCGCGCGACGCACGAGAACGCCGCGCTGCGGTTCACCTCCGCCGAGGAGATGGCCGACCAGCTCACCGGCGTGCTGCGCGAGGTGATGGCGCTCGGCACCGGCCGGCCGCGGCCCGGCGCGTCGACCGTGTTCGCGCTCGAGACCAGGACGTTCGGCTCCGGCATGGTCGTCGGCGAGCGGGGGTCGCTGCCGTCGCCGAACCCGCAGGAGGTGGCGTCGATCCTGCCGCTGCCGATGGTCGACACACACGACCACGCGGCCAGCACGCTCGCGAGCATCACCGCCACCGAGCCCGCCGAGATGGTGGCCGCGCTGGCCTCCGCGCCGCAGGACTCCATCGAGGTGCGGCTGCGGATGGTGCGCGCCCGGCTGGAGTTGGGCGACCTGCGGGGCGCGGCGGCCGAGCTCGAGGCCGCGCGCCGGCTCGTCACCGACCCGGCGGACTGGCGACCCGACTGGTACCAGGGCCTGATCGCGATCGCGACCCGCCGCCCGGCCGACGCGACCGCCGCGTTCGAGAAGGTCTACGACGCGGTGCCTGGCGAGATCCCGCCGAAGCTCGCGCTCGCGGTCAGCGCCGAGTACGCCGGCAACTACTTCGGCGCCGCGCGGTACTACGAGCTGGTCTGGCGCACCGACCGGTCCTGGGTGAGCGCCGCGTTCGGCCTGGCCAGGGTGTACCTCGCGCAGGGCGCCCGGGCGAGCGCGATCGAGGTGCTCGAGGCCGTGCCGGACACCTCCAGCCACCACGTCGCCGCGCAGGTCGCCGCCATCAAGATCAAGACCCGGGCGGACGAGGTCGCCAAGGTCGGCGAGCACGACCTGCACGACGCCGCCCGCCGGCTCGAGCGGCTGGCCCTGGACGCGGAACGTCGCACGACGCTGTCCGCGGAGGTGCTGGAGGCCGCGTACAGCTGGGTGCGCGCCGGGCGCCCGGGCGCCGCGGCCGACAACTCCGACGTCCGGATGGTGCTGGGCTGCCGCCTGTCCGAACGCGAGCTGCGGTTCGGCCTGGAACGCTGCTACCGCGCCCTCGCCCGCCTGGCGAGCACGCCGGAACAACGCCACGAGCTGGTCGACAAGGCCAACGCGATCCGCCCCCGCACTGTCACCTAGTGTCCCGCGGCCAGGTCGGCGGCCACCAGCCGGCGGCGGCGGTTCGGGCCCGGCGCCGGGCGAGTCATGCCGGGCGCAGCTCGATCATCGTGATGTCCGGGGGCGCGCCCACGCGGACCGGAGGGCCCCAGAAGCCGGCGCCGCGGGTCACGTACAGCCAGGTGTTGTCCACTTTGGACAAGCCGGCCAGGGACGGCTGGGCCAGCGAGACGATGTGGTGGAACGGGTACAGCTGCCCACCGTGGGTGTGGCCGGACAGCTGCAGGTCCACCCCGCGCGACGCGGCGTCGGAGACCTGCACCGGCTGGTGGGCCATCAGCACCACCGGCCGGTCCGCGGACCGGCCGTCCAGTGCCTTGCCGAAGTCCGGCGCGTCGTCGTGCGAGCGGCCGGTCACGTCCGTGACGCCCGCGAGGTCGAACGCGCCGCCGCCGCGGGTGATCGTCGTTCGCTCGTTGCGCAGGGTGTGTACGCCCCGCCGCTCGAGCTCGCGCACCCACGCGTCCGGCTCGGTGAAGTACTCGTGGTTCCCGGTCACGAAGAAGCTGCCCTCCCGCGACACCAGGTCCTGCAGCGGCTCTGCGGCCGGGCCGAGCTCGGCGACCGTGCCGTCGGCGAGGTCGCCGACGATCGCCACCAGGTCCGGGGACTGGGCGTTGATCATGCGGACGATCCGCTCGGTGTGCGACCGGCCGAGGATGGAGCTCAGGTGGATGTCGGCGACCACCGCGATGCGGAAGCCGGCCAGCGCGGGGTCGAGCCGGCGCAGCCCCACCGGCACGCGCAGCAGGTCGGGCGGGCCGAGCGCGTTGGCCATGCCGACGCCGACCAGCGAGACCGACGCCGCCCCGGCCACCAGCCCGGCACTCCGGGCCAGGAACAGCCGGCGGCTCTCGTTGACCTCGCGCGAGGCGGGCGGCGGCGCGGGCGTCACCGGCGCCGCGTCGGTGGTGGCCGTGGCCTCCAGCGGCCGGCGGCGCACCCAGCCGCGCAGCGCGAGCCGCGGCAGCTCGAGGACGAGCGTGCTGAGGAAGAGGTAGACCACGATCGCGAACCAGATGTAGCCCGGCCACGTGAACCACTGGGCGACCCCCGGCGCGACCGACCGGCCCAGCGTCAGCGTCGCGAACACCAGCAGCGCGAGCAGCACGAACGCCACCGAGCCGGCCCGGCGCCACCCACCCCTGGCCGTCGTGTCCTTGACCAGCCGTTTCCACAGGTAGTAGTGCATGAGCGCGACCAGCGCGCTGAGGACCACGCCGAACATCGGGCGCTCCTGTCAGGGGTTGATGTCGAAGCGGGCCTGGCGCAGCAGGCTGGGATCCTCGGCCACCGCACGCAGGTCCTCCGCGCGGCCGTGCTCGGTGAAGTGGCTGAACTCGACGATCACGAACAGCGCCCTGGCCCGCAGCGCGACCGGCCCGTCCGGCGCGTCGAGCCGGCCCTCGGCGCTGGCGTAGACCTTGCGCCCGGCGATCCCGTCGAGGCTGCCGACGATGTGGAGGATGGAACCCACCGGCACCGGCCGCAGGAAGTCGGTCTCGAGCTTGGCGGTGACCGCGGGCCGGCGCAGCAGCTGGCCCACGGTGGCGCCCAGCGCCTCGTCGAACGCGCAGGCCAGCAGGCCGCCGTGGGCCAGGCCCGGCGCGCCCTGGTGGGCGTCGGTGACGGTGAACTGGGCGAGGATCGTCTTTCCCTCGCCGGCCTCGGTCCGCAGGTGCAGCCCGTGCTCGATCTCGTCGCCGCAGCCGAAGCAGTAGGCGTAGTGCACGCCGAGCTCGCTGCCCGGCGCGGGCGCGTCCGGATGCCGGTCCGGCTGCTCGACCTCGACCGGAGGCCACGGCGGGGGTACGCGACTCACGCGCCACAGCGTAGTTCGGGCTCGCTGAGAGCCCGCGTGTTGCCCGGATGAGTCGTCGCCGTGCCCGGTTGTGCAGCCGCGCTGGGCGGGCGCGGGCCCGGCGGGTGGGATGGGTGGCGGAGCGAGGAGGTGCGCCATCGACGGGGACCGGCCCGATCGGACCGACGAGAACGGCCTCCCTTCGGTGCTGGACGTCGTGACGCCGGCACTGGAACGCTCCTCGGCACTGGCCGACGAGCTGGCGCGGCTGCTGCTCCCGGCGCGCTTGTTCACCTGAGTCGCGATTGTGACCAGTTGTGCACAAGGCGCTGGATTTGCTGGTCCGCGCACGTCAGTATGGCCAGGCTGATACCCAGCAGGCAGGGATCCGGGTGGAGGTAGCGCATGGCGCGCGAACGGGTGGACAGCTTCACCGAGGCGAAGGAGCTGTACGGCGAGCACAAGCGGCCCAGGCACGCGGCCTATGTCGCGCCGGACATCACGGTCGGCGCGGCGCCGCAGCACGGCGCGACCGGCACCGGCATGGACGGCATCGCGGCCGACTTCGACGCGCTCGTGCAGGCCGAGCGGGAGCTCGGTGACCTGCACGACGAGCTGTTCACCCAGCTGCGCGCGGCGGCCCAGCTGTCCGAGCCGCTCGGCGACGGCACGAGCCCGGTGACCGGGCCGATGCGCAAGGCGTTCCTCGACCGCGCCGACATGGAGGGCGGCGTGCAGGCCGCGCTCGCCGACTACATCCGGGAGTTGGGCGACGTGCGGTCGGCCATCCTGCAGACGCTGGGCACCTACCAGGGTGTCGACGGCGAGGCGGCCGACCGGTTGCGGCGGCAGATGGACCGCTTCGGCGGGGAGGTCGGCTGATGTACACCGTGCCCGACGACTACGACCGCGACCGCGAGCACCGCACCTGGCGGGAGGCGCACAAGCCGAGCGAGAAGGCGATCCAGCGGGCCGGGCGCCGCACGGACGAGAAGCACCGCAACCGCAAGGCTTCCCGGTTCGGCAAGGTCAACTGGGACGTCTACGAGCACTACCAGCTCTACGACATGATCATGAAGTCCGACCCGGGCAGGATGTCCGAGCGGGCCGGCCAGTGGAGTGCGCTGGCCGGCAGCATCGAGGCCACCACCGGGCAGGTGCAGAAGGTCGTCGAGCGGGTGATGGGCAACTGGCAGGGCCAGGCCGCGGTGAGCGCCGCCGCCGCGAACACCAAGCTCATGCAGTGGGCGGGCACCGCCAGCCACACCGCCACCCAGATCGCGGCCGGCATGTCCAACTACACCGAGGCGGTCATCCACGCGCGGCACACCATGCCCGAGCCGGCGTACGCGAGCGCCGAGCGCAACTTCCGCGACGGGTACACGGTGACCATGACCGGCGGCCCGAGCGACGCGGTGTTCCTCAAGCAGCTGCTCTCCGACGGCATCGTGAGCCACCAGGCGGCGCGCGAGCGCAAGGCCGAGGCCGTCGCGGTGATGGAGAGCTACGAGTCGCGGAGCAAGGACGTCCACGACTCGATGCCGCACTTCAGCGACGCCACGCCCACCACCAGGCCCGCGGCGGCATGGACGCCCCCGCCGGCCGGCTCTGCGCCCGGTGCACCGTCGGGGGGCGGACCGGGCCAGCCCGGCTACCCGCCGCCCGGCACGCCCGGGGCCGGTGTCGGCGTCGGCGGCGCGACCGACCCGTACGGCACGACCACGGCCGCCGGCTTCGCCGACCCCAGCTTCTCCACCGGGTCCGGCTCCGGCGGCCCGGGTGGCACCGGCTTCGGCGGCGGGATCGGCAGCCTGTCCGGCAACAGCGGTGACGTCGTCCGCACCGGCCCCGGCTACGGCGCCGGTGCGGGAGCCGGCGGGGTCGGTCCCGGTGCGCTCGCCGGGCGCGGCATGGTCGGCGGCGTCCCTGGTGCGGGTCCCGGCGGCCTCGGGGCCGGCGCGCGCGGCGGTGCCGGGGCGTTCGGCGGCTTGCCGTTCGGCTCGGGTGCCGGCGGCGACGAGGACAAGGAGCACAAGAACAAGTACGACGACGGCCTCGACCTGTTGGAGGACCTGCCGCCCGCCTATCCTCCGGTGTTCGGCGCGTAAGGCGTAGTTCGGAGTCGAGGAGGCGGCCATGTCCGGGTTCGAGGCCGATCCGGCCGCCATCGGGGTCACCGCGCGGGTGCTGGGCGCCGCGGCGGAGTCCGTGTCGGGCGCGGTCGGCGAGCTGCACGGCTGCGCGGACCTGGGGCCGGGCCGGCTCGACGGGGCGGTCGGCGCGCTCATCGCCGGCACCCGCCAGGAGCTCACCGCGGTGCTGCGGGCCGTCGCCGACGACGCGGCGCTGGTCGAGTCGATCGGCGGCCGGTACGCCGCGCTGGACGACGCCGCGCTCGACGGGCTGCGCCGCGCGGGCGGTGACCGCTGGTGACCTACCGGGGCCTGGAGTTCGACCCGACGCCCGGCCGGCTGGACGCCGTGCACGCCGCGATCGCCCAGCTGACCTCGGCCGACTCGGCGCTCGGCACGGTCGAGCCCGCGCTGCGGGACGCGGAGCGGCAGTCGGCGGCCTGGCAGGGCGAGGCGGCGGAGACCTTCCGCGCGCGGCTGCACGCCACCCCGGCCGACTTCGACGCCACCCAGCGGCGGCTGCGGGACGCGGTCGCCGTGCTGGAGGGGTGGGCCCGCACGCTGACGGCCGACAAGCGGCGCACCGAGGAGCTGGACGCGAAGGCCGTACGGCTGCGCCGCCAGCTCGACGACGCCCGGGATGCCGTGCAGGACCGGCAGAACGCGCTCGACCTCGCGGCGACGCCGTCCGCGGCGGCCGGGGCGAGCATCGAGCTGTCCGGTGCCACCAGCCGGGTCGCCGACCTCGAGTCGGCGCTCGCGGCGGTGCTCGACGAGGCGCGTGACCTGGAGCGCGAGCACCGGCGGGCGGCCGACGCGGTCGCCGACGAGGTGGCCGCGCTCAGCGGCGACGCCCCGGCGCCGCGGGCCGCGGAGAGCCCGGGGATTCGCGCGCTGGCCGCGGTTCTGGGCTCGGCGTCCCGGACGTCGGCCGCGCTCGGCGGGCTGCTGCGCCCGCCCCGGGCGGGTCCGGCCGAGGTGCCCGGCGGCGCGGGGTCGGCGTTCGCCGGCGCGCTGTCCGGGGGCCTGCGACCCTCCGGCGAGCTGATCGTGCTCGGCGAGACCCCGTTGCAGGGCGAGTCGTGAGGCTCGCCGCGATCCAGGGGATCACCCCGGTGTCCGTGCAGTCGGTCGAGGCGACCGAGCGCGCGCTGACCGACGCCATCATCGACGTCCGCGGCGGCGACTCCGTGCACGATCCCGGCATCGCGCTGGCCGCCCGCGACGCCGCCGAACTGGCCCACGCGAACGGCGCGGGCCTCGTCGCGGTCGTCGCCCACCCGCGCGCCGACCCCGCGATCCTGGTGGGCATGGTCGTCACCGCGGACACCCCGCTCGGCCCGGACGCGGCGGCCGAGCTGCGCCACTACCTCGCCGACGCCGGCGGCCCGGACATCCGCGAGGTCACCGACTCCCGCACCGAGCGCGGCTACCCTGTGGTGATCGCGGAGCGGCTGCTGGTGGAGGGCCCGACGCGGTCCGAGCTGCCGTCGGGCTGCCAGCTCCAGGCCGTCGTGATCGACCCGGCGGGCAAGCGGATGGCGGTGTTCACCCTCCACTCGACCACCGGCCGCGGCTGGCTGGAGCTGGCTACCGTCCTGGGCCAGCTCGTGTCCTCAGTGGACTTCGAGGTGGCGCCGAACGACCCCCGCATGCGGGTGGCCACCGG
>NZ_DASWSJ010000016.1:0-24728 GCF_036402745.1 Actinophytocola sp. | reverse complement strand
TTCGCTCGCACGCTCGTTCATGCGGCGCCCTCCTCTGGGATCTCCTGCTGCGAGATCCGGCTCGCGGCCACCGAGTAGCCGAGGCCCAGCCCGTCCACCATGCGCGTGATCATGTTGAACATGGAGGAGGTGAAGAAGGCCTCGAGCAGTTCCTCCGAGGTCCAGCCGGCCTCCAGCGCGACCTTCCAGTCGGCGTCGGTGACCTTGTAGGCCTCCTTGCTGAGCTTCGTCAGCAGCCGCAGCAGGACCTTCGTCTTCTCCTCGACCGGCAGGTCGTCGGCGGACTCGGCGGACTCGACGGCACGTGCGGTCTCCTCGGGGCCACCGAAGGCCTGGAAGAAGAAGTTGTGCGTGCCGACGCAGTACGGGCACTCGTTCACCTTCGACGTCCACGCGGAGATCAGCTCCCGCGTCTGCCGCGGCAGGACGCCGCCGAGGTACATGCCCTTGTACCCGGCCACGACCGCCTCGAGCAGGTCCGGCCGGGTGGACACCAGGCGGAACATGTCCGGGACGAACGGCAGGTTGGTCGCCTTCTTGACCTCGTCGTACAGCTCGGCCAGGCGCCCGGTGGCCTGGTCCTCGCCGACCAGTGGGACCCGGACGTGGGCGGTTGCGTCCATTCTCGACTCACCTTTCTCCAGCGGATACGGCATCACGGGGGGTGTTGCGGCGACGAAGGACCGGGACCGCCTCGGCCTGGAAGTCGACGTCGGCGTCGAAGCCCTTGATCATGCCCTCGATGACCAGCAGCGAGAGCAGTGGAAAGGCGAACTCGGGAGCGGGGAACAGCCCGAACCTGCGCTGCAGGTCGAAGAGGCGGCCGGCGAACATGGCGAGGTCGAACTCACCGGACTTCGCGCCGGACGCGCCGGCCACGAGGTCGACGAGCCCGGCGCGGAAGCCCTCCAGGTCGCAGTCGTCGGCGATGTGGGACGCGCTCTCGATCACGATCTGCGCGCACATCCAGCCGTCGCCCATCGCCATGTTGATGAAGAAGTCCGCGAAGGACCGGCGCACGGGGTCGGGCAGCTTGATGACGAAGCCGGCGTCCAGCATCACCAGGTTCGCGTCACGGTCGAAGTAGAGGTTGCCGGGGTGCAGGTCGCAGTGGACCAGGCCGTCGACGAAGAGCATCTCGTAGATCGCGGCCAGCACCGCGCGCACGACCGCGCTCCTGGTGGCCTGGTCGAGGTCGCCCGGTTCGAACCGCTTGAGGTCGCCGACGAACTCCATCACCACGGTGTCCGCGGTGCACAGTTCGGGCAGCGGCGCGGGGATGCGCACGTTCTCGAACCCGGCCGCGGCGAGGTTGTCCCGCAGCGCCACCAGCGACGCGGCCTCGGCCGTGAAGTCCAGCTGCCGCAGGATCGCGCCGCCGACCTGTGCGTGCATGAGCTTGAACGGCATCTTGCGCAGCTTGGGCACGGCGCCCATCGCGCCCATCGCACCCGCGGTCAGCGCGAAGTCCCGCCGCATGACCTTCTCGATGCCCGGCCTGCGGACCTTCACCGCGACGCGGCGCCCGTCGAGGGTCACCGCCTCGTGGACGGTCGCGATGCTGCCGCAGGCGACGGGCGTCCGGTCGAACTCCAGGAACGGCCACGGCCGGCCGGCGTACGCGCGGCGGGTGGCGCGCTCGATGCGCCGCAGGCGCGGTGGCGAGGACGCGTCGGTGAGGCGTGCCAGGGGAGTGGTCACGTCGTCGGGCAGCAGGTCCCGCCGGGTGCTCAGCAGCTGGCCGATCTTGATGTAGGAGGGACCGAGGTGCGTCAGCATCCGCACCCACCGGTCACCGTCGCGCAGGCCCCGGCCGTCGCGCTCGCCACGCAGGCGCGCGCGGACCACCGAGACGCCGATGACCATGCCGTACCAGAACACGATTGCGCCGACCCGGCCGGCGCGCAGCGCCAGACCGGGCAGCCGGACCAGGCGGCCAGTGAACGCCTTCACGATCGTCTCCCTGTCGTCGGACTCGGCTCGGCGACTGGAGTGCCGCCCGGATCCGATCGTGTCCAGTCACCCCGTGCGCCGACTACTCCGTCCGTGCCGAGTGGCCGCGTCGGGCCGCCCGGAGCAGCCGGACTCCATTGAAAGGCAACGTGGAAGACGCGAGGCCGCACATCGCGGTCACACACTGGCGACAGCAGTCAAACCCGGCTGTCGATCGTCGAGCCCCGGGCACCCGGGTGGGAGGACGGAGCGATGCCGAAGACAGGGATCCCGCCTGCCGCGGCGGCGAGCCGCGTCACCCAGGACAAGTGGGTGGCCGTCCGAGCCGCACTCCGCGAGGCCGGGGACCGCTTCGCCGACCTGGTCCTGTCGGTGCCGGACCCGTCCGTCCTGGCCACGAAGGACTGGTCGGTGGCCGAGACGGCGGCGCACGTGACCGGCATAGCCATGAACTACACGGCGATGGTGTCCGAGGGCCGCCGGCCGCTGCCGATTCCCGAGGTGCGCCAGTACGTTCCGGTCACCACGGTCGACACCATCCACACCGGACTGAACCGGGTGCAGCTGGAGAGCTTCCCGGAGCGGGACCCGGTTCGGCTGGCCGCGCGGCTGCGTGGCGCGGTCGCGGAGATCCTGAGCATCACCGAGCACACCGACCCGGCGCGCGTCGTGCCGTGGCTCGGCGACTCGCGGCTGCCGGTGGCCGGGGTGCTCGCGCACATGGTGAACGAGTTGCTCATCCACGGCTGGGACGTCGCCCGTGCGGTCAAGGCGCCGTGGCGGATGCCGGAGGACCAGGCGGCGCTGTTCTTCGAGCTGTTCCTCGTCGAGATCGGCAGGAACGGCTACGGCCACATGCTCGACGACGACCGGCCGGTGCGGCCGGGCCGCATCGCGGTGGAGTTCCGCTCCGCCCACACGGCGCCGGTGACGTTCGTCCTGGAGTCCGGTGTGGCCACCGTGGCCGAGCCCGACGTGCCTGCCGACGTCCGCGTCTGGTTCCGGCCGTCGACCATGAACATGGTGCTGTTCCACCGGTTCACCCACCTGCAGGCCGCGTTGCGCGGGTCGCTGCGCGTGTGGGGCCGGCGGCCGTGGCTGCTGCCGGCGTTCCTGCGCAAGGTGCGGCTGCCCTGACCCGCACGTTTCGCACCTCCCTGGCAGGCAAGGCAAAAGTAGCGAGCAGAGAAGGAAGGCCAACCGTGATCACGTTCGACACCGTGCAGCTCGACATCGACGGGCCGACGGCCACGATCTACCTGAACCGGCCGGACAAGAAGAACGCGATGAACCCCCAGATGCACCGCGACATGAACGCGGCTCTGGACGCGATCGAGGCGGACGAGGGCGTCAAGGCGGTCGTCGTGACCGGAGTCGGCGACAGCTTCAGCGCCGGCATGGACCTCGAGGAGTGCTTCCTGGAGCCCTACGAGGACCCGCAGCGGTTCTACAAGACGAACCTCGTGGCACTGCAGTGGTTCCAGCGCCTGAAGGCGTTCCCCGCGGTGACCATCGCCAAGGTCAACGGCTACGCGTTCGGCGGCGGCTTCGAGGTCACCGGCCTGTGCGACCTGGCGATCGCGGCCGACCACGTGAAGTTCGGCCTCTCGGAGATCAACTTCGGCATCTTCCCGGCCGGCGGCGCGTCGTGGGCGGCGACCCACAACCTGTCCCGCAAGCAGGCGCTCTACTACATCCTCACCGGCGCCACGATGACCGGCAAGGAGGCCGAGCAGTTCGGTCTCGTGAACAAGGCCGTGCCGGCCGACGAGCTGGACGCGGCGACCGAGAAGCTGGTCGGCCGGATCGTCAACAAGAACCCGGTGACGCTGCGCCTGGCCAAGGAGGTCTACGAGCGCACGACGCACCTGGACCTGCCCGAGGCCATCGACTACGACCAGGCGAAGCTGTGGGAGCTGGCCCGGCTCACCAGCAACGAGTGGATCAACGTCGCGCTGAAGCAGTTCGAGAAGCGCAGCTACCGCCCCGGCCTGGACACCTACAAGCGGGACGTGGCGTGATGATCTTCACCGGTCCGCGTGTGCCCGTGCCGCAGACCTCCCTCACGTCCTACGTGCTCGGCAGGGCGGAGGAGTTCGGCAGCAGGGTCGCGGCGGTCGACGTCAACGGCGACAACGCGTACACCTACGCGGAGCTCGCCGCCGCGGTGCGGCGGGTCGCGGGCGGCCTGGCCGCCCGCGGCTTCCGCAAGGGCGACGTGCTCGCCCTGCTGGCGCCGAACGTGCCGGAGTACCCGATCGCCTTCCACGGCGCGGCGCTGGCCGGCGGTTCGGTGGTGGTGCTCAACCCGATCGACACCGTGGCCGAGGTCGCCGGTCACCTCAACGAGGCCGGCGCCCGCGTGCTCGTCACCGTGCCGTCCGAAGTGGACAAGGCGAGGGAGCTGGCCGCCGGCACCGGGGTCGAGGAGATCGTCGTGTTCGGCGAGGCGGACGGCGCGACGCCGTTCGCCGACCTGCTCGCCGCCGACCCGGTCGAGGAGACGCCGGTCGACCCGGCCGCCGACGTGGTCGCGATCCTGCACTCCAGCGGCAGCACGGGCCTACCCAAGGGCGTGCTGCTGACGCACCGGAACATGATCGCCAACGTGCTGCAGACGAGCACGGTCGCACCGCTCGCCGACGGCGAGAAAGTGCTTGCCGTGCCACCGTTCCACCACGCGTTCGGGCTCATCATGACGCTGAACGCGAGCCTGCTGCAGGGCGCGACGCTCGTGACCATGCCGCGCTTCGACCCCGAGGTGTACCTGCGGGCGGTCGAGGACCACGGCATCACGCGGCTCTACGTCGTGCCGACGATCGCCGTGCTCCTCGCGCGCAGCCCGCTGGTGGACCGGTACGACCTCTCCCCGGTCACCGGGATCGTCTCCGGCGGCGCCGCGCTCGACCCCGACATCGCCGACCTGGTCGCCGACCGGCTCGGCTGCCGGATCGGGCAGGGCTACGGCCTCACCGAGGGTCTGGTGTCGTTCATGCAGCCGGCGACCGGCGCGTCGCGCGGGTCGGTCGGCAGGAACTCGCCCAACATCGAGTGCAAGATCGTCGACGTGACCACGGGGGCGGAGCTCGGTCCCAACGAGGACGGCGAGATCCTCATCCGCGGCCCGCACGTGATGAAGGGGTACCTCAACGCCCCGGAGGCCACCGAGAAGGTGCTGGAGCCGGACGGCTTCCTGCACACCGGGGACCTCGGGCGCTTCGACGACAACGGGGAGCTGTTCGTCGTCGACCGCATCAAGGAGCTCATCAAGTACAAGGGGCAGCAGGTGTCCCCTGTGGAGCTCGAGGCGGTCCTCATGACGCACCCCAAGGTCGCCGACGCGGCCGTGGTCGGGGTGCCGGACGAGGAGGCCAGCGAGATCCCCAAGGGCTTCGTGGTGGTCAGACAGACCGCCACGGCCGAGGAGATCATGGCCTTCGTCGCGGAACGCGTCGCGCCGTACAAGAAGATCCGGCAGCTCGAGTTCATCGACCAGATCCCCCGCACCCCGGTCGGCAAGACCGAGCGGCGCAGCCTGCGGGAGCGCAGACCCGCCGCCTGAGGACGGGAAGCCGATATCGAAGAGGAGATTTGATGAACCAGCCGAAAGTAGTCTCCAGGCAAGAGTGGTTGGCGGCCCGCAGGGCGTTGCTGGAGAAGGAGAAGGAAGTCACCAAGGCGCGCGACGACATCCTGCGGGAGCGCCAGCAGCTGCCCATGGTCAAGGTGGAGAAGCCCTACGTCTTCCAGAGCCAGGACGGCGAGCTGTCCCTGCTCGACATGTTCGAGGGCCGCCGCCAGCTGATCGTCCGCCACTTCATGTGGGTGCCGGGCGAGGACGAGGGCTGCATCGGCTGCTCGATGCAGGCCGACAGCGTCGGCGAGCTCGCGCACATGTGGGCCCGCGACACCACGTTCGTCATGATCTCCAACGCGCCGCTGTCGGACTTCGAGCCCTTCAAGAAGCGCATGGGCTGGGGGATGCCGTGGTACTCCTCCTACGGCAGCGACTTCAACCGCGACTACGAGATCACGACCGACCTCGGCGAGTCGCCGGGGGTGAGCTCGTTCTACCGTGAGGGCGACGACGTGTTCCACACGTACTCGATCTTCGACCGCGGTGGCGACATCTTCAAGAGCTTCTACAACTACCTGGACGTCACCGTCCTCGGGCGCCAGGAGGACCAGCTCGAGCACCCGTGGGACTGGTGGCGCCACAAGGACCGGTACGGCGACGAGGACGCGCCGGTGCCGGGCGACAACTGGTGGAACGGCACGAAGTTCCAGTCATAACCTGATTTGGAGGACACATGAGTGAGCTGTCCGGCAGGACCACGATCGTCGTCGGCGCGAGCCGCGGCCTGGGCCACGGGATCGCCACGGCGTTCGCGGAGGCCGGCGCTCCGGTGGTGGCCGTGGCCCGCACGGCGGCGGAGTTCGCCGTGCCGGCCAACGGTTCCGGCACCATCCAGCAGGAGGTCGCCGACGCCGGCGACGCCACGGTGGCGGCCGGCCTGATCGACCGCCACCAGCCGCAGACGATCGTCCTCGTGGCCGGGGCCATCCCGCACATGCTGCCGCTGCAGGAGCAGACGTGGGAGACGTTCTCGGTCAACTGGGAGAGCGATGTCCGCATCGCGTTCCACTGGCTGCGCGCGGCGCTCCTCGCGCCGCTGCCTCCCGGCAGCAGGGTGGTCGTGGTCAGCAGCGGCGCCGCGATGAACCCGACCGGCTCGCCGCTGTCCGGCGGGTACGCCGGGGCGAAGGCCGCGCAGCGCTTCATCACGGGCTACGCCCAGGGCGAGGCCAAGCAGGCCGGGCTGGACATCACGTTCACCACGGTGATGCCCCGCTTCGCGCCGGAGACGGGCGTCGGCGAGGCGGCCGTCGCCGCGTACGCGGCCAAGTCCGGCATGTCCGTGCCGGACTTCCTCCGCGCCCAGGGCCCGCTGCTCAACCCGGAGATCGCCGGCGCGGCCATGGTCGAGCTGGCACAGGCGGACGCGGCCGAGCTGGCGCCCGCGTACATGCTGTTCGGCAAGGGCCTGAAGGAACTGCCGTAGGGAACGACCGCACCACGCCGGAAAGGGGCAGGACCGCGTCAGTGGTCCTGCCCCTTTCCGGCGTCCGGTTGACGAGCCCGCGCCCTGTGTCCACTCCAGATGTCCACTCCGGACAGACGGGTGGCCCCGGACCGGGAGATCCGGGGCCACCCAGCTGTTTCACCCGGTCAGTCCGCGCACAGCCACGCCGCCGTCCGCTCCCCGATCATGATCGAGGTCAGGTTGGTGTTGGCGCGCACCGTGTTCGGCATGATCGACGAGTCGCAGACGTAGAGCGACTCGGTGCCGTGCACCGCGCCGCGCTCGTCGACGACCGTGCCGTCGTCGCTCGCGGGACCCATCCGCACGGTGCCGACCGGGTGGTAGGCACTGTCCAGACTGGTCTTCACGAACTGCCGCACCATGTCGTCGTTGTCGATCATGGCGTCGCGCAGCACCACGAAACCCTGGCCGAGCTTCAGGATGTCGGGGTGGTGCGCCAGCTGCCACGCCGTGCGGACCCCGTCGACGAGGATGTCCATCTCCCGCTCGTCGTCGAGGAAGTTCAGCTCGATCGTGGGCAGTGCGGCCGGGTCGGCCGACTTCAGCGTGATCCGGCCACGCGAGCCCGGCCGCTGCGACACGACCATCACACCGAGGATCTCGGTCGTGCCGGACAGCATCTGCAGCTCCGGGAAGTGCGCCAGGCCGAAGTAGTTGACCATGTAGTACTGCAGGTCGTTGAACTCACCGGAGACCGGCGAGGTCGTACGCAGGATCTGCTGCAGGAACGCCTGGGTCGGGTCGACGACACCCGGCTGCGGCACCAGGAAGGCGCCGGTCCGCTGGTGGTCGACCAGGTTCCCGCCGACGCCGGACAGGTCCGCGCGGACGTCGATGCCGTGCCTGCGGAGGTCCTCCGCCGGCCCGATGCCCGACCGCATGAGGATCGTCGGCGAGGCGACCGCACCGGCGGACAGGATGATCCGGCGCCCCTCCACGAGCTCGTAGGTGCCACCCGCCGTCGCCGCCAGGACACCGACGGCCTTCGAGCCCTCGAACACCACGCGGTCGACCGTCGTGTGCGCCCTGATCTCCAGGTTCGGCCGGTCGCGGACCGCACGGAGGTAGGTCGTCGCCGTCGTGGCTCGCAGCTCCGCGTCGTGCCGGGTCGACGGGATCGACCCGACACCGGTGGCCTCGGGGTGGTTGTGGTCCTTGGTCTCGGGGAAGCCGGCGTCGAGGCACGACTCGACGAACGCCGACTGCCCCGGCGCCAGCTCCTCGGGGTGCCACCGGCGGATCGGCATGTGGCCGCTGCCGCCGTGGAACTCGTCGTCGCCGTAGTCCTGGTCGTTCTCCAGCTTCCGGAAGTAGGGCAGGACCTCGTCGTAGGACCACGCCGGGTTGCCGGCGGCGGCCCAGTCGTCGTAGTCCTCGGGGACACCGCGGAGCCCGACCGTCGCGCCGACGGCCGACGAGCCACCGGTGGTCCTGCCTCGCGGGTACCGGATCCTGCGACCGTCGTGCGCCTCGGCGCGGAAGGTCCAGTCGTGGTCCACGAACGACATCGTCCTGCCGTAGTGGATGTCCTCCGGCGTCTTCTCCGGTTCGACATAGTCGGGGCCGCCCTCCAGGAGCAGCACCCGGCGGGCGGGGTCCTCGGTCAGCCGGGCCGCGAGCACCGCCCCGGCCGATCCGGCGCCGACGATGATGTCGTCATACTGTGCCGTCATAAGCAGTCCTCGAAGATTGTGGGTGCCTCGTAACTCCTTGCGAGGGCGCGGGATTTCGCGACCCGTCGCCGAGCGTCGCACCAGCCGGGGTGACCTTTCTACTTGTGCGTTGCCTCCGTGCCCGCCCGCGCGGAACAACGCAATGTCGGAGAACCAAGCCATTCCCCCGGTGCGCACGGCGGGAGTGGGCAGCCGCCTTCCGCTCCGAGACGATGGAGGCCAGATCGCTGCACCGGCAGCGGGCGAAGGGAGGACCATTGTCCAGCACGTTGCGGGCGATCAGGCGCAGGATCCTGACTCCCAGTACCTCGAACGCGGAACTCTCGGTGCGCGGTTTCCACGTGAAGAGCCCAGCTGCCAAGGACTTGCTGGAGACCGTCGGTCGTACCTTCCTCGAGGGCTACGCCCACGCTGCCGAGGCCCGCACGCCAGAGGAGCCGCGGGAGGCGCTCGAGCGGATCCCGCGCCAGTTCCGCGGCTTCGCCTACGAGGGCGCCGGGATGGGCTTCGCGGTGCGCGACGGGCTCCCGTTCGGGCGAGGCGGGCGGACCGCCGCGTTTCTCGCCGGCCCCGGCCTCGTGCACAGCTACATGGTCTACGTCGGCGTCGGCTGGGCGATGGCCCGCGTGCCGCGGTTCCGCTGGTCCAAACTGGAGCTGTCCGACCCGGTGCTGCGCTGGTTGGCGCTCGACGGCTACGGGTTCCACCAGGCCTACTTCCACACCCAGAAGTACGTGCACGGCCAGTACCGCGAGCCGACCCTGCCGTTCCCGGCCGACGGCGCGGGCTGGTACGTCAAGAACGGCATCGACCAGGGCATCGGCCGCGCCATGTGGTTCGTCGGCGGCTCCGACCCCACCGTCGTCGCGGACATGGTCGACTCGTTCGACGAGGACCGCCGGGCCGACCTGTGGGCGGGCGCCGGGCTGGCCGCCACCTACGCGGGCGGCGGCGACGAGCACGAGCTGCGGGTGTTCAAGGCCCGCGCGGGCAAGTACCTGCCGAACCTCGCGCAGGGCAGCGCGTTCGCCGCGACCGCACGGGTCGAGGCGGGACTCGAGATCGAGCACACCGGCCTCGCCACCCGGGTCTTCTGCGACCTGACCCCCGAGCAGGCGACGCGGCTGTGCGGCGAGACGCGGCCGCCCAGCCAGGCCGAGGTGCCGGCACACCCCGGGGTCCCCGCCTTCGAGGTGTGGCGCAGGCGCATCGCGTCCGCCTTCCCGACGGCCGGCTCGGGCTGGACCGAACTGGACGTGCCGGCATGACCGCGACGGAGGAGCGGGACGCCACGACGCCCCGCGAGCTGCCGGGACCGCCGCTGCGGGCGACGCTCAGCGTGCTGGCCAAGATGGCCCGCGACCGCCTCTCGGTGATGACCGAGTTCTCCCGGCAGTACGGCGACGCGGTCCTGCTGCGGCTGGGCCCCAAGAAGCTGCACTTCTTCAACCACCCCGACCACGCCAAGCACGTGCTGGCCGACAACAACGCCAACTACGTGAAGGGCATCGGCCTCGTGCACGCCCGCCGCGCACTCGGCGACGGCCTGCTGACCAGCGAGGGCGAGAAGTGGAAGGCCCAGCGCAGGACCATTCAGCCGGTCTTCAAGGCCAAGCGGATCGCCGGCAAGGCCGACGTGATCGCCGGTGAGGCGGCCGCGCTGGTGGCGCGGCTGCGCACGCGCCAGGACGGCGAGCCGATCGACTTCAGTGCCGAGATGACCGGGCTGACCCTCGGCGTCCTCGGGCGCACCCTGCTCGACGCCGACCTCGGCACGTTCGACTCCATCGGCGAGTCGTTCGAGGAGGTCCAGGACCAGGCCATCTTCGAGATGATGTCGCTGTCCGCGGTGCCGCACTGGGTCCCGCTGCCCCGGCACCGGCGGTTCCGCCGCGCGCGGGCCGACCTGGACCGCATCGTCGCGAAGCTCGCCGCCGACCGTGCCGCGCACCCCACCGCGGACGGCGAGGACGTCCTGTCGCGCCTGGTCGAGGCGACCCGGCGGGACCAGGACGCCGACGCCGCGCGGGAGCGGATGCGCGACGAGCTGGTGACGTTGCTGCTCGCGGGGCACGAGACCACGGCGAGCACGCTGAGCTGGACCTTCTACCTGCTCGACCGGCACCCCGAGGTGCGGGAGCGGCTGCGGGCCGAGGCGCTCGAGGTGCTCGGCGACCGGCCGCCCACCTTCGAGGACGTCCACCGGCTGCGGTTCACGAACATGGTGATCCAGGAGGTCATGCGGCTGTACCCGCCGGTGTGGCTGCTGCCGAGGCAGGCCCGCGAGGAGGACGAGGTCGGCGGGTTCCGCGTCCCGGCCGGCGCGGACGTCGTGATCTGCCCGTACACCCTGCACCGGCACCCGGACTTCTGGGACAACCCGAACGCGTTCGACCCGGACCGGTTCGACACGCGCCACACCGACCGGCGGGCGCGCTACGCCTACATCCCGTTCGGCGCCGGCCAGCGCGTGTGCGTCGGCAGCACCCTCGCCCAGCTCGAGGCGACCATCGTCACCGCGACGCTGGTGCGCGAGCTGCGGCTCGACGCCGTGCCGGGCTACGAGGCCACGGCCGAGCCGATGCTGACGCTGCGCGTGCGCGGCGGGCTGCCGATGACGGTGCGGTCCGCCGGCTGAGCTGTTTCCCCCTTTCCGATCGCACGAGCCCGGAGGAACCGACATGCGGGCAGCAACATCACTGGTACAGGCCGGCCTGCGGGGGCTCTCCACGGTGCAGGTGCGGCAGGTGCGCGCGGTGCGGCACGGCGCGGCGCGGGGCACCGTGGAGCGGGTCTACCGGGAGGTCGAGCGGGACTTCGGGGTGCTGGCGCCGCCGGTGATCCTGCACGCGCCGTCGCCGGACGTGCTGGCGGCGGCCTGGCTGATGCTGCGCGAGACCCTGCTGGTGCCCGCCGCGTCGCCGAGGGCGGTGAAGGAGGCCGTGTCGACCGCGGTCTCGAAGGGCAACGAGTGCCCGTTCTGCATCACCATGCACGACTCGATGCTGCAGAACCTGGTCGGCTACACCGACGGCGAGATCGCCGACCCGCGGGCGCGGGCGGCCGCGGCGTGGACGACGGCCAACGCGTACTCCGACACGGGCGTCGGCCACCCGGTGCCGTTCCCGGTCGAGCAGGCGCCCGAGATCGTCGGCACCGCGGTGATCCTGCAGTACCTCAACCGGATGGTGAACCTGTTCCTCGGCGAGGTGCCGCTGCCGCCGCACACGCCGGCCGCCGCGCTCGGGGTGGTGCGCCGCGTGCTGGTCTGGCTCATCAAGTCGGCCGAGCGCAGGGGCCCCCAGCCGGGCGCCTCGCTCGACCTGCTCCCGCCCGCGCCGCTGCCGTCCGACCTGGCGTGGGCGGCCGGCAACACCGCGATCGCCGAGGCGTTCGCCCGCGGCGCGGCCGCCGTCGACGAGGCGGGCCGGCGTTCGGTCCCGGTCGCGGTGCGCGAGCTGGTGCACGAGCACCTGGCGCGGTGGGACGGCCGCCCGGTCGGCCTGAGCCGGGCGTGGGTCGAGGACGCGGTCGCCGCGCTGCCGGCCGACGACCGGGCGGCCGGGCGGCTGGCCCTGCTCACGGCGTTCGCGTCCTACCAGGTCGACCAGCCGGTGGTCGACGGGTTCCGCGCACGCCAGCCGGACGACCGCGACCTCACCGACCTGACCGCGTGGGCGAGCCTCGCGGCCTCGCGCCGCGTCGGCAGCTGGATGCGGATCCGGGAGACGGGGACCGAGACGGCGACGGGGGACAAGCCCGCGACCGACTCACGAGCCGCGTCCTGACCCCCGCGCCGACACGCGCTCCCGACCGTCCGCCGAGACCTCGGCGGGCGAGTTCGCGGCGCGGTTCTCGCGTTCGTACGGCCGATCCAACACGACATCCGTCCTGAGTACTTGTGTGATGCAAGCACGCCGGAGGTGTGGCCGTTGCGACGTCTGTTCATTCGTGAACTGTCCCGCGCCTTCTCTCCCGTCACGCATCTGTCCTGAATGGACATTCTCATTGCTGCGCAGGAGGCCTCCCGTCGTGGTTTCCGGCAACGCATGGACTTGCGTGATGCAAGCAGTCCACTATCATGATGCGAGTAACAGCGAGATCCATCCGGTCCCACCGCAAAAACCGCACTGTGGAAGATGTCTCCGCGGCGGGCGTCAATCATGCTTCGCACGAGGAGGAAGGTGGACATGAGTAACCAGCACGCCGCACCCCGCCAGGGCAGGACGAATCTCGTGCTGGCCACCCTGTTCCTGGGCACGTTCGCGCTGGGCAGCGCCGAGCTGCTCGTGGTGGGTGTGCTCGACCTGATCGCCGCCGACCTCCAGGTGTCCATTCCCGCGGCCGGCACGCTGGTGACCGCCTACGCGCTGGGAATCGCCGTCGGCGGCCCGGTCCTGACCGCGCTGACGATCAAGCTGAACCGCAAGACCATCGTGGTCGGCGCGATCGTCCTGTACGCCGTGGCCAACCTGGTCCCGGTGCTGGTCCCCAGCTACGGCCTGTTCATCGCGGTGCGCGCCGTCACCGGCTCGCTCCAGGGTCTGTTCATCGCGGTCGCGTTCGTCATGGGTATGTCGATCGTCCCGCCGGACCGCGCCGGCCGGGCCATCTCCACGATCGTCTCCGGCGTCGCGGTCTCGGCCACGCTCGGCGTGCCGCTGGGCACCTTGGTCGGCCAAGCACTCGGCTGGCAGGGCTCGTTCATCGCCATCGTCGTGTTCGCCGTGATCGCGCTGATCGCCACGGTGGCGCTGGTTCCGTCCGTGCCGAGCACCGGCGGCGGGGCCGCCGGCCAGGCCAGGTACGCCTTCGCCCCGCGGGTGCTCGCCGTGCTGGGCCTGACCTTCCTGGTATTCGAGGCGCTCTACACGGCGCTGACCTACATCGTGCCGTTCCTGCAGGACGTCACGGGCATCTCCGGCGCGCTGGTCAGCGTTTTCCTGTTCGCCTACGGCCTGGCCACCGCGGTGGGCTCGTTCAGCGGCGGGCGCTTCGCCGACCAGAACGCCGGCCGCACCCTGATCGTGGGCACCGCCTGCACCGCGGTCGCCCTCCTGGTGCTCTACCTCGTCGGTGCGAGCCCGGTCCTCGTAGCGTTGGTGATCCTGGCCTGGGGCCTGTTCGGCTCCGTCATGACGGCCTCGCTCCAGCTCCGGGTGGTGTCCCTGGCCGGACCCGGCGGCCAGCTGGCGTCCGCGCTGCCCGCCTCCTCGGCCAACGTGGGCATCGCGTTGGGCGCGATCGCCGGTGGCATGGCGCTCACCAACTTCGACGCCTCGGGCCCGGTGATCACCGGCATGGTCTTCGCCGTGATCGGCATCGTGGTCGCGTGGGCCACCAGCTACCTGAAGCCGCCGGTGGTCGAGGAGGAGGCGGGGGCGGCCCCGGTGACCGAGTCGACCGCCGCGGCCGCGTAAGCACGAGAAACCTGAGCGAGCCGGCGACCCGTGACCCGGGCCGCCGGCTCGCGTCTCAGGTGGTTCAGCGTGCCTCGGCGACGGTGGTTCAGCGTGCCTCCGCCACGACCACCGACTTCGCGCCGGCGAGCTGGTCGTGGGTGAGGAACCGCCATCCGGTGGCGGCCAGCCACTCGCGGCCCTCGGCCAGGCTGTAGACGTCGCCGTCCGCGCTGTTGAGCGCGAACTCGCCGGCCATCAGCGCGGCGACGGCCGGCTCGGTGTGTGTCGGGTCGGTCCAGTAGTCGGCAAGCAGCAGCCGCGCGCCCGGCCGGACCACCCGCCGCACCGAGGCCAGCAGCCGCTGGTTGTCCTCCGGCGAGAAGCAGTGCACCACGTTCGCCAGCAGGCCGCAGTCGTGGCCGGCCGGCAGGTCGGCGGTCAGGATGTCGCCACCCACGACGTCGATCCGGCCGGACAGTCCCCGCTCGGCGATCCGCTCTCGGGCGATGGCGGCCACCTGCGGCAGGTCGACCACCGTCGCGGTCAGGTGCGGGCGGGCGCCCGCGACCGCGATCGACCACGAGCCGGTGCCACCGCCGATGTCGAGCAGCCGGCGGCAGGCGCCGAAGTCGACGGTCGCGGCCAGCGCGGCGGCCGCGTCGGCGTTCAGCGCCTCGACCCCCTCGGAGAAGATCGTCTGCAGCTCCGGGTCCAGGGCGACGATCTCGCGTGCCGGGCCGTGCCGGAGCGCCTGCGCGAGGCCGGTCCACGCCGGGTAGCTGAACCGGTCCGAGAACCGGATGAACGGGCGCAGGTCGACGGGCGTCGCGCCGGTCAGGTACGCGGCGGCGGCGGCACTGTTGCGGTAGGTGTCGCCGTCGCGCTCGAGCATGCCGACCGACACCATGGCGTCCGCGCAGATGCGCGCCGCCCGGCGGGTGAGGCCGGTGCGCGTGGCGAGCACGTCGATGCTCGCGGGCGCGCCGGCCAGCGCCTCGAAGACGCCGAGCTCGCTGGCCGCCATCAGGAACTTGGCGGCCCGGAACCCGCTGAGCAGGCCCACGATCGAGGCGGGGGAGACGACGCCGTCAGTGGCCGATCCGTTGTGCTGGTTCTCCGCCAGTGTCATCGCGTGGTCCTCAGTCGTCGCCCAGCAGCTCGGCGACCCGCTCGCCGATCATGTTCACCGTCATGTTGATGTTCGCCCGCACCTGGCCGGGCATCACGGACGCGTCAGCCACGAACAGGCCGTCGATCCCGTGCACCGCGCAACGCTGGTCGACCACGGCGCCCGGATCGCCCGCCGGGCCCATCCGGGCGGTGCCGGTCGGGTTGTACGCCGGGTCCACCGACGCCGTGACGTAGTCGCGGACGGCCTCGTCGGAGTCCATCAGGGAATCGGTCAGGAGCACGATCCGGTCGGCCATGTCGCGAATCTTCGGTGACTGCGCCAGCTCCCACACGACCCGCAGCGCGTCCGCGAGCAGCCGGTGGTCCTCTTCGGACGACAGGAAGTCGAGATCGACGCGTGGTGCCACCCGCGGATCGGTCGACGCCAGCGTGACCCGGCCCCGCGAACGCGGCTCACGAGCCACCGCCAGCAGGCAGGTCACCCGCTCCGCCTGCGCGGCGTCCCGCAGGTGCGGGAACTGGACGGCCAGGTTGAAGTGGTTGACCATCGCGTAGTACATGTCGTTGGCGCGCGCGGTGCCGGTCCCCGCGGTCCGCATCACGATCTGCCCCACCGACTTGCCGTGGTTCTCGGCGCCGGGCTTGGGCACCATGAAGACACCGGTACGCGCCTGCTCGCTGAGGCCGGCGCCGACGCCGGGCAGGTCCAGCCGCACGTCGATCCCGTGCCGGCGCAGCTCGTCCTCCGGGCCGATGCCGGAGCGCAGCAGGATCGCCGGCGTGTTCACCGCTCCCGCCGAGACGATCACCCGGCGCGCGCGCAGTTCCTGGGTCGCCGATCCGGTCAGCACCTCGACACCCCGGGCGGCCGCGCCGTCGACCAGCACCCGGTTCACCACCGCGCCGGCGATGATCGTGAGGTTGTCCCTGGCGCGCACCTCCGGCGTGAGGTACCCCATCGCGGTCGACACCCGCACGCGGCTGTCCCTGCGGGTGGACGGCGCCGGCCCGACGCCGGTCGACGCCGGGTGGTTGTGGTCGTCCGTGTACGGATACCCGGCCGCCAGCACCCCGTCGAGGAACGACTGCTGCACGGGCGTCAGCTCGTCGGGCCGCCAGCGGCGAATGGGAATCGGGCCGTCGTGGCCGTGGAACGCGCCACCGAAGTCCAGGTCGTTCTCCAGCGCCAGGAAATGCGGCAGCACTTTCGGCCACGCCCACTCGGGATTGCCGGCGGCCGCCCACTCCTCGAAGTCCTCCGGCATTCCCCGGATCGCGATGGTGTTCCCGACCGCGGAGGAACCGCCGGTGACCTTGCCCTGGAAGTACCTGGTCGGTCGGGTCGGCAGCAGTCCGGCGGTGAAACCCCAGTCGTGCTCGATCAACGACATCTCGTTGCCGTCGAGCAGATCGGCCGGCGTCTCGGCCACCGTCGGGTAGTCCGGGCCCGCCTCGATCAGGGCGACCCGCCTTGCCGGGTCGGCACTGAGCCGCGCGGCCAGTGGCACGCCGGCACTGCCGGCGCCGACGATGATGTAGTCGAATGCGTCCCGCGCCTCCATCGGTGGCCTCCCATATCGATTAGGCCGAATTCTATCGAGCCCGCCGTCGCGTTCCTTCTCCGAAATTGCGCTCGTGCTTCCGCTTCTTCCAGGATGCGCACATTCGCGGTGCCAACGGCAGCCGGATCTTCGGCAGGCTGACGGTGTCCCTGTGCCTGGTGCGGAGCGAAATGCGCGGAAAAGCGCCCTTTCTCGCGCTCAGCGTGAGAAAGGACGCTTTCCTCGCCCGACCACCCGGCGAGTGCCGGATCCGCTCGGGCCGCGGGATCAGATGTAGTAGGTGTTGGGCTCCTGGCCGCACAGGACTTCGCCGTAGATCTCGGCGTTGACGTCCGGAATCATCATCGCGTGCAGGCTGACGGTCCGCAGGTCGTTGACGAACCGCTGAATGGGCACCTTGGTGTAGGCCGAGGACCCGCCGCTGTTGGCGGCGAGGATGTCTGCCGCCTCGTTGGCCAGGCGCACGGCCGAGCCCTCGTCCCCACGGGCGCGGCCGCGCTCCGTGAGCTCCCAGGCCTCGCCGGAAGCGCACTTGGCGTCCACCTGGGCGGCCAGCCGCTGCGCGTGGAACTCCGCCTCGTCGACCTTCATGACCGCCTCGGCGACCCGCAGGTGGGTCACCGGGGCCTCGGCCAGGCTCGGGTACAGCGTGTAGGTGGCCTGGCGGCCGGGCAGCCGCTCGAAGAAGGCGTCCCGGATCGCCTTGGCGATGCCGGTGGCGACGCCGACCGTGGCAGCCGAGCCCACGGCCATGAACGGCGCCCGGTAGATCGTGACGTCGGCGTTCAGCTTCGAGACCGACTGGCTACCGACCACCGCCGGCGCCGGAAGGAGGCGCTCCTGCGGGATGAACAGGTCCTTCGCGATGGTGGCGATGCTCCCGGAGGAACGCAAGCCGGTGGTGTGCCAGTCGTCGCGGGTCTGCAGCTCCGACAGCTGAACCGGGCCCATCACCGGGTACGGCTCGCCGTTCGGGTCGAGGAGGATCGCCGCGACCTGCTGCCACCGGCTGCTCAGCGCGCCGCTGATGCACGGCCACTCGCCGTTGACCACGACGCCACCCTCAACCGGGACCGCGGTCGCGGTCCCCGGCCCGATGGTGGTGCAGACCTGCGCGTCGGGGTCCTCGAACACATCGGACTGAACCTCGTCCGGGAACAGGCCCAGGCCCCAGGTGGCGATCCAGTGGCAGGCGACCAACCATGCGGCGGACCCGTCGACCTGGGCGATCGCGTCGGCCACGTCGACCATGGTCCGCGCATCGCTCTCGTATCCGCCGTAACGCTTCGGGATCCTCATCCGGAACACGCCCGTGTCGCTCAGGGCCTTGAGCGTCTCCTCGTGCAGCCGGCGGTGCTCCACCGACCACTCAGCGTTGGCCCGGAGAACGGGAGCGATCTCGGACACCCGCCGCACCAGCTCTTCCCTGGACGGGACGGCGACAGTTGACATGTCCTCTCCTAACGTGGGTTTGTGGAGTAACCGGAAATCCACAAACCAGAGTTACAGAAGCCATCCGTCGACGCCTCTCCCGTATTGCTGACACGCCAGCGTCACGACGAGAGGAACCGCCGACATTCGGGTCAGACGAAGAACTCGTTGAACTTGTCGATGATGGCCTGCGGATTCTCGTCGACGAAGTAGTGGCCGGCGTCCGGCAGGACGACGACCTCGACGTCGGTCCCCTGGTTGGGCAGCGTCGCCCGCATCTGCGCGGAGTACAGGCCGTTGCCGAGGTTGGAGACCATCCCGAGCAGGGGTGCGGTCACCTTGCCGTAGGTCCCGAGGTCGACGATGTCCTGGCCGAACGTCCCGTACCAGGCGTTGCCGCTGCGGATCGCGTCCGGGTTGTCGTAGGCGTGCGCGTAGACGGCCCGGTCCAGCGGGGTCACGGAGTTCCGGTCCACCAGGAACTTGTCGAAGAGCCAGTCGACGAGGCGCCGGAAGCGCCCGGCCAGCAGTTGCTCGGGCAGATCGGCGACCTGGTTGAACGCGGCCCACCACGGGAAGATGGGCACCCCCGGGACCGGGAGCATCCGGATCTCGTAGTAGGACGCATCCGGGTGGAGGATGTCCAACATCGCGACCTTGCGGGTGGCCTCCGGGTGGTTGACCGCGAAGCTGAAGGCGACCTGCGAGCCGACGTCGTGGCCGGCGAGGTCCACCTGGTCGTAGCCGAGCGCGCGGACGAGTCCGTGGATGGCGCCGGCCATCGTCTTCTTGTCGTATCCGGCGGCGGGTTTGTCCGAGCCGCCCATGCCGGGTAGGTCCACGGCGATGACCCGGCGGCCGCCCGCCGCGAGCGCGGGCATCACCTTGCGGAACTCCCACCAGGTCTCCGGCCAGCCGGGCAGCAGAATCAACGGCCGGCCGGTCCCGCCGGCGACGTAGTGCAGGCGCAGGCCCTCCACGGTGGCATGGTCGCTACGGAAGTCTCCGTCCAACGACCGTGCGAGCTCGGCGTCGCTCGGGACGGCCGTGACCGCCACGTCGGGGTCCCTGTTGATCGTCACTGTCCACTCCCTTTCTGACGCCGGACCACAGCTGTCGATCGGTGTGCTGATCCGACGCGCCTGGGGCCTGTCCGGATGGTACGGCCGAACGGTCCACACGCGACTACGAGCCGTCCTGCGTGGACAGCAGCCTGTGTCCTCGTTGGACACGGGCCGCTGTCCCGCGGATGTCCCGAACGTTCCGGGTCTCACCCGGCGTATGCGCCGGCGGTCGTCTCGTCCTTGTCGCGCTCACGCACCTCGCCGGGCGCGGCTTGGGGCCTGGGCCGCAGTCCGGTCCAGATGAGTGCGATGACAACCGCGGTCACCAGGACATCGACGACGATGGCCACGTGGATGCCGCTGAGCAGGTTCGCCTGGGTGGCCGCGACCGCGCTGAGGATCGGGACGCCGATGGTGACGGAGACCTGCTGGCTCAGCGTGGCCAGGCCGGTGGCCAGACCCTGCTCGGAGTCGGGCAGGCCCGAGCCCGCGGTCGCCGTGACCATGAAGGCCACGATCGCCGCCACGTGCCCGAAGAACCCGAGGAACAGCGCGGGAACCAACACCCAGAGCCACGCGGTACTGGTGCCGAGCAGCACCAGCGGGGCGGTGCAGCCGGCCTGCACCAGCAGGCCCATCGCCAGCACGGTGCGTTGGCCGTACCGGCCGATGAAGCGACCGGCCATGATGCCGGCGGCCACCGAGGCCAGGCCGGGCACGCCGAAGATCAGACCGGTGGTCATCGGCGAGAAGCCCAGCACGTCCTGCAGGTACAGCGTCATCAGGAAGATCATCGCGCTCTCCATCGAGAACACGACCAGACCGGCGATGTTGCCCCACTTCACGGTGGGCCGGGACAGGATGCTCACCGCTGCCAGCGGGGCCTTCGACCGCTGCTCGATTCGCCAGAACACCACCAGCATCACGAGACCGGCAACCAGGACGTACAGGTTCCGGTTGGTGACACCGAAGGCGAACGCCAGCAGGCCGAGGGTCACCGTGACCGCGCCCGGCACGTCCAGCTTGACCCCCGCGGGGCCCCTGCTCGCACGCACCAGGAACGGCGTGACCACGAGGATGAGCACCGCGACCGGCACGTTGATCAGGAAGGCCCAGCGCCAGCTCAGCGCGCCGACGAGGGTGCCGCCGACCAGCGCGCCGACGGTGAACCCGCCGGACAGCAGCGCGCCGTTGAGCCCCAGCACCCGCGCCCGCTGCTTCTCGTCGCTGAACGTCGTGATCAGCAACGACAGCGCGGCGGGGGTGGCGATGGCGGTGGCGAAGCCCTGCAACGTACGAGCGGTCAGCAGCAGCACGGGGTCCGTCGCGAACCCACCGACGAGGGACGCCGCGGCCAGCAGCACGATGCCGGTGAGGAATATCCGGCGCCGGCCGAACATGTCCGCGATCCGTCCGAACAGCAACGTGAACCCGGCGGCCGGTAGCGCGTACGCGGTCATCACCCACGGCAGGTCGGAGAGTCCGAGGCCGACGCCCGCGCCGACCTGGGGCAGCGCGACGTTCAGAATCGAGTAGTCGACCGAGAGCATGAACTGCGTGCCGAGCAGCAAGAACACAATCGCCTGTTGCCGGCTGGTCATCTTTGCCGGAGCCTCCGTGGTCGTCGTCATAGTGCCGTAGTCCTTCCTCTGTCAGGTTTCGCTGCCCGCCGCTACCGGTCCCGGGCGGTCACCGCTTCAGCTGCCGCGCTCGGTTGCTCCGAGCCGCTGGGCTGCCCTTCACCGGTGGTAATGAGGTCGCGCAGACTGTTGTTGACGTAGAAGGTCCACCCGTCGGAACAGGCGTCGAAACACTCAAACTCGGGAACCAGGCCCAGATGGGTGAAGCGGACCTCGGTCTCGCCATCCTTCTCGGAGATGTCGAACTCGATCGTGGTGCCGGTCCACTCGGGGTCCTGAATGGAGTTGAAGTAGTTGTCCAGCACGAGCCAGGAGACCTTCTTGCCGGGAACGGCCTCCGTCACCCGGATCGTGCAGCGGTGCAAGTCCTCGTAGCGGTACGTGAACTCGTCGCCGCGGTGTTCCGTGCGGCCTTCGAGGCTCCTCGACCACCATCCACGAACGTCGTTGATGGCATCGAAGGCCTCCTGCGGGGTCTGGTCCACCGAGACGGCGGTGGTGAAACTTTGGGCACTCATGCCTCTCCTTCGGACTTCTCGGTAGGAGGTCGAAACGTGGGGTCGATCGCTACTTGCATCACGCTAGCAAGCTCACTTGCGTGATGCAAGCCGTCATACTTGCATCACGCTAGCCCGGTGTGCCACACTGGCACTATGTTAGGACGTCTGTACCCTGATGAGTTCTGTTCCTCGGCGCGCGCACTCGAGATCGTCGGCGAACGGTGGAGCTTGCTCATCGTCCGCAACGCGATGTTCGGCGGGATAACCCGCTTCACGGAGTTTCAGCGCAGTTTGGGCATCGCGCCGAACATCCTGACCAAGCGGTTGGGTGAGTTCGTCGAGGCCGGCATCTTCGAGCTGCGGTCGGGCGACGGCCGCGGGCACGCTGAGTACGTGCTGACACGCAAGGGCCGCGACCTGCAGCCGATCATCATCGCGCTCACCGAATGGGGTGACCGCTGGGCCGCCCCCGACGGCCGTCCGGTGACCTACGAACACGAAGGCTGCGGCGGGCGGGTCAAGGTGACGATGGAATGCGCCCGCTGCGGCGACAATCCGCCGGACACGAGTGTCAAGGTGCGGGTCGCCCGCCGGTTCCGCGACGCGCCACGCGTATGGTCCGGTCGCGATGTCAAGGACCGGCCCGCCTGACCTGGCGGCGGGGTCGGCCAGAGGAACGGCCTCGGTTCGAGTCCTCGACCCCGCGCTCGGCTCGGGCCGACCGTCCCACCGCGACAGACGCTCCAGCATCAGCCCGGCCGTCGCGTAGTTACCCACTCACCGTGGGGCGCTTGACGATGCGCGCCGGGCGAGGGACGCGGGGGGAGCGCGGTCCGATCATCCGAAACGCAGCCGGCGGCGGCACGCCGACAACTGCCGAGTGAGGCTCTTCAGCTACACCCGATCACGCAGCCTGCTCTTAGCGAACTCGGGCGCATGATCCTGGGCCGCGCATCCTTCTGAGTGCTGGCGTCACAGTCCTGGCTGCGCAGCACCGTTGTCAGGTTGGGTGCCCGCACCGCCGATCACCGCGGCCTCGTAGTCGTCGTGGCGACGCAGCCAGCTCATCGCGTGTCCGTCGCTGCGGCCGGGTGGTTGTTCCCAGTCCTCCTGGCGGCCGCGGGCGGTGAGGTCGAGGTAGTTGTAGGTGCCGTTGAGCACGTCGATCCCGCGCGCGAAGCAGGAGTAGGTGTGGAAGACGCGATCGCCGTGCCGCAGGAACGCGCTCACGCCCGTCTCCGAGCCCGTGTATCCCTCCCAGGCGGGGTTCTCCCGCACGAGCTGGGGGAAGGCCTTGTAGTTCCATTCCACCGGAACGATCGACGGGTCGAAGCTGTAGTGGAAGTCGTAGTTGAAATCGCTGCGGTACGACGAGTACCACGGGATGGTCCAGCCCATGCGCCGCTTGTAGTGCTCGAGCTTTTCCAGCGGCGCCCGCGAGACGGCCGCGAACGTGGTGTCGCGAGCGTGCAGGTGGCTGAGGTGACCGACGTTGTCGAGCCAGAACGAGCAGGACGGGCAGGGCTCGTCGTCGTCGGGATCGAACATGGTGTGATAGATGACGAGCTGGCTACGACCATCGAACAGGTCCACCAGCGTGCCGCTGCCGTGCGGACCGTCGAAGGCGTAGTCCTTCGTGATCTCGACCATCGGCAGCCGGCGCCGGGCGGCGTTGACCTCGTCGCGGTGCCGGGTCAGCTCCTTCTCCTTCGCGAGCAGCTCGCGTCGAGCCACGAGCCACTGCTCGCGTGTCGTGATCTCCGGGTCAGGCATCTTGGTCACCTCGTCGCTGGCCGCGTTCATGTGCAATCACCTCAACCATAGCCCTGCGCGCCGCCGTCCACTCGGGAAGTGCCGGGCGCCGGTATGGTGTTGCGGTGTTCAACGGCCACTTGGCCATTGAGGACATAACCGCCGGTTATCCTTGCTGGGTGAACTGCGCGTACATCGCCGCGGACTGGCGCTCGAGTCCCTTGCTCGAACCATTGCGCCAGCCGTCCGCGAAGGGCTCCGACATGGGGTCGGGGAAGATCTCCTCGTCGCCCTTCTCGATCCCGTCGAAGATGCTGTGCGCCACCAGCTCCGGAGGGGCCTTCTCGATGTCGAAGCCCGCGGACATGTCCGTGTCCACGAGACCGGTGAGGATCGCATGGACGCTCACCCCCCGGGGCGCCAGGATGGCCCGCAGCGACTGCATGAGGTTGAACGCGGCCGCCTTCGAGACCGAGTACGACGCGACGACCGGGAACGGGGCCAAGGCGTTCAGCGAGATGTTGGTGGCGATGGCTCCCTCGGACTCGATCAGTTTCGGGAGGAACGCCTGGGTCACGTCGCGCACACCATAGAAGTTGACGGCGAGCATCTGGTCTAGCACGGCCGGATCCGTCAGGTCGTCATACGCGACGATGCCGGCGTTGTTGATCAGGAGGTCGACAGACTCGACCTGCTCGACGGCCGCCTGGATGTGCGCGGCGTCGGTCACGTCCAGGGCCACGGGGGTGACGCGCTCGTCCGGGTGGCTCAGCGGCTGGCGCGTGCCGGCGTAAACCCGCTTCGCGCCACGCTTCAGCGCCTCCTCGACCAGCACCTTGCCGATACCGCGGTTGGCTCCGGTTACCAGCACTGTCTTGCCGGCGGTAATCATACTTTCTCCTCACGTGGCAATATGCGATTCACCAAACTGTCGACCCGAAGAACCGCTGAGGTAGCACCCGTCCGTCACGTCGCCCAGCACCGGCACGCCACCGGTGCGGCGTCCTGGTCACCTGATCGCGCGGCGTTTCGGTAATACGCTATGGCCGAGGATGCGGGGCAGCTACTTGTGGATTGCTCTCCTCTGCTCTGACCGGTCAGGGTCCGACGGTGAGGTCGTCGGAGCGGCCGGCTTCGAGTCGGGACCACTGGGCGATGGGGCGTCCGTTGGTCCGTAGGCGGGCCGGTCCGTCTTGCCAGGGTTGGGGCCAGCCGGGGGGTGAGTCCTCCCACGGTTCCTGGCGTCCGTAGACGGTGAGGTCCATGAGTGCGTAGTTGAAGTCCACTACCTGTATGCCGCGGCTGGTTGTCCAGTAGGTTTCGAAGACGCGGTCGCCGTCGCGTAGGTAGCACACGAGGTGCATGGAGCCGAGTTGGCGGCCGTCGAGGAGCGTGTCGATGGAGGCCTGCGCGGAGTACCACGGCAGGTCCCAGCCCATGAAGTCGCGGTAGCGGACGCTTTCGTCGTAGGGGCCCTGGCAGAGGACCGCGTAGGTGATGCCGCGCGAGTGGAGG
>NZ_DASWSJ010000015.1:0-9764 GCF_036402745.1 Actinophytocola sp. | reverse complement strand
AGGCGAGTTCCTTCAGGCGCAGGTCGCGGACCTGCGGCGTCGTCAGCAGGCGGGCGAGCTACCGGCCGACCTGGATCCGGCGTGCGTGTTGCTGGCCCTGTTCGCCGCGGCGAGCGCGACGGTCACGTTGCCGAGGATGGCCAAGGCCATCTGCGGGGACGACATCGAGTCCGAGGAGTTCACGAGGCATTACGCCGACCAGCTCGCGAAGCTGGTCCGCCACCTGAGCACCTGACGCGCCTGAGGCGGCCGTCATGGCTGTCGTGTGGAGCCGGGAAGGCACGTGCCTAGTGGCGGAGCGGGACCAGGTCGTCGGCGTGGACGACTTCGCGTCGGTGCTCCGGTGGGAGGTCGCGGGTCTTGCGGCCGACGAGAGTCGGCAGCTCGGCGGAGTCGAACGCGACCACTCCCCTGGCCACCGTGCGGCCCGTGGCGTCGGCGAGCTCGACCACGTCGCCGGCCTCGAAGTCGCCCGTCGCCTCGGTGATTCCCGCGGCCAGCAGCGACCTGCGGCGACCCACCACGGCCGCCACAGCGCCGTCGTCCAGGTGCAGCCTGCCCTTGGGATTCGCGGCGTACGCCAGCCAGAACCGCCTGGGGGTCAGGCGGCGCGCGCTTGCCGCGAACGCGGTGCCCACGTCGGCGGCGCCGAGGGCCTGGGCGGCGTCCGTCGCAGCGGCGATGAGGACCGGGACGCCGGCGGTCGACGCCAGGCGGGCCGAGGCCAACTTCGAGGCCATGCCGCCGGTGCCGAGGTCGGAGGTGGGCTCGTCGGCACGGACGTGTTCCACATCGGACTCGCCGGTGACCTCGTCGATGCGGGTGGCGTTGCCGCGCCTGGGATCGCCGTCGTAGAGGGCGTCCACATCGGACAGGAGGACCAGGGCGTCGGCGCCGACGAGGTATGCGACGAGGGCGGCGAGCCGGTCGTTGTCGCCGAAGCGGATCTCTTCCGTCGCAACGGTGTCGTTCTCGTTGACCACGGGCACCACGCCCAGGGCGAGGAGCCTCGAGAGGGTGCGCTGGGCGTTGCGGTAGTGGGCTCGTCGGACGACGTCGTCCGAGGTGAGGAGGACCTGACCGACGTTGAGATCGAAGCGAGCGAAGGAGGACACGTAGGCGTAGCCGAGCACCAGCTGGCCGACGCTGGCCGATGCCTGCTGGGTGGCGAGGTCCCGGGGGCGCCGGCCAAGGCCCAGTGGCGCGAGGCCCGACGCGATCGCGCCGGAGGAGACCAGGACCACCTGGCTGCCGGCGGTTCGGCGGGCGGCGAGCGCGTCGACGAGCGCGTCGAGGCGGGCCGGGTCCAGGCCGCCGGCGGCGGAGGTGAGGGACGACGAGCCGACCTTCACCACCACCCGCCGCGCGGCGGCTATCCGGGCGCGGGTGTCGGACAGGACGGCCGGCTCCTCGCCCTGGGGCCTCGGTTCGCGCGCGGGCTCGCTCACGACTCACCCGCGCGAGCTCGGTCCGGCCGCTCGCGGTCGCCCTGGGATATCGGTTCGCTCGCGCGCTGGCTCACGGGGTCTCCGCCTGCTCGTCGACGGGGACGTCACCTGCCTCGGTGGCCGAGGTCGGGGCGGACTCGGAGGTTCCGGAAGACGCGGCGGTCCCGGAGGTCGCCGAGGTCGCGGTGCCGGACTGGCCTTCCCCGCTGCGGCGGGCTCGTTTGGCTGCCTTGCGCTCTGCGGCGCCGACGCGATTGTTGCCGTCGAGCCTGGGGTCGCTCCCGCGCTCGTACATCAGCACGTCCACGCCGGCCGGGGTGGAAGGCTCCCAGTCGAACGTCACGCCGCCGATCGTCACCGGGCAGCCCGGCTTCGCGCCGGCCTCGGCCAGGGCCTGCTCGACGCCGAGCCTGGCGAGGCGGTCGCCCAGGTAGCCCACGGCCTCGCTGTTGTCGAACGCGGTCTGGCGGACCCAGCGCTCGGGCCGCTCGCCCCGCACGATGAACCCGCCCGGCTCCTCGGGGTCCTCGAGCACCGTGAAGCCGGCGTCGTCCACGGCCACCGGGCGGAGCACGATGCGCGACGCCTCGAACCGGGGCCGGGTCGCGCGGTCCTCCTCGACGACCTTGGCCAGTGCGAACGACAGCTCGCGCAGTCCCTCGCGGCTGGCCGTCGACACCGTGAACACGGGCAGCCCGCGGGCCTCCAGGTCGGGGGTGACGAGCTCCGCGAGGTCCCGGGCGTCGGGCACGTCGGACTTGTTGAGGACCACGACGCGTGGCCGCTCGGCCAGGCTGCCGCCCAGGCCGGGTGTGTACCGGGCCAGTTCCGCCTCGAGCGCGTCGACGTCGGACACCGGATCACGGCCGGGATCGTAGGTGGCGCAGTCGACCACGTGGACCAGCACCGCGCAGCGCTCGATGTGGCGCAGGAAGTCCAGGCCCAGGCCCTTGCCCTGCGAGGCGCCGGGAATGAGGCCCGGCACGTCGGCGATGGTGTACGTCGACTCGCCCGCGGTGACCACGCCGAGGTTCGGCACCAGCGTGGTGAACGGGTAGTCGGCGATCTTCGGCCGGGCCGAGGACAGCACCGAGATCAGCGAGGACTTACCGGCCGACGGGAAGCCGACCAGCCCCACGTCGGCGACCGAGCGCAGCTCGAGCACCAGGTCACGGGCTTCGCCGGGCTCGCCGAGCAGCGCGAACCCGGGTGCCTTGCGGGCCCTGGACGCGAGCGCCGCGTTGCCCAGCCCACCGCGACCACCGCGGGCGGCGGCGAACCGGGTGCCGTCGCCCATGAGGTCGACGAGCACCTCGCCGTCCTCGTCGAGCACGACCGTGCCGTCGGGCACGCGCAGTTCCAGCGCCTCACCCGCGGCGCCGTCGCGGTTGCTGCCCTGGCCTTGCTTGCCGTTGGACGCCTTCGCGTGCGGCCGGAAGTGGAAGTCGAGCAGCGTGTGCACGCCGGAGTCGACGACGAGCACGATGTCCCCGCCGTCCCCGCCGTTGCCGCCGTCGGGGCCACCGAGTGGCTTGAACTTCTCACGGTGCACCGAGGCACACCCGTTGCCGCCGCTGCCCGCGGACACATGGATGACGACGCGGTCGACGAATCGGGACACTGGACAACCTTCCGAGAAAAGCAAACGAGGGGCGGGCCGCAGTACCGCCGGCCCGCCCCTCCTGGGGTCTTGCTCCTGTCGCCGGGCGTCAGCCCTCGACCGGGACGATGTTCACGGTCTTGCGCCCGCGCTTCTCGCCGAACTGGACCGCACCCGCGGCCAGGGCGAACAGCGTGTCGTCGCCACCACGACCGACGTTGACGCCGGGGTGGAACCTGGTGCCCCGCTGGCGGACGAGAATCTCGCCGGCGTTGACCACCTGGCCGCCGTACCGCTTCACGCCGAGGCGCTGGGCGTTGGAGTCGCGCCCGTTGCGGGAGCTGGACGCACCCTTCTTGTGTGCCATAGCTGTTCAGCTCCTACTTGGTCTTGATGCCGGTGACCTCGACGCGGGTCAGCTTCTGCCGGTGACCCTGCCGCTTGTGGTAGCCGGTCTTGTTCTTGAACTTGTGGATGCGGATCTTCGGGCCCTTGGTCTGCTCGACGACCTTGCCAGTGACCGACACCTTGGCCAGCGCGGCCGCGTCGGTGGTGACGTCGTCGCCGTCGACGACGAGCAGCGCGGGGAACGAGAGCTCGGCTCCCGGCTCACCGTCGAGCTTTTCGACCTCGACGATGTCGCCGACGGCGACCTTGTACTGCTTGCCGCCTGTCTTGACGATCGCGTACATCGGGACGGAACTCTCCTGCTACTCGTTGGTCTCGAAACTGAGGGCTACGCGGCGCCGGGCCGATGACGGCTCACTACTACGAGCCTGACCGGTTCGCGCACGAGTCGGCCCACCAAACGGGCGGGCCGACCTACAGATTACGTGGCCGCCGAATGACGGGTCAAACCGGGGTCAGCCATCGTGCGTCGCCGACACCGGGGGGCCCGCCGGCCGGGACGCGCCCCGCCGCACCGGCCGCCGCGGCGGCGAGGTGACGGCCGGGACCGGCACCTCCGCCTGCTGCGCACGATCGGCCTCGGCGGACTGTTCGCCCTGGTCAGCGGCGTACTCAGTGGGGTACTCAGTGGCATATTCGGCGCCGTGGTCGGTGTCGTGGTCAGCGCCGTGGTCCACGGACTGCTCGGCGTCCCGGTCCGCGACCTGATCCGCGCCGTCGTCGGCCGGCTGATCGGCACCACGGTCCGTGTCACGGTCCGTGTCACGGTCCGTGTCACGGTCCGTGTCACTGTCAGCGGGGTACTCGGCGACCGGTGTGCTGTCGACGGGCCTGACGCCCCACTCGGCGGAACGGTCTGCGCCACGGTCTGCGCGACGGTCGAAGCCGCGATCGGTGGCCTGGTCGGCGGCGGCCGGCCGATCGGCACCGTGATCGGCGGGCTCGCTGTGATCGGCGGGCTCGTGGGCGAGGCCGTTCGTGTGCTCGGACCTGCCGTTGCGGTCGCCGTCCGGGGCGCTGGTGTGGTCGGCGGACTGGGCCGACCCGTCCGAACCCGCTGCGGAGGTGGCCGAGTCGGTCTCGTCGACCGCTGTGCTCGGGCCACCGGCGCCACGGCGGGAGCGCCGCCGGCCGCGGGGCTCGGGCGCCGAGGGCGCCTCCGCGGGCCCCGAGGGGTCGCCGTCGCCGTTGACCTTGCTGGTGGCCTTCGCGATGTCGCGGACGGCCTTGGCGGCCTCCCTCGCGGCGGCCTCCTTGGCTGCCGCCTCCTTCGCGGCCTCCTTGGACGCGTCCTTGGGGGCGTCCTTCACCGAGCCGTCGTCGCGGCCTCGGGAGCGCCGGCCGCCCCCACCGCCACCGCCGCCGTGCTGAGCGGCGGAGTGGCCGTTGGCGCCACCGTTGGCCTTGCCCGCCGGGTCGGTGGAAACGATGACGCCCCGGCCCTTGCAGTGCTCGCACGTGGTGCCGAACGCCTCGAGCAGGCCCGTGCCGACCCGCTTGCGGGTCATCTGGACCAGGCCCAGCGACGTGACCTCGGCCACCTGGTGGCGGGTGCGGTCGCGGCCGAGGCACTCGGTGAGCCGGCGCAGCACCAGGTCGCGGTTGGACTCCAGCACCATGTCGATGAAGTCGATGACGATGATGCCGCCGATGTCGCGCAGCCGCAGCTGCCGGACGATCTCCTCGGCCGACTCCAGGTTGTTGCGGGTGACCGTCTCCTCGAGGTTGCCGCCCGACCCGGTGAACTTGCCGGTGTTGACGTCGATGACGGTCATCGCCTCGGTGCGGTCGATCACCAGGTAGCCGCCGGAGGGCAGCCAGACCTTGCGATCCAGCGCCTTCAGCAGCTGCTCCTCGATCCGGTACTCGGCGAACACATCGGTGGTGCCCACGTGCTTGCGCACCCTGTCGGCCAGCTCCGGCGCCACATGCCGGACGTAGGCGTCGACCGTCTCCCAGGCACCCGCGCCCTCGATGACGAGTGCGGAGAAGTCCTCGGTGAACAGGTCGCGGACGACCTTGACCAGCAGGTCCGGCTCCTCGTAGACCAGCGCGGGCGCGCCGACCTTCTTGGCCCCGTTGGCGCCCTTGGTCCTGTCCTGGATGACCTGCCACTGCGCCTGCAGCCGGCGCACGTCGCGGCCGAGCTCCTCCTCGCTCACGCCCTCGGACGCGGTGCGGATGATCACGCCGGCGTCCTCCGGCACGACCCGCTTGAGCACGTCCTTGAGCCGGCGCCGCTCGTTCTCCGGCAGCTTGCGGGAGATGCCGGTGGCCCCGCCGCCCGGTACATAGACCAGGAACCGGCCCGGCAAGCTGATCTGCGTGGTGAGCCGGGCGCCCTTGTGCCCGACCGGGTCCTTGGTGACCTGCACCAGCACGCTGTCGCCGGTGGACAGCGCCTGCTCGATCTTGCGCGCCTTGCCCTCCAGGCCGGCCGCGTCCCAGTCGACCTCGCCGGCATACAGCACGGCGTTGCGGCCGCGGCCGATGTCGACGAACGCCGCCTCCATGGACGGCAGCACGTTCTGGACCCGGCCGAGGTAGACGTTGCCCACCAGCGAGCCGGTGCCCGACGAGGTGACGAAGTGCTCGACCAGCACGCCGTCCTCGAGCACGCCGATCTGCACCCGGTCACCGCGCTCGCGGACAACCATCGCGCGGTCGACGGACTCGCGGCGGGCCAGGAACTCGGCCTCGGACAGGATCGGCGCGCGGCGGCGGCCCGCCTCACGGCCGTCCCGGCGCCGCTGGCGCTTGGCCTCCAGCCGGGTCGAGCCGCGCACGCTGCGCACCTCGTCGCGACCGTCGGACTCGCCCTTGTCCTTTTCCTTCTCGTCGCGCGCCTCGCGGACGTGCACGACCGTGTTCGGCGGATCGTCCTCGGTCACGGCGCCCTCGTCGTCCACGCCGCCCTTGCGGCGACGACGACGGCGCCGCCGCCTGTTCGCGGCGTCGGAGTCGTCGGCGTCGTCGGCCTCGTCCTCCGCGTCGGCTTCCTCGGGCTTGGGCCGGCCGCGACGGCGCTCAGGCCGCTCCGGCTTCTCGGCCTTCTCGACCGGCTTGTCGCTCTTGTCCGTCTTGCTGGACCTGGCGGGCGGCTCGTCGTCGGCGGACCGCTCGTCCTCGCCTTCGCCGTCCTCGCCCTGTCCGCCCTTGCCCCGGCCACGGCCACGACGGCCCCGCCGGCGGCGCGGCCGCGAGTCGTCGGAGTCGTCGTCGCCGTCGGCCCCGTCATCGGTGACGGTGTCCGGTTCGTCCTCGTCGTCCTGCGGGGGCTCCGGTTTGCGGGCCGGCGCGGCGGCCGGCTCCGGCGGCTTGAACAGCGGCGCCGCAGAGGCGAACACCGGCGTCGGCGGCACCTGGCGCGCCGGCGCGGACGGCTCCGGCGCGGGCGCCGCGGCATGCTCCTCGCCGGCCGGCGTGGCGCCGAACGACTCGGCGACCCGCAGGGCGACCTCGCGGTCGATGCTGGACTGCACGCTGCGGCCGGTGGCCCCGGCCTCGGTGATCGCGGCCAGAACCTCACGGCTGCTTCGGCCGAGCAGCTTGGCCAGCGCGTGAATGCGAATCCGCGCGGGCAGCTCGCCGAGTGCGGCGGAGATGGCTGCGGTGGTATCCCCGCCGGTGTTTCCGGCAGGTGTCGACATATCCGACATGTAGCTCCTTCGCCCCCGGGCGCGACCTCAAACGGTCGATGCCTTCGCACCGACGCTGTCGGACGCGGCCACCACAGGGGCCTCGTTGTTCGGCTTCACCGTGCTCCTACGGTGAAGCGCAGTTGTCGTTCCGCCGCGGGGCGGCGGGAATCCTCGCCTCTCACCATGGGGCCGCCGAGCACTGGCACGCCGGCCTGTCATGGCAGGTCAGTCACAACGTCGCTCCGAGCTGGCTACCCAATCGTCAGCCGAGCGTCGGCCCGCCGGGTATCACACCCGGTCCGGGGCCAACGGGTCGGACAGACCTCCGCTGTCGTCGAGCCGTCCCTGGGCCATCCGGGTCGCCTTCGCGGGCACCGGCGGTTCCAAAGCGGCGACGACACGAAGCGCGCTCAGCACGTCGTCCGGTCGAACGGCAGGTGTGGTCTGCCGTACGACTACCTCAAGTATCCCACACGGCAGGTCGGTCGGTACCGGGTCCGACACGTGCGTCTCGTCATGCACCGTCATCGCGACGATCGCGGCCCGCGCGTCGATGGTGCGCATACCGTGCTTGGTCAGGCGTTCGACCTCCACCACCGGCTCGGCGAGCACCCCCGCGACGGCCTCGCGCAGGGCCGAGGCCGACACGCCCGGCAGCTCGATCCGCCAGCGGCTCGCCTCGACCCGGTCGGCCAGCGACTGCCCGCCCGCGGCGACCGCCACGTCGAGCACGTCCAGGCCCGGCGGCATGGCCTCGTCGAGCATCGCCACCAGCTTGCCCGGCTCGAGCATCTCGACCAGCTGGATCTCGACGTACTCGGCCTCGCTCGCCACGCCGGTGGGCGCGGCGCCGATCCAGGAGATCTTCGGGTGCGGGTTGAAGCCCTGCGAGAACGCCATCGGGACGTGCGCCCGGCGCAGCGCCCGCTCGAACGCTCGCGCGATGTCGCGGTGTGAGGTGAACCGCAGCCGGCCGCGCTTCGCGTAGCGCAGCCGCAGCTTCTGCACCGGCGGTGCCGAGGGATTGGGCCGGTCCTGCCTGGTCAGCATTACTCCTTCTGGTGGGTTGTGGCTACTCCAGTGGTGTTCGATCGAACCTGCTGGCACGGTACCCCCAGGTCCAATTCGACCGATGACCTTGTCTGGTCACGGCCCGAGTGGCTACCGTCCGGGCATTGGACTGCCGGTGCCCCCGATCGGCCGCCCCAACAACTGGAGGTCACCCGTGCCTCTGCTCCGCCGTCTACCGGCGGCAGCGGTCATAGCCGTGGTGCTCGCGACGAACCTGGTGACGGCCGGCGTGGTGGCGAGCGCGCGCGTGCTCGGCCAACCGCCCGCGTGCTCGGACACGCTGGCCGCGCTGCGGTACCTGGTCCTGTTCGACTCCGGGACCGTGACGTCGGCGGCGGGCCGCGAGATCTCCGGCGCGTGCGGCAGGCTCACCGGGTACTACCCGCAGATCGCGGTCGCGGTGGCCGTCTCCCCCGATCCCCGGTTCGCCCAGCGGCTCGGCACGGACCGGGCGTTCAGCGCGCAGCGGGTGATGGAGTCCCAGCAGGGGCCGCGCAAGCCCGACGAGACCCAGTCCACGCAGGCGCAGGTGACGGCGAACCCGGCCGCGGTGTCGAAGGCGGACCTCACCGGCGAGCAGTGGGACATGAAGCTCATCAAGGCCGACCGGGCGCGGCGGGTGAGCAAAGGCAGCAAGGACGTCGTGGTCGGCGTGCTCGACTCCGGGGTGGACCCGAACCATCCGGATCTGAAGGCGGCGCTGGACCCCGCACTGTCCGCGGGCTGTCTGTCCGGAGTGGCCGACACGTCGCGGAAAGCCTGGATTCCCACCGCGTCCCCGCACGGCACGCACGTCGCCGGCACGATCGCCGCGGCTGACGACGGGCACGGCACCGCGGGCGTGGCGCCCGGAGTGCGGGTGGCGTCGGTGAAGGTGGTCGACGATGACGGCTTCATCTTCCCGGAGTACGCGGTGTGCGGGCTGATGTGGGCCACCACCAACAAGATGGCGGTCACCAACAACAGCTACTTCGTCGACCCGTGGCTGATGACGTGCAACCGGGACAGCGAGCACGTGGTGTACGAGGCCGTGCGGCGTGCGGTCGACTACGCCACCCGGCAGGGCGTGCTCACCATCGCCGCCGCGACGAACGAGGGCGCGGACCTGTCCGACCCGAGTGGACAGACGGCCGACGGGCCCGGCGCGTCCGGAGTGGAGCGTCGCACGCTCGACGGCGGCTGCAAGGTGCTGCCGGCCGGTCTGCGCGGGGTGATCGCGGTGTCCGCGGTCGGCAAGAACGAGGTCAAGGCGGGCTACAGCTCCTACGGCCTCGGCGTGATCGACGTGACCGCGCCGGGCGGCGAGCCGAAGACGCACACGGACAGCGCCGCGCCGGAGTCGTCGGCGGAGGGCGAGAAGAAGCCGGACTGCGTGCTGTCGACGGTGCCCGGCGGGTACGACCGCTACTGCGGCACCTCGATGGCGACGCCGCATGTCACGGGCGTGGCCGCGCTGCTGGCCTCCGAGCACCCGGACGCGACGCCGCCGGAGCTGTCCAGGATGCTCAACCAGCAGGCCGACGCCGTCCCGTGCCCGTCGGACTACGACCTCGACGGCACCGGCGCGCAGGACGCGTACTGCGACGGATACGCGCC
>NZ_DASWSJ010000014.1:0-5177 GCF_036402745.1 Actinophytocola sp. | reverse complement strand
CCAGCGCGCGGGCGATCGCCACCCGCTGCCGCTGCCCGCCGGACAACTCGTTCGGGTAGCGCTGAGCGGTCGCGACAGGCAGCGCGACCTGGTCGAGCAGCTCGCGCACCCGCGCGGCACGCCCCGCCTTGTCGCCAGCCTTGAAGATCCGCAGCGGCTCCGCGACCAGCCGCTCCACCGAGAACGTCGGGTCCAGCGAGCCGTAGGGGTCCTGGAACACCGGCTGCATCGCCCGCCGCGCCGCCCGCAGCCGCGCCCCGCGCATCCCCACGATGTCGTCGCCGTCGAGCCGGATGGTGCCGGTGGTGACCGGGACGAGCCCGAGCACCATCCGGGCCACGGTTGTCTTGCCCGAGCCGGATTCCCCCACCACCGCGGTGGTTCGTCCTCGGTGGACCTCGAACGACACGTCATCGACGGCACGCAGCACCCCGCCGCGACCTCGGATGCGGAACTCCTTCGACACCCGCTCCACCTCCAGCACCGGTGGCACCGGTTCCGGACCGGCGTCTGGCCCGGTGAGCACCGTCGCGGAGATCGATGGTGCCGCCGCGACCAGCCGGCGGGTGTAATCGTGGCGAGGGGCGGTGAGCACCTCCCGGGTCGCGCCGCTCTCCACGACCTGGCCCTCGGCCAGCACGACCACCCGGTCCGCCCGCTCCGCCGCGAGCCCCAGATCGTGGGTGACCAGCAGGACAGCGGTGCCCAGCTCACGGGTCAGCGTGTCCAGCCGGTCCAGGATCTGCTGCTGCACGGTGACGTCGAGCGCCGAGGTCGGTTCGTCAGCGATGAGCAGCTCCGGCCGGCAGGCCAGGGCGATCGCGATGAGGACGCGCTGGCGCATGCCGCCGGAGAATTCGTGCGGGTACTGCCGCGCCCGGCGCTCCGGCTCCGGCAGGCCCACCTCGCCCATGATCTCGACGGCCCGGGCCGCCGCCGCACGTCGACTCGCCAGCCCGTGGGCCACCAGGGTCTCCGCCACCTGCCGGCCGACCCGGAGAACCGGGTTGAGGTTGGACATCGGGTCCTGCGGGACAAGCCCGACCTCCCGGCCGCGCAGCTGGCGCAGCCGCGCCTCGCCGGCGTGCGTGACGTCCTCCCCGCGCAGCAGGATCCGGCCGCCGGTGATCCGGCCGCTGCCCGGGAGCAGGCCCATCACCGCGTGCGCGGTGGTCGACTTCCCGGAGCCGGACGCGCCGACCACCGCCACCCGCTCCCCCGGCATCACCCGCAGGTCAACGCCGTGCACCACGGTGTCACCGCCGAACGCAACCCGCAGGTTGTTGATTTCCAACAGCGGCGTCAGGCCGGTATCCGTCGGTCCGGCGCCCATCAGCGGCCCTCACTCACGGTCTTCGGGTCCAGCGCGTCCCGCAGGGCGTCGCCGAACAGGTTGAAGCCCAGGCAGATCAGCGCGAGGGCGATGCCGGGGAAGACGCCCGGCCACAGCGTCCGGAACAGGTACTGCTGGGCGTCGGAGAGCATGATGCCCAGGCTGGGCGCGGGGGGCTGGATACCGAGGCCGAGGAAGGACAGCACCGCCTCGCCGAGCACCGCCGCGGGCATGATCACCGTGGCCTGCACGATGATCGCGGACAGCGCGTTGGGCAGGATGTGCTGGCCCAGGATCCGCCACGGCCCGGCATCCATCGACCGGGCGGCGAGCACAAAGTCGCTGTCGGCCAGCCGTAGTGTCTCGGCCCGCACCACCCGGATCATCGTCGGAATGTTCGCGATGCCCAGCGCGATGGCCGCGTTGCCCAGCCCGCCGCCGTTGATCGCGGCCAGCCCCACGGCGAGGACCAGGAATGGGAAGGCCAGCATCAGGTCGGCGAGCCGGGAGACCAGCGCGTCCAGCCGGCGCCAGTACCCGGCTGCCAGCCCCAGCGGCACCCCGGCGGCGACGGCGAGCAGCACCGACAGCAGCCCGACCTCCAGCGACGTCCGGGTGCCGTAGAGAACCCGGGAGAGCACATCGCGGCCCAGGTCGTCGGTGCCGAAGGCGAACCCGACAGTGTCCGGTTGCTGGAACGGCGTGGTGAAGTGCACCTCGGCGGGCGGGTAGGGCGCGAGCAGCGGGGCGAACACGCCGCCCACCACGACCACCAGCAGCAGGACGCCGCCGACCACACCGGCCGGGTTGTGCAGCAACGTGCGCAGGGCCCGCCCACGGATCCGCGTGGGGCTGGCATCGACAGGCACGGCGAGCGTGGTCACGTGGACCTCCCGGAAACCCGGATGCGCGGATCGATCACCGTGTAGAGCACGTCGACCAACAGGTTGATCACAATGTAGGAGGCGGTGATGACCAGGACGACAGCCTGGAGCACCGGATAGTCCCGGGTGAACACCGAGTCCAGGGTGAGCTTGCCGACCCCGGGCAGTGCGAAGATCCGTTCGGTGACCACCGCGCCGGCGATCAGGCCACCGAGCTGCAGCCCGACCACCGTGGTCACCACGATCAGGCTGTTGCGCAGCCCGTCCCGGAACACCACGGCGGCCCCGCCGAGGCCCTTCGCCCGTGCGGTCCGCACGTAGTCGGCGTTGAGCGCGTCCACCATCGACGAGCGAGTCTGCCTTTGCACCACCGCCGCATGGGCGACGCCGAGGATCACCGCCGGCAGCGTCAGGTAGTAGACCGCGCGCAACGGGTCCCGCAACGGCGACACGTACCCCGACGCGGGGAACCAGCCCAGCTGCACGGCCAGGTACACGATGGCCAGGATGCCCAGCCAGAAGGTCGGCACGGACAGCGCGGCCAGCGAGAACCCGTTCGCCAGCCACTCCGGCCAGCGCCCGCGGTACACCGCCGCGACCACGCCGCCGGCCATCCCGGCGAGCACCGCGATGATCATCGCGTAGACCGCGAGCTGAACGGTGACCGGCAGCGTGGCACCGATCATCTGGGTGACCGGGATGCCGGTCCGGGTGGAGCGGCCGAGCTCACCGTGAGCGCGTTGCCGACAAACTTCAGGTACTGCACCGGCAGCGGCTGGTCGAGCCCGAGCTGGGCGCGCACAGCGGCGAGCGCCGCCTCATCGCTTTCCTCCCCGGCCATCGCGATCGCCGGGTCACCGGGCAGCGCACGGACACCGACGAACACCACGACCGAGGCCAGCACGAGCGTCACCGCGGACTGCCACAGCCGGTGCAACAGGTAGCGCCCCATGGATCAGCCCTCCTGATCCCTGACGAACGCGGCCCGGGCGAGCCGGACCACCCCGTCGGAGTAGACCTCGATGCCGGTCAGCCGGGTGGAGTGCACGGTCAGGAGGCGCCGCCGGTAGGTGTAGACGATCGGGTTGTCCCGCTGGATCACCTGGGTCGCCCGGCCGTAGAGCTCGGCCCGCCGCGCCGTGTCGATGCTCCGCGACGCCTGAGCCAGCAGGTCGTCCAGCTCCGGCGAGGAGTACCCGCCGTAGTTGGCCGACGCCTGGGTGCCCAGGAAGCGCGTGGTGTTGCCATCCGGGTCGATCCGCCCGGACCAGCCCAGCTGCAGCAGCTCGAAGGTGCCGCGGATCTCCACGGCCAGCAGCGTGGAGTACTCAACCGGCACGATCCGCAGGTCGAAACCGCCCTCGGCCACGCTGGCCTGCAGCGCCTGGGCGTAGCGCAGCTCGTCCTGGGTGTTGGTGACCTGCATGGCCACCTTCACCGGCGTCGGCACACCGGCCTCGGCAAGCAGCCGCCGCGAGCGGGCCGGGTCGTACGGCGGGCACGCGTTGCTCGCCGGCGAGGCATAGGGCGACGGCGGCGCGATCGGCGAGCACGCGGGCTCGAACCAGTTGTTGAACACCGTGGCCACCAGGGTCTGCCGATCGATGGCGCTGGCGAACGCCTCGCGGACCCGGGGATCCCGGGCCAGCGGGGTGTCGATCCGCTTCGGCGGCTTGCCCACGCCGTCCACGTTGCCGGTGTTGATCGTGAGGCCCTGGTAGCCGAGCGAGCCGGACTGCAGTAGGTGCAGGTTCCGGTCCTTCGCCAGCGCGTCCACGTCCTGCGGGGAGATCTCGTTCGCCACCTGGACGTCCCCCGAGCGCAGGTTCGCGGCACGGGTCACGGTGTCCGGCATGATCCGGTAGGTGATCGCGTCCAGGTGCACCCGCCCGGCGTCGTAGTAGAGCGGGTCCCGGACCGCGTCGATGGCGGTCTGCGGTACCCGCCCGGCGAACTTGAACGGCCCGACGCACACCGGGCGGTCGCCGAAGTTGGCGCCCTCGGCGGCCAGCGCGGCCGGCGACATGATCATGCCGGCGCGGTCCGCCAGGGCGGCGGTGATCGGCGAGAACGGCTGCTTGAAACGCAGTACAACGTGACCCGCGTCCGGGGCCTCGATGCTGGTCAGCGGGCCCATCTCGCTTCTACGCGCGGAGGCCTTGAAGGTGAGATGGCGTTGCAGGCTGGTGCGCACCGCCGCCGCGTCGAACGGGGTGCCGTCGGCGAACCGGATACCGGTGCGCACGCCGAACGTCACGGTCAGCCCGTCCGGGGAGATCGTCGGCATTCCGCTGGCCAGCTGCGGGACGATGCCGCCGGTCGCGTCCAGGTCGTAGAGCTTCTCGCAGACCGAGGTCATCACGTAGCGGGTGTACAGCGAGGTCGAGGTGGTCGGGTCGAGCCGGTCCGGCTCGTTGGACAAGCCCATCACCAGGTGGCCGCCCTCGATGACCGGTCGGTCGCCGACCGGGGTGCCCAGGTCATCGTGGTGTGTGGCGGCGGCGGCGAGCGGCTGCACCGGGACGCAGGCGGCCAGCGGCACCGAGCCGAGCACCACGGCGACCGCAAGGACGATCAACCTGGACGGGCGACCCCTCGCCTCGCGGAGAAGCATGCGAACCCCTGGACGCCAAGTGGCAGAATGGGTCCACCGTACGTTTCGCCGGGCCCGCTCCGGTGTCAATTAAGTAAAGTCCTGTTGCACCATTTCGTCGCGGTTATCGCAAAACGCCGACTAACGACCGGCAGCGTATCCCTGCATTCCCCGTGGATTGGCCCCGGCGGCCAGCACCCCGCTGCTTGGATCCCGTGCGACGGCGCAGATCCGGCCCTCTGACCAGGACTCTCCGACGGTGACCTGGTGGCCGCGAAGCCGCAGTTCGGTAATCGTGGGCTCCCCGATACGCGATTCGACGACCACACTGCCGGGGTGCATCTCACGCGGATAGAACGAACTTGGG
>NZ_DASWSJ010000013.1:0-2127 GCF_036402745.1 Actinophytocola sp. | reverse complement strand
GCCGTCGGTGATCCCGGCGAGCATCTCCGGGTAGGTCAGATCGGGATGATTGGTCGGGTTGAAGGCGATCTCGCGATACCGCAGGTTGCCCGACTTCACGCCGTCGGCCAGCGACTCGTAGGTGACCGTCGCGAAGTCGGCCGCGGAGACCATCGCCCGTGAGACGGCCTGGTAGACCGCGAGGAAGCCCTCCAGGTCGCCGAACTCGTAGAGCCGGGTGGCATCCATGGACGGGAGCACGATCCCGTTGCGGCGAGCGAGGTCGATCGCCGTCGCCGCCGGCACCGACCCCTCCAGGTGGCAGTGCAGCTCGATCTTCGGAAGGCCCCGCAGGAACTCGGCCGTCGCGAGGTCGCTCATGCCATCGCCTCGGCAGCCATGATCCGGGCGGCCTCGCGCTCGGCGGCACGGTTGAGGACGCCGCCGCGCGAGCCGCTGAGCTTGGCCGTGATGTGCTCCGCAACCGTGATGGGCTCGTACCCCGGGCCGTCCGCCGCGCACGAGGCGAGGGTCGAGACGAGCGCGTCGCTGTTGCCGTCGTGGAAGAAAGCAGCCGAGCGCCGCCGCAGCACCCGGCCATCGACGACCGGCGGCTTCACCCGGTGCAGCGTCGACATCCACCGGTCGTTGGTCCACCGCGCCATGAGGTCGCCGAGGTTGACGAGCAGTGCGCCCGGGGCCGGGGACACGTCGTGCCACAGATGGTCGCCACCGAGCACTTGCAGTCCCGGCACGTCGTCGGCCCAAAGCACGGTGACGATCCCGAAGTCGGTGTGCTGGCCCATCCCGGTCAGCTCGCCGTCGAGGGTGATCTCCCCGGGGTCGAGTGCGTAGTTGTTCATCCGCAGCACGTCGATCGAGTGGTCGGTGTAGCCGGTGAAGAAGCCGGGAGGCATGCCCAGGGCGTCGGCGAAGACGGCCGTGAGCGCGCGGGCCACCCGCCCGGCCTCCGCGAAGTAGCGGCCGACGTCGGAGCGGAAACGGGTGACCTCCTCGGGCCAGAGGTTCTCCGCGTAGTGCTCGGCCGGCAGCTCCTGGCCCGGGTGGTCGCTCGCCGAGGCGCCGACGTTGAACGCCTCGAAGAAGTCGTTCATGCGGGTGGCCGGGGCCGCGCCCGCGCTCAGGCTCAGCGCCTCGCTGCGCGGTGGGCTGTAGCCGCGGTTGGCCACCGCCGGCCCCCGGTACGCCAGCTTCTGCTCGGCGGTCAGTGCGAAGAAGCCGTCGATCGCGCCGGCGAGGCCGGCGAGAACGTCGTCGCCGATGCCGTGGTTGGTGACCTGGACGAAACCGACAGTGCTGCAGGCCTCGTCCATCCGGCGGGCGACCTCCGCGCGGGCGGCCGGGTCCCCGGGCCCGGTGTAGGCACCGATGTCGATGACGGGGACGGCGAAGGTCGCCGTGGTGTTGGTGGGCATGGCGGCGGACTCTAAGGACGAGTGGTGACGGCGCTGTTACGTCCTGCTGTCGCTTCTGGCACATGGCTCGCGACCGCGTTCCGCTGCCGAGAGCGCAATCACAGCTGGTCGGGACAGGGTTACCCGCCGGAAACACAAACGCCGGCGTCCTCGAAACGTCCGTCGGACACCTTGTGGCCGCCCCTGCAGCTCGCTCGTGCCTGTCTGCAGTGGTCTGCATCCGACGACTGCCGAGTGAGGACTCTCGATGACCTTCCGCAACTCCACCGGCCGAGCCGCCCTGCGGCGCACGGCTGCCGCGGCGACCGCCGTCGGTCTGACGCTCGTCCTCGGTGCCTGCGGGAGCGACGACTCCGGGACCACCGGCGCCTCCGGCGGCGACGGCTTCGGCGAGCTCTCGGTCCAGTTCTCCTGGATCAAGAACGCGGAGTTCCTCGGCGAGTACATGGCCGACACCAACGGCTACTACACGGACGCCGGCTTCGACAAGGTCAACCTGGTTGCCGGGCCGTCGAGCGGCGTGGCGGAACTGGTCCAGGGCTCGGTCCAGGTGGCGCTCAACGACGCCGTCTCGGTCGGCACCGCCGTGGCGAACGAGGACGCCCCGCTCAAGATCATCGGCACGACCTACCAGAAGAACCCGTTCACGATCCTGTCCCTGGCCGACGGCGGCAACATCGCGACCCCCCAGGACATGATCGGCAAGAAGATC
>NZ_DASWSJ010000012.1:0-59923 GCF_036402745.1 Actinophytocola sp. | reverse complement strand
CGTTGTTCTGGACGCTGCTGGCGTCGATGTCCTATGCCGACGCCGAGGTCCGGCCGCTGCTCGACCTGGAGGGGCTCACCGCCTGGGAGGAGGGCCGGACCACCGGCTACGCCGCGCTCGACGAGGCGGTCACCGCCACCGGGTTCTACGACGCCGGCGGCCGGGTGACCGCGGCGGGCTACCGGCCGTGACGCCCGTGGTCGCGGTCGACCTCGCCGGCCTGGGCTTCACCGAGGGCGCGCACCTGCTCGTGCAGCGCGCGCTGGCCAGGCTGCCGCCGGGTGGCCGGGTCGAGGTGTCCGGCCGCGACCCGGCGCTGCGCGTGCACCTGCCGGCGTGGGCCCGCGGCCGCGGCCACCGGGTCGAGTGGGCCGCGGACGGCGTGGCGGTCGTGGTCCGCGGCAGTGCCGAGGACGCCCGCTGGTTCGGCGCGGAGCGGGCCGGGCCGGCCGAGCCCGCCGGGTTGCGGGACCGGCCGCCGGCGAGCTGGGGGCTCGGCGCCCGCGGCGCGCTGCTCGAGGCGGGCGGGCCGGAGCCGCGGTTCGACCTGGACGAGCGGGACCTGGTGTGGGCCGACCTCGCGCCGAGGCTGTACGCGCAGGCGGCGTCGCGGCAGTGGGACCCGGAGGCCGCGGTGCCGTGGTCGGCGGAGTTCACCCTGCCGGCCGACGTCGAGGCCGCCGTCGTGCAGGTGATGACCTTCCTGGTGGAGAACGAGCAGGCCGCGCTGGTGGTGCCGGCCCGGTTCGTCGGCCGGATCCACCCGCACTTCCGCGAGGTCGTGCAGCTGCTCGCGGTCCAGATGGCCGACGAGGCGCGGCACATGTCGGTGTTCGCCCGCCGGGCGCTGCTGCGCGGCCCGGAGCTCGGCACGTCCTCGGCGGGCGGCCGCTCGTCGCTGTTCACGCTGGTCACCGAGTCCGACTTCGCGCTCGCGTCGTTCCTGCTGTCGGTGCTCGGCGAGGGCACGTTCGTGGACCTGCTGGCCTTCCTCGAGCACACCGCGCCGGACCCGGTGACCCGGCGGATCTGCCGGCTGGCCGGGCAGGACGAGCGCCGCCACGTCGTGTTCGGCATGGCCCACCTCGCCCATCAGTCCACAGTGGACCCGGCGCTGAAGGACCGGCTGCGGGCGGCCGTCCACCGCCGGCACGACGCGCTGGTCGACACCGCGGGCCTGAACCGGGACGTGTTCGACGCGCTGGTCGTGCTCGCCGCGGGCAGCTGGGCGCCGGAGGACGTCGCCGCTGGCTACCGCCGGGTGCAGGAGCTGCAGTACGCGATGGACCAGGGCCGGCAGCGCCGCCTCGTCCGGCTGGGCTTCCACCCGGACGAGGCGGCCGCGCTGTCGGCCCTGCACACCAAGAACTTCATGTGAGGGTCAGGACTTCGGCGCCGGGTCGGTCGGGTTGAACTCGTCCGGCACGATCAGGTCCTTCGGGTCCAGCGCGAGGACCTCCTTGGTGGACAGCTCCTTCGGCAGCACCGTGATGTCGTGCGCGAACTGCTCGGCGGTCACCCTGGGCTGGGTGTACGAGGCATTGTTCGCCTCCCACGCGGCGTCGAAGATCTTCGCGTCGACGTCGCCGTACCGGCCGCGCACGTTCGCCTTCGCCTTGGCCGGGTCGTCCATCACCAGCTGCGCGGTCTTCGAGATCGCCGCGGCCACCTTCTTGACCGTCTCCGGCGCCTTGCCGATGTACTCGCCGGTGGTCATCAGCGTCGAGGAGGACGTCGGCGTGTGCTCGGCGGGGAACTGCCCGGTCGGCCCCTCGATCCACATGACACCACCCGCGGACAGCACGCCCAGCTCGGACACCGGCGGCGAGGCCTGCAGCGCGTCGATGGCGCCCGCGGACATGGCGGCCGGCATGTTCTCCTGCTTCATATAGACCGGGTTCACCTTCGCGCCAACGCTTTCCGCCGAGCTGATCACCGGCGACTTGAGCGAGGAGGTGGCGCTGGCGAAGGCTATGTTGAGCCCGTCGAGGTCCTTGAGCCGCTCCCCGATCGGGATGTCCGGCGCCTTCACCCGCTCCTCCAGCGGGGTGTCGGTGCGCACGCCGAGCCGCTGGGCGGTCTCCTTCGACAGCACGACCGAGCCGGACAGTCCTGAGTAGAGCCTCGCGATCGCCTTGACGTCACGGCCCTCGGCGTTGCTGGTGATCACCTCGGGCGCGCCGGCCGCGGCGAACTGGACGTTGCCGGACAGCATCGCCGTCACCGCCTGGGCGCCGCCGTTGCTGTTGACCAGCTCGACGTCGAGCCCCTCGCCCTTGAACATCCCGAGGTCGGCGGCCATGCGCACGAGCTGGGTCGCGAGGCTCTCTGAGCTGATCGCGATCCGGATGGTGCCGCCGGCGTCGCCGCCCCCGCCCCCGCCACCGCCGCCGCACGCGGTCAGCGCGAGCGCCGAGGCGGTGAGCAGCGCACCCCATCGGGCGGCCCGAGTGCTCCGGAACATGTGCCTCTCCTTCCCCGCGACGCGGGAGTGTCCTGTGTGGATCAGACGGCTCTGGTGACCGCACGCGAGTAGCCCCACGGCACGGCGACCTGGGAGGCCGGGCCCTCCCCGCCGGTCACCGCGACCAGCAGGCTCGACGCGTCCGGCAGGACGGGGACCCGGTCGGCGGCGTCGAACCACGTCGGCCAGATCGGGGCGAGCCCGCGGCCGCGCAGGTCCTCGCGCGGGTTGCGGGCGGTGTCGAACAGGAACTCCTGGACGTCGCGGCGGGTCCAGCCGGCGGTGGCCAGCAGGCGGGCGTGCTCGGGGTTGAGCAGCAGGATCGTCTCGGCGGTGGCGACGTAGGCGGCGTTGGAGCCGAGCGTCGCCATCGAGCTCGCGAACGTGCCGAGCAGCCGCGCCGGCTCGGTGCTCTGCTGGTCGAGCATGTTGTGCGGGCCCTCGCACTTGAGGACGGTCACGGTGGTCGCGCCGGGGTGGCCGAGGTCGGCGTGCAGGCCGGGCCACGGGCTCGCGGCCAGGTTCTCCGCGCAGCAGTAGGTGAACTCGGCCGGCGAGCCCTGCGCGGTGAGGTCGGCGCCGCCGGGGACGGCGCCGAGCAGGAAGGAGTAGCCGAGCGCGACCGCGCGGCCGGTGGTGGCGTTGGCCTCGAAGCCGGGGCCGAGCGCGCCGCGGCCGGCGGCGAAGCCGTAGCGCTCGTGCTCCGGTCCGCTGACGAGCACGAGCGTGCCGCCCGGGTGGGTGGTGATCGCGGCCTGGAACAGCCGGAACTCGGGCGCCGCCATGGCCTCGTAGGCGGCGAGCACGACCGGTGCCCACTGTGGACGGCAGCCCGCGGCCACCGCGACCGCGGCCACCTCGCGGGCGGTCACCGGGGTGTCCCGGGGCGGGATGGCCGGCCAGACCGGGGTGTCCGCGGCCCGGCCGGCCGCGGTGAGGAACTCCTCGACCCGGCGCGGGGTCGGTGCGACGAGCGGGAGGCCGTCGCCGAGCAGGCTGTCCCGCATGACCGCGGTGAACTCGGCCGACGGGTCCTCGCCGGGCAGGTCCAGCAGGCCGGTCGGCTCGGCCGGGGACGGCGCGGCGATGGGCCGGGCCGCGAACCTGGCGTGCAGGTCGGCCGGCGCGCCGCGGAGGCCGTCGAGGATGTCCTCGAGCACCTCCTTCGTCTCGGCGGCGACCTCGTCGCGGCTCGCCGAGCGCAGTGCCCGCAGCGTGGTGACCGGCAGGCCGGGCGCCATCCGGGCCGCGGCGGCGAGCGCCTGCCGGCCGCCGATCTCGGTGGTCACGACCGACACGGGCACGCCGAGCCGCTCGAGCTCGGCGGCGACGATCGCGGTGGGCTGGCTGACGCCCCAGTCGCCGAGCGCGAACACGACGCCGGCGACGTCCTGGTCGCGGACCCAGCGGGCGACCTGCGCGAGCCGCTCGCCGGTGCCGCGCAGCAGGTCGTCGGTGTGGTGCAGGACCTCCGTGGCACCGCCGAGCGCCGCCTCGACGACGTCGAAGATCGCGCGGTAGGGGCCGTAGTCCGGGGCGAGCTTGCCGTTGTCGAACAGCATCACCCGGTGGCCGGTGAGGTCGCTGCGGCGCGGGGCGAGGGCGGCCGGCTCGGCGGGGGCCGGGATGCGGGGATCGATCACCTGAGTCGCCACGTGCCGTGCTCCCCTCCGTTGGGTACTCTAGAATATATTCTAGCGATTTGTGGTGCACAAGGGAGGTAGCGGGTGGGGCCACTGAGCGGGCTGCGGATCGTCGAGCTGGCCGGCCGCGGACCGGGTCCGTTCGCCGGCATGATGCTGTCGGACATGGGGGCGGAGGTCGTGCGGGTCGACCGGCCGGGCGGGGACCGGCACGTCCAGGCGCCCGATCCGCGGCTGGAGCTGGTGGTGCGCGGGCGCCGGTCGGTGCTGGTGGACCTGAAGCACCCGGCCGGCGCGGACGTGGTGCTGCGCCTGGCCGACCAGGCCGACGGGATCTTCGAGGGGTTCCGGCCCGGGGTGGTCGAGCGGCTGGGCGTGGGGCCGGAGGTCTGCCTGTCCCGCAACCCGCGCCTGGTGTACGGGCGGGCGACGGGCTGGGGCCAGGACGGTCCGCTCGCCGCGGCGGCGGGGCACGACATCAACTACATCGCGCTGGCCGGCGCCCTCGAGCCGATCGGCCGGGCGGGCGGGCCGCCGGTGATCCCGCTGAACCTGGTGGGCGACAACGCGGGCGGCATGCTGCTGGCGTTCGGCATGGTGTGCGCCCTGCTCGAGGCCCGGGTGTCCGGCCGCGGCCAGGTGGTCGACGCGGCGATGGTGGATGCCGCGTCGCTGCTGATGACCCAGTTCCACGGCCGCCGCCGCAACGGCACGTGGCGCGACGAGCGCGGGACGAACTACCTGGACTCGGGCGCCCCGTTCTACGACGTGTACGAGACCGCCGACGGCCGGTACGTGTCGATCGGCGCGATCGAGCCGAAGTTCCACCGCCAGCTCTTCCGCCGGATCGGCCTGGACCTCGCCGGTCTGGCGGAACCCATCGCGCACGCCGACTGGCCCGCGCTGCGCGCGCGGCTGACGACGCTGTTCCGTACTCGCACCCGCGACGAGTGGTCCGCCCTCCTCCTCGGCACCGACTCGTGCTACGCGCCGGTGCTCGGCCTGGCGGAGGTGCCGACGCACCCGCACCACGTGGCCCGCGAGGCGTTCGTGGACGTCGGCGGTGTGCCCCACCCGGCCCCGGCCCCACGGTTCAGCCGGACCCCGGGCGCGGTGGCCTGCCCACCCCCCGCCCCGGGCGACGACTCCGCGAAGGTGCTGTCCGACTGGGGCTTCACGCCAACGGAGATCAACGGGCTCACGGGTGCGGGCGCCGTCCACTGACCCCGCGGAACTGTCGGTCCCCGCCGGTAACGTGGAAATCGGGGGGCCCCCGGGCCGTGCGAATGGGCCGTTCGCACGGCATTCATCCGGCAGGCGCGGCGATTCACCCATCAGCGCAGTTCTGGGATCACTTCCTCGGCCAGCAGCGTGAGCATCGCGTCGGCCTCGCGTCGCGGGCAGGCGATCCGGAAGATCACCACGTCCACGCCCACCGCCAGGTACTCGCGCAGCCGGGCCACGCACTCCTGCGGCGTCCCCGCGATCAGGTACTTCTCCGCGAACGACGAGAAGTCCTGCCGGTAGGTCCGGCCCACCCGCTCGGCCGCCATCGCGCGGGCCCGGTCGCCGTCCTTGTCCACCGTGGTGAACGCGAACAACGCGGTCCGCCCGCCCCACTCCGGGCGGCCGTCGGCCCGGGCGTACGCCTCGATCGCCGCGCGGCCGTCGGCGACCTGCGCGGGCGTGCGCAGGTACGGCAGCCACGCGTCACCCCACCGGGCGGCCCGGCGCAGCGCCGGGGGCCGGCGACCGGCGATCCAGAACGGCGTGCGCCGCGTCGGCCGGGGCGCGAGGGTGACCCCGGAGAACGACGTGAACCGACCGTCCACCGATACGTCGGCGGAGGTCAGGAGGCGGTGAACGATCTCGAGGGCCTCGTCGGTCCGCGCGCCGCGCGACTCGACCGGCACCCCCGCCGCCTCGAACTCCCGCGGGTACTCCCCGCCGATGCCGACCCCGAGGGTGAACCGGCCGCCGCTGGTGACGTCGAGCGAGGCGGCGAGCTTGGCGGCGACCGCCGGCTGGTACAGCGGCAGCAGGGTCACCGCGCTGACGAGCTTGATCCGCGAGGTCACCCCGGCCGCGTACGCCAGCGAGATGAACGCGTTGGTCGTCGGCCCGTGGAAGACCAGGTGCTCGCCGCAGGCCAGGTAGTCGAACCCGGCGTCCTCGGCCAGCCGCGCGAACGCCGCGGGGTCGGCCCCGGACTGCAGCGTGACGCCGAACTCCGTGGTCACGATCGCCTCCCAACGGAATAACGGCTGCTAGAGTCCGTGACTATAGGATAGATCAAGTGCGGACGGAGGCGGCTCAGCGCACACGCCTCCGACCGCAACGTACCCGCGCGAGTGGCCGGCGCGCTCGCCGCGGGTCGGCGACAACGGAGGACGCTGATGGTGGACATCCTGATGCCCTACGCGGAGCAGACGACCGGCTCGGCCGGCCTCGCCGCGCCCCGACTGTCCACTGTGCACGGACGGACCATCGGCATCGTCAACAACAGCTGGCGTTGCATGAACGTCATCGCCGACGAGCTCACCGCCCTGCTGCGCGACGACTACGGCGTCGCGCGGATCGTCGAGCGGCGGATCTCGGCGGCCCAGACGCTGCCCGACGACGTGCTCGAGGCCATGGCCGCCGACTGCGACGCCGTCGTGGTCGGCATCGGCAATTGAGGCTCCTGCACATCGTGGTGTATCCACGATTCCGTTGAGCTCGAACGGCGCGGGGTGCCGTCGGTGACGCTGTTCACCGCGGCCTTCGCCGGTCTCGCGGTGGCCGTCGCCACGGGGGCCGGGGCCGTCGGGCTGCCGCAGGTCGTCCTCCCCCACCCGCTCAACGACCGGCCCGAGCCCGACATCCGGGCCGCACTGCGCGAGCGGGCCGCCGCGATCGTCGAAGGGCTGACCTCGCCATGCTGATGTCCTCTGTGGAGGATCTGCCGGACGACGTCGAGGTCGTCAGCGCGTGGTTCCACGAGCGCGGCCACACCGACGGCCTTCCCGTCGTGCCGCCCACCCGTGCGCGGGTGCTGCGCATGCTCGCGGGCACCACGCGCGACCCGGCCGCCTCGCTGGGCCCGGTGCCGCCCGCCAACGGCGCGGCGACGGTCGAGAAGCTCGCGGTGAACGCGGTGCTCGCCGGCTGCCGGCCGGAGTACCTGCCGGTGGTGCTGACCGCGTTCGAGCTGATGCTGGAGCCCGGTTTCCAGCTGGCCGGCCTGCAGCCGACGACGAACCCGCTGACCCCCATGCTGATCGTCAACGGCCCGATCCGGCAACGGATCGGACTGAACTGCTCGACCGGCGTGCTCGGGCCCGGCTGGCAGGCGAACGCCACGATCGGCCGCGCGGTGCGGCTGGCGCTGATCAACCTCGGCGGCGCGCGACCGGGCGAGGTGGACAAGTGCACGCAGGGCTTCGTCGGCAAGTACACGTTGTGCGCCGGCGAGAACGAGGAGGACTCGCCCTGGGAGCCGCTGCACGTGGAACGCGGTTTCGCGCTGTCGCAGGACGTGGTGACCGTGGTGGGCGTGAACGCGGCGATGAACATCCACGACTCCAGCGCCGACTGGACGGACGTGGTGAAGACCTTGTGCGGCAGCCTGCCCAGCCTCGGCACCCCGAACGTGGTCGACCCGCACGCGACCCCGGTGCTGGCCCTGAACCCGCTCCACGCCCAGATCCTGCGCGACGGCGGTTTCGACAAGGCCGGGCTGAGGCGGCACCTGGTCGAGAACACGACCCTGCCGCCGGACGCGCTGTCCAACCGCCGCGCGCACCTACGCCGCGGCGAGGGCGCGGAGCACTACCTGGTGAACGGCCGCATCCCGATCGTCAACGACCCGGCCTCGCTGATGCTGGTGGTGACGGGCGGCATGGGCGGCGGCCACTCCTGCTTCCTCCCGGCCGGCCACTACGGCCAGGCCCGCTCAGCCGAGATCACCCCCTGAGCCGCCCCTCGCGTCAAGACCGACCGAGCAAACGTCCACCTCCGCACCTCCCATCCTGATATATGATATGCCCACCATCGGTGGCATCGAGGCCGCCGCAGGCGAGAGGAGTGGTCACATGCAGCAGGCCGTCGAGAAGGCACTGGACAACGTGCGGCCCGCGCTCGCCGCGGACGGGTTCGATCTGCGGATCGGGTCCATCGAGCCGGACAACTCCGTGCGGGTCGTGCTCGAGGCGTTGCCCGACGCGTGCATGGAGTGCCTCGTGCCCGACGCGGTGCTCGTCGCGATCCTGGACAAGGCCATTCGCGACGAGGAGCCCGGCGTCGGCCGGATCCACGTCGACAAGGTCGGCTTCGACGCCCCGGCGGAGCATTAAGGCCCGTCTCGTAGATCTTCGTGTGAAGTCCTGCGCCGACCACCGGAACCTCAGGGGACCGTGACGACACCCAACCACCACCCACCCCGACACCCACACCATCCGCCGGAACGCAACGCACACTGTCAATCCCGGGGAGGCGGACTAGGTGTCTCGTAGATCATCGTGTGAAGCCCTGCGCCGACCACCGGAACCCCAGGGGACCGTGACGCCACCCAGCCACCACCCACCCCGACACCCACACCATTCGCCGGAACGCAACGCACACTTTAAATCCCGGGGAGGCGGACTAGGTGTCTCGTAGATCATCGTGTGAAGTCCTGCGCCGACCACCGGAACCTCAGGGGACCGTGACGGCACCCAGCCACCATCCACCTCGATACCCGCACTATTCGCTGGGACGCAACGCACACTTTTAATCCCGGGGAGGCGGACTAGTTCGCCAGCACCAGCTTGCCGGTCGCGCGCCGCTCGGCCAGGCGCCGGTGCGCCGCGTTCACCGCGCCCAGCGGCAGCACCTCGTCGACCAGCACTCGAACCTGGCCGCCGGCAACCAGCTCGAGGCAGCCGACCAGCGCGTCCCGCACGGCGGCGGCGGGCATGGCCAGGCTCGCGTGCCCGCGCAGCGTCACCGACCTGCGGTACAGCGTCGCGAAGTCGACCTCGCCACGCGCCCCCGCGCTCACGCCGAACACGGTGATCCGCCCGCCGTCGGCCACCGAGCGCACCGCCGCACCGGTGAACGCCCCGCCGAGCCCGTCGAGCACCACCGTCGGCTCGAACGAGCGGACGGCGGACCGCAAGCCGTCCGCGTCGCACCCGACGACGCGCTCCGCGCCGAGGTCGAGGCGGTCGGACGAAGAGGGAGTCTGCGCCCACACCCGGGCTCCCGCCGACCGCGCGAGCTGCACCGCCAGCGAGCCGACCCCACCGCTGGCGCCGAGCACGAGCACCCGGTCCGCCGCCGTCACCCGCTCGACGAGCGCCCACGCGGTCACCCCCGCGAGCCCGATCCCCGCCGCCTGCACCGGATCCACCCCGTCCGGCAGCCGCACGACACCAGCCGAAGGCACCGCGACCTGCTCGGCGTAGGTACCGGCCCGCCGCAGCCCCAGCCCCGCCCCGTACACGACGACCGGCCCCGAGCCCGCTACCCCGACCCCGTCGCAGCCCGGCACGAACGGCAGGTCGACCCGGCCGGCGCCGCCGTCCCGCAGCCGGAGGTCGATCGGGTTGACGCCGGCGTGGGTCAGCCGGACGAGCACCTCGTCGGGCCCGGCGACGGGGTCCGGCACGTCGTCGATCCGCAGCGGGGACTTGAACTCGTGCAGTCGCGCGGCCCTCATGCCGGCACCGCCTTCGCCCGCGCGAGCAGCCCGGCCAGCCGGCCCGGCGCGCGGTCCGCCGCCAGCCCCCGCACCGCCGCGACCAGCTCCGCTACCACCGCGTGGTCGGCGGGCGCCGCGCCCCACGCGGCGCAGTCCCACACCTTCGCCTCCACCGCGGCCCAGTCCATGGGGTTTCCCGGATGCCCCAGCGGATGCTCCGACCGCCGGGTGACCACCGTGCCGTCCCGCCGGTGGACGTCCACCACGATGGGCATGGGGATGACCCGGCCGGCGGACCGGTCGAACCCGGGGTCGAGCACCGGCTCGACACGTTCGGCCAGCGCCAGCACCTCGGGATCGCGGATCGCCGACTCGGTCAGGCCGGCCAGCGTCACCGCGCCCCGCACGGCCGCGATCGCCACGATGAACGGCAGGCTGAACTGCGCGTCCATCGACGAGGCCGGCCGGCGGCGGCGCTCCAGCGGGTGCACCACCTCGTCCCAGCTCTCCTGGCTGTTGACGTGCACCACGATCCGCTCGATGTCCGCGGGCGCGACCCCGGCGGCCAGCGTCGCGCCGACCGTGTTGTGCGTGATCCGGCAGACCGGGTACGGCTTGACGCTCGCGCCGGCCGACTCCCACCGATCACCCAGCTCGGACACGAGGACCGAGCGGTCGTAGGTGCCGCCGTGCCAGTAGCTGAGCCAGCCGTACTCCCCCTCCAGCACCTCGTGCGGCCCGGTGATCCCCAGCGCGGCGAGGTCGGCGGACTGCACGGCGGTCTGCGCGGTCACCCCCTGCTGCACGCGAATCGCCAGCGACGCCTCCTTGATCGCCTGCTGGTTGCCGGCGAGCGCGGTGTAGGCGTTGCCCAGCGCGTCGAGCGTGCGGGACTCGTCGAGCCCGCGCAGCAGCGCCGCGACCAGCGCGCCGCCGAGCGCGCCGCACTGGTAGGTGAACGACCAGCCGCGCGGCCGGTGCCGCGGGCCGGCGACGTGGTACTCCGGCGCGAGCCCGAGCCGGCACATCACCTCCTGCGCGGCGACGAGCGCGGTCAGCAGCCGGCCGCCGTCGAGCGCCGGGTCCTGCTCGGCGAGCGCCAACGCGATCGGCGCGGTGGCGACGGTCGGGTGCAGCAACGCCTTCTCGTGCACGTCGTCGAGCTCGAGCGCACGGCTGATCGTCGCGTTGAGCAGCACCGCGTGCGGCACCGATGTGCGGACCGCGGATCCGATGACGCTCGCGACCGGGCGGCCGCCCCAGTCCTCGACCGCGCGCAGCAGCTGCGGGACGCCGTCGGCCTGGGTGCCGGCGAGGGCGGCGGCGACCAGGTCGAGCAGCCGCCGCTTGGTCCCGTCGAGGACCGCCTCCGGGATGTCGGCGAGGGTCAGCCCGCCCGCCCAGCGGACCAGGTCGAGCATCGCGTCGCTGGTCCGGTCCGGCTGGAGGGTGTTCGGTGCCGCCATTGGCCTGCCGCCTTTCACTCACCGATTTGCTATATCATATCCTGATATGGAGCTCCCGCCCCTTCCGCACCCAGACGCGTACGACGCCCTCCCCCAGGCGGTCTCGACATGACGCCCCGGATCCTCACCCTCGGCCGCGGCTACGCCTGCCGGTTCGCCGCGGACACCTTGCGGCGAGCCGGTTTCCCGGTGGAGACCACCGGCGAGCTCGCCGACTTCGACATCTGTCTCACCGACGACCCCGAGCCACTCGCGGCCCTCCTCGGGGGCGACGAACCGTGGCCGGCCGCGCACCGGAGCCTGACGCTCGTCGAGCTCGGGTGGCCGGCCGCGCTGCCCGACGCGAACGCGCGGATCGCCGAGCTGTCCGGCATCGGCGCGGCCATCGGCGAGCCGGACGGGCCCGGGCTCGCCCCGCCCGGCCGGATGCTCGAGGCGATCGCCGGGCTGCAGGCCGCCACCGGTGCGCTGGCCGGCTGGCTCGGCGCGCGGCGCGACGGCATCGGCGAGCACGTCGTGGTCGACCCGGTCGCCTGTCTGGCCGGGATGTCCGGCGTCAACGCCATCCAGTTCCTCAACTACGGCCGCCCGTGGCGCCGCTCGGGGCCGAGCGCGTCGGGCTCCGGCGGCCCCTTCCCGTTCCGCATGTTCCGCTGCCACGACGGCTGGGTCGTCGTCATCTGCCGGGCGCGGGTGGAGTGGGAGGCGTTCCTGGCCCTCCTCGGCGACCCGCCGTGGGCCGCCCGCCCGGACCTCGCCGACCAGCTCGTGATCGCGGCCGAGCACGCCGACGAGGTCGCCGCGCTGATCACCGAGATCCTGCGCGAGCGGACCGTCGAGGACGTCGTGGCCGCCGGCCGCGCGTTCCGGGTGCCGATCGCTCCACTTCGGACCGCCGGAGAGGCGCTGGCCGACCCGCGGCTGCTCGACGGGACGGACCCGGTGCCGGCGGTCACCGCGCACCGGCCCACGCCGCGCCCGTGCTCGTGGACCCCGCGCCCCGGCGGCCCGCTCGCGGGGCTGCGGGTGCTCGACCTCGGCTGGGTGTGGGCGGCGCCGGTGGCGAGCGCGTGGCTCGCCGACCTCGGCGCGGACGTCGTCAAGGTCGAGAGCCTCGACCGGCTCGACGTGGGCCGGCGGCGCGGCGTGGACTTCCCGGCCGGGCTGGCCTCGGACCGGGCGACGCTGCCCGGGTACGAGCGGGCGTGGCTGTACAACGCGGCGAACCGGAACAAGCGCGGCATCCGGCTGGAGCTCAAGGACCCCGCCGACCACGCGCGGTTCCTCGCGCTGGTCGCGTCGGCGGACGTGGTCGTCGAGAGCTTCGCCACCGGGGTGCTGGAGCGGCTCGACCTGGCGCCGACACGGCTGTTCGCGGCCAACCCCGCGCTGGTGCTGCTGTCGATGGGCGGCCGGACGATCGACGGCGAGTACCTCGCCCGCAGCTACGCCCCGATGCTCACCGCGCTCGCCGGCCTCGAGGCCGCGGTCACCGACCGGTCCGGCGCCCCGCTGGGCCTGCTGAACTGGGGCGTGGCCGACCCGAACGCCGGTGCCTGGGCGAGCTTCGCGGTGGTGTCCGCGCTGGCCGCCGACCGGGGTGGCAGCCACCTGCTGCTCTCCCAGCTGCGTGCGCTGGTGAACACCTGCGTGAGCCACTACCGCGGGGCCGACCCGCCGCAGGTCGAGCTGCCGGCCGCGGCGGAGGTGACGCCGGCCCACCTGGCCGGCACCGCGCCGGGCGCGCTGGGTGAGCTGTACCGGTCGGTGCTGGTCCGCGGCTGGTCGCCGGAGTTCGGCGAGCGGCTGGCGTTCACGAGCCCGTGGCGGTTCCGCCGCATGCCGGTCGGCGTCCGTACGGCCGCGCCCCTGTTCGCGTCGACATCGGTGGCCGAGGTCCAGAACGAGTGGCGGACCGCGGGGGCTCTGGCGCCGGCGGACATCGCGACGTAGCATTCGCTCCAGTCGCTAGGATATATTTTTTATCGCCAGCCGCGGAACCAAGCGAGGTCGCCGATGACCACACCGCCCGAACCCCACTACGAGGTCCTCTGGCCGCTCGGGCGCCGTGGCGGCCTGCCGGCCGGCGACCTCGCCCCGCGACCGACCGACCTCACCGGCAAGCGGGTCGCGTTCGTCTGGGACCACGTGTTCAAGGGCGACCTCATGTTCGCCCGCTTCGAGCAGGCCGCACGGGAACGCTTCGCGGGCACGGAGTTCGTCCCGCACCCGGAGTTCGGCAACATCCACGGCACCACCACCGAGGAGCACGACGCGGTCGCCCGGTTGCCGCAACGCCTGCGCCAGCACGAGATCGACGCGGCGGTCGTCGGTGTCGGGGCTTGAGGCTCCTGCACGCCCGCCGTGTTGCGGGCCTGCGTGGCGATCGAGCGGGCGGGGGTCCCGACGGTCGCGATCGTCTCCACCGAGTTCGAGGTCATGGCCGGCATGATCGCCGGCGCGCTCGGCGTGGCCGACATCCCGCTCGCGGTCTACCCGGGCGTGATGCTGACCGACTCCGACACCACCTTCGAGTCCAAAGTGGACGCCGAGGTCGTGCCCGCGCTCCTCGCCGGGCTCCTCACCACGCCCACCCGGCACCCGGCGCGGCCCGAGCCGGAGCCGGCCCGGGACGAGATCGTCCTGCGCGGCGGCTACGACGAGATCCTCGACGGCTTCACCGACCGGCACTGGACCGACGGCCTCCCCATCGTCCCCCCGACCCCCGCCAGGGTCGCCGCGTTCCTCCGGCACACCGGCCGCGACCCCGGCGAGGTCCTCGGCGTCCTCCTGCCGGCCAGCCGCGAGGCCACCGTCCACACGGTCGCCGTCAACGGGGTGATGGCCGGCTGCCGGCCGGAGTACCTGCCGATCCTCGTCGCCGCGGTCGAGGCGATCGCCGACCCGGTGTTCCGCGTCGAGGACGCCGGCAGCACCCCGGGCTGGGAGCCGATGGTGCTCCTGAGTGGACCGTCGGCGAAGGAGCTGGACTTCAACTCCGGCACCGGTGCGCTGCGCGTCGGTCAGCGGGCCAACACCTCGGTCGGCCGGTTCCTCCGGCTCTACCTGCGCAACGTGGCGGGCCTGCGGCCGATCCCGGACGAGACCGACAAGGGCGCGATCGGCGCCACCTTCAACGTCGCGCTGGCCGAGCACGAGGCGGCCGTGCGCGACATCGGCTGGGCGCCCTACCGGGTCGACCGGGGCTTCACCGAGGCCGACGACGTGGTGACCGTCCGCAGCGTGTACGCGGCCAGCGCGCCGATCTACAGCGGCGGCGCCCGCGCCACCGACCACCTCGCCACGATCGCCCGGCTGCTGACCGACGTGCTCGGGCCGTGGTGCTACCACAACTTCATCTACGAGGCCCAGCACCCGTTCGTGGTGCTGGGCCCCGCGATCGCCGGGATCATCGCCGCCGAGGGGCTCACCAAGGACGACGTGCGGCGCTACCTCTACGACAACGTGTGGCTCGACGGCGCGTGGGTGGCCCGCTACGGGCGCGGCGTCAGCGGCAAGAAGTTCGAGTGGCCGGACCTCGTCGCCCGCGGCAAGGCGCCGGCCGAGTACGCCGACGCCGAGGAGACCGGGCGGCCGGTGCGCGGGCTGATGCGTCCCGAGTGGATCGACATCGTGGTGGCCGGCAACCCGGGCCGCAACCAGTCCCGCGCCTACGTCGGCAACCACGGGCAGGGTGTGCCGGTGAGCCGCCGCGTCGAGCCGCGGACCGGCCGAAAGACCAGCTGACCGACGAGAACGGGAGCGTGCACACGTGATCATCACCGATGCCCAGGCACACATCTGGGAACCGGAGACACCGGACCGCCCGTGGCTTCCCGGTGGGAGGGACTTCGCCCACGGCGACCAGTTCGCCGCCGATGAGCTGCTCGCCGAAATGGCGGCCGCCGGGGTGGACGCGGCGGTGCTCGTACCGCCCTCGTTCGAGGGCGACCGCAACGACACCTGCCTCGCCGCCGCGCGCGAGCACCCGGACAAGTTCCGGGTGATGGGCCGAATCACGCTCACCGACGAGGCCAGCCGCGGCAAGCTCGCGACCTGGCGGGACGAGGCCGGCATGCTCGGCATCCGGGTGACGTTCAGCCGGGGACCGGCCGCGGACTGGCTCACCGACGGCACCGCGGACTGGGTGTGGCCGGAGGCCGAGGCCGCGGGGGTGCCGGTGATGGTGTTCGCGCCGGGCGGGCTCGAGGCGGTGGACAAGATCGCCGCGCGGCACCCGAACCTGCGCCTGGTGCTCGACCACCTGGCGCTGCGGACCGACGTGCGGGACGAGGGCATCGACCCGGTGCTCGACGACCTGGTGAAGCTCGCGCGGCACGACAACATCGCGGTGAAGGCGACCTGCCTGCCCAGCAACGTCACCGAGGGCTACCCGTTCCCGTCGCTGCACGACCGGATCCGCCGCGTGGTCGACGCCTTCGAGCCGCCGCGGGTGTTCTGGGGCAGCGACATCACCCGGCTGACGTGTAGTTACGACGAGGTCCGCCGGCTGTTCGCCGACGAGCTCGGGTTCCTCTCCCCCGCCGATCTCGAGTGGATCATGGGCCGCGGGGTACGCGAGTGGCTCGGCTGGCCGTGATGAGCTCGCCTGTGTCCTCGACCCGGGCGGCGCCCCGGCCCACGTCGGGCGCGGGGCACCCGCTGCTGGAGGTGCGGGACCTGCGGGTCGAGTACCGCACCTCCTACGGGCTGACCAATGCGGTCAACGGGCTGTCCTATGCGGTGAACCGCGGGGAGACGCTGGCGATCCTCGGCGAGTCCGGGTCGGGCAAGTCGGTCGCCGCGCGGGCGGTGCTCGGCATCGTCGAGTCGCCGCCCGGCTACGTCACCGGCGGCGCGGTGCTGTTCGACGACGTCGACCTGCTTCGGTTGTCCCGCAGGGAGATGCGCAGGATCCGCGGCGAGCGGATAGCGATCATCTTCCAGGACGCGCTCACCGCGCTGAACCCGGTGTTCACGGTCGGGTTCCAGATCGCGGAGATGTTCCGGGTGCACCGCGGCATGTCCCGCGCCGACTCCTCCGCCCGGGCCGTGGAGCTGCTCGACCGGGTGCGGATCCCCAACGCACGCAACCGGATCGGCGACTACCCGCACCAGTTCTCCGGCGGCATGCGGCAGCGGGTGATGATCGCGATGGCCATCGCGCTGGAGCCGGACCTGCTGATCGCCGACGAGCCGACCACCGCGCTGGACGTGACCGTGCAGGCGCAGATCATGGCGCTGCTGGCGGAGCTGCGGCACGACCTCGGCATGGGCCTGGTGCTCATCACGCACGATCTCGGCGTGGTGGCGGAGGTGGCCGACCACGCGGTGGTGATGTACGCCGGCCGCGGCATCGAGTACGGGTCGATCGGCGAGGTGTACGACAGCCCGGCGCACCCGTACACCCGGGCGTTGATGCGCTCGATCCCGCGGGCGGACCAGAAGGGCGGCCGCCTCGAGGCGATCGACGGATCGCCGCCGAACCTGTCGGCGATTCCGGCCGGGTGCGAGTTCCACCCGCGCTGCCCGCTGGCGGCGCCGGTGTGTTCGGTCGAGCGGCCGTCGGTGGTCGAGGTGGGCGCCGGCCGGCGGTCGGCGTGTCATTTCGCCGGCGAGGTGGTGCGTGATGAGCGGAGCGAGCCATGAACACAGCGAGCGTGGAAGAACCCGTGCTGCGGGTGGAGAACGTGGTGAAGTGGTTCCCGGTGCGGGAGGGCACGGGGCTACGTCGTCACTCCGGCGAGGTCAAGGCGGTCAACGGGGTCAGCTTTTCCTTGCGGGCCGGTGAGACGCTCGGGCTGGTCGGCGAGTCCGGGTGCGGGAAGTCCACCTTGGGCAGAACGCTGCTGCGGCTGGACGAGCCGACCTCGGGCCGGGTGTTCTACCGCGGGCGGGACGTGTTCGCGATGGGCCGGCGCGAGCTGCGGGAGGTGCGGCGCAAGATCCAGATCATCTTCCAGGACCCGTACGCGTCACTGAACCCGCGGATGACGGTCGGCGACCTGGTGACCGAGGCGTGGGCCATCCACCGCGGGATCGTGCCGCGGGCCAAGCACCGGGTGCGGGCCGGGGAGCTGCTGGAGCGGGTCGGGCTGGATCCGTCCTTCATGGACCGTTATCCGCACCAGTTCTCCGGGGGGCAGCGGCAGCGGATCGGCATCGCCCGGGTGCTGGCCCTGGATCCCGAGATCATCGTGTGCGACGAGCCGGTCTCCGCCTTGGACGTCTCCGTGCAGGCGCAGGTGATCAACCTTCTGGCCGACATCCAGGCCGACTTCGGACTGTCCTATGTGTTCATCGCGCATGACCTGTCCGTGGTGCGGCACATCTCGGATCGGGTCGCCGTCATGTATCTCGGGCGGATCGTCGAGCTCGGCTCCGAAGACGCCATCTACTCCCGGCCTGCTCATCCGTACACCCAGGCCCTGTTGTCCGCGGTACCCGTTCCGGATCCTTCTCGGCGGGACAGCGTGCGGCGGATCTTGCTGGAGGGGGACCTGCCCAGTCCTACCGCCTTGCCCTCCGGGTGTTCGTTCCGGACCCGGTGCTGGAAGGCTGCCGAGGTGTGTGGCACGGAGGTGCCGGAGCTGGTGGATCGGGGGCAGGGGCATCCTTCGCGGTGTCACTTCGCCTCGGCTGCCGACGGCTGAGTCCGGCTGCCTTCCGGGGTGAGGGCTCTGCTGTTCGCTCCGCTTTGCCGTGGGTCAGGGGGTGGTCACCGGCATGCTCACCAGCTGCGTGATGTTGAACGGCTGCAGCACCGCGCTGTGCGGGCCGCTCTTGCCTCCCGCCACCACGATCCCGATGTCCTCCGGGGTCACCGACGGGCGGAGGAACTCCCGGTCGCCCTCCACGTGGAGGCAGCGGGCCTTCCACTCGCGCATCGCCTTGCCGTCCGTTCCTCCCACGCCCGTCAGCTCTATCGTGCCGTGGTCCCACAGGTACCGGCGAATGGACGGCTTGTCGTAACCGTTGCGGGACAGGTGTTTCGCGTGTACCGGGCCTATCACGACCAGCGGCTGGGCGGTGAACAGCAACAGGTTGCTCCCACTGCTCATCAGCGCGCCGGCCAGGCCGTCGAGGATCGCTATCGGGTCCTGGGACAGGATCGCGATGTTCTGGGGGGCCGTCACCCCCGCCGCCGTCACCACCGAGTCCTCCGGGGCGAAGCCGCGCTCCACATGGAACGGGTCCCACGGGCTTTCCTCTTCGTTCTCGGCTATGCACGAACCGTATTTGTTCGGGTTGCCCAGGGTGGACATGTCGCCCAGCACCGGAAGGCCGCCGCCGATGTTGATCATGCAGAGGCGGATCGCCCTACCGATGGTGGCGTTCGCCCGCCAGCCCTGGCCGAAGAGGTTGTGGCCGCTGTTGACGTCCAGGTCGAGTCTGGCCGGGCCGTTGACCACCAGCATCACGCCGGCCGGGTTCGTGGTTCCCTGCACGCCGTACAGGTTCAGCCGAGGATCCAGGATCGCCCGGACGCCGGCGAGCACGACCGGGAAGAACTCCGGGCGACAACCCGCCAACACCGCGTTCACCGCCACGTGGTGGACATACGTCCGCCGCCAGCGAGGTGGCATCGTGCCGAGCAGCTCGCCGCCCTCGGCCGCGCCCAGCATGCGCTCGACGCGGGCCTCGGTCGGGGCGACGACCGGCAGACCGTCCGTCCACTTCGAAGCGTAGAAGAAGTCCTCCATCGCCTCGGGGTCGTCGTAGCCGAGCAGGTCGCCGGTGACTTCCTTGTCCGCGAAGGACATCAGGGCCTCCCAGGGATAGTCAGGCCCGCGAGGATCTGGTCGAACGCACGATGCGCGCGCGCCACGGCCTCCTCGGTCGGCACTCCGCCCATCGGGTACTCCACGATCGCGAGCGGCAGCCCGGCGAGGCCGAGACCCTCACTCTCGTATTCCGCGATCATGCGGAACGTCTCGCCGACGAGGGTGACCGTCGGCAGGTTGCGCTTCTCCAGCTCCACGGCGTCATGGACACTCCACGACGTGCAGGAGCCTCAATCGCCGAGTGCGACGACGGCCGCGTCACAGGTGCGCCCGAGCTCGTCGAGCATCGCGACCGGCGCACCGCTGCTACAGCTTGCCTTCTCGCGGTAGACCGTCCCCGCGATGCCCTGCCGCGCACCGAGAAGGTCCTCGGTGGTGTGCAACAGGACGTCGCAGTTCGGCTTGAGGTTGCCGATGAAGCCGACCCGCTTGCCGCGCAACGTGTCCAGCCGGCGGGCGAGCTGGAGCTGTTGCTGGTCGTCGAACGGCACCGGCCGGAACACGTGCAAGGTCATGATGGTCTCCTTCAACGGGGGCACGAACTAGGCGCGGCCGTCCTCCCGGACGTCCACCGGGAACTCGACGGGACCAGTCTCCTCCGACGGCAGTGCCATGATCCCCGTGCCGGGCATGATGTCGTCGCCGCGGTTGTTGATCGAGTGGAACTCCACCTTCACGTAGCCCGTGCCGGTCTTGGCCCCGCGCCACTTGTCGACGACCTTTCCGCCGATCCGGAACACGTCGCCGTTGAAGAACATGCCGCGGAACTGGAAGTCGAGCTCGGCCACCCAACCGTCGTCGCCGACCCAGTTCGTGGCGAAGTACGTCGCATAACCCCCGCGCTGGGAGCCGTAGTCGTAGGCGGCCGGCATACCGATCTCGGCGGCCATGTAGTCGTCCCAGTGCACCCGCTCCACCGCCTGCGGGATGCCGGTGACCGGGTCCTTCACCGCCACCTTCGGCGAGGACTTGCGGTACTCCATCCAGTACTTGCCGCTGCGCACGTGCGGGGACCCGATGCCCTGCAACCAGGTGACCATGTCCGGCAATGTCAGCGGACCCTTCACCACCGGGTCGGTGTCCTGGCCGACCTCGACGCTTTCGAAGTACCGCGGCGTCGCCCCGCGCGGCAGCTCCCGCTCGAGCTCCGCGTCGATCTGCGCGATCTCCTCGTCGGTGTAGGTGGCCTTCGCGATCTGGGTGTACTTGCCGCGCTTCTTGGACTCCTCGCGCTCGGCCCGGATCACCGGCATCACCTGGATCGCGACGAGCTCGTCGCGCTGGTTGTAGAAGCGGATCTCGTCGGCCTGGATGTACATCTTCTTGCCGGCGAGCCGCCCCTCCATCGGGTCGGCGCGGACGAGCTCCTTGGTGGCGTGCAGCTCGTCACCTTCGAACAGGGGCTGGAAGTAACGCCACTGGTCGCCGGAGTGCAGGCCGTGCACCCCGGGCAGGCCCTGGCCGCGCCGCAGGTCCCAGCTCCCCCAGGCCGCCGCGTAGTAGATCGCCGGCGGCGCGACCAGCCGGCCGTACCGGGTGGTCGTGGCGTACTTGGGGTCGACGTAGAGCGGGTTGTCGTCGCCGATGCTCCGGGCCACGTGGGCGATGCTGTCCTGGTTCACGTAGCGCAGGTACGGCTGCTGAATCGGATACCGCTTGCCCAGCCTGGCCTTGAGTCTGGCCACGGCCTCGTCGGTGATCTTGCCGTACTCCGGATTCGCGTCGTCGTCGCTCATCTGACCTCCCGTTCGCGTGCGCCCGTGTCGTGAACCTCGCCGCGAGGGCGGTAGCGGCTATGGTAGACGCTATATTATAGCTTTCCTGTGTTCGGGAACAGTGGTCACGCTGTGATGAATGTCCTTGAGCCCTCAGGCCGGGCTGACGCGGCGCAGGGCGCCGTCCACGCGGACGGTGAGGCCGAGCGAGTCCAGGTGCTCGAACAGCGGGACCGCCACCCGGCGCGTCGTGCCCAGCGCCTGGCGGGCATCGGACAGGGTGAACGGCTGGTCCAGACCGGCCAGCGCCGTCGCGGCCGCCTGCGGGGCGGACGGGTGCAGGATCACCTCGCCCGGCAGCCGCAGCACCATGCCGGCCGCCGCGGCGGCGGCCAGGATCTCGCGGGTCAGGCCGGCCTCGGCGAGCTCCGGCACGCTCGGCGCGGCGAACGGGTCCTCCGCCAGCCGCCGGCACACCTCGTCGAGGGCGCGGCGGGCCGCGTTGCTGAAGCCCGGCGCGGTGCCGGGACGGGTGATCCGGCCGCCGCGGGCGAGCAGCGCGCCGCCCGAGTCGCGGACCAGGGCCTCGACCAGCCGCAGGTCCGGCGCGCCGATCGCCTGGGCGGCCGCCTTGGCCGGCAGCCCGGGCTCGAGCGGCGCCGCCGCGCGGTGGGCGTCGACCGCCGCGCCCAGCTCCTTGCCCCAGCGCTGCCAGGTGTCCGGGTCGACGAGGTGCTCGCCGATCTCGATCAGCTCGGTCGGCGCGGGGTCGGCACCGCCGAGGACGCCGAGCGCGGCCAGCCACTGGCGGGTGACGCTCCCCCGCCGGGCCACCTCGACGAGCACGTCCGGCCGGCCGGTGGCGTCCTCCAGCTCGATGGCCCGGTTCAGCGCGGCCCCGCGCCTGCGCAGCTCCGGCGGGTCGACGTCGAGGACGACGACGCCGGTGGCCAGCCTGCTGGACGGCTCCCGCAGCACCGCCCGGTCCCCCGGCTCCAGCGGCAGCCCGCTCGCGAGCCGCAGCCGCGCGGTGTCCGTGTCGACGCCACCCGCGAACGGCCGCACCCGGCACGGCACCGCCGCCGACCCGATGTGCAGCATCAGGTCACCGGGCAGGTCGGCCGGGTCGACGGAGGCGAGCCGCACGTCGACGACGTCGGTGAGCGGCCAGCGGTCCGGGGTGATCAGCACGTGCCCGCGGCGGACCTCCTCGACCGGCAGGCCCCGCAGGTTGACCGCGACCCGCGCCACCGCGGCGACCTCGTCGTGCCTCTCGCCCATCGACTCCAGGCCCCGCACCCGGACCTCGGTGCCGGCCGGGGCCAGCAGCAGCCGGTCGTTGTGCCGGATCGTGCCCGCGCCGAGCGTGCCGGTGACGACCGTGCCGCTGCCCCGGACGGTGAACGCGCGGTCGACGAACAGCCGGACGCGGCCATCGGTGACCGGCGCCGGCAACGCCGCGACCAGCCGGGACAGGGCCGCACGCAGCTCGTCGAGGCCGGCGCCGGTGACCGCGCTGACCGCGACCGCCTCGACCGCGCCGAGCGAGGTCCGCGTGAGCCGCTCGCGGGCGTACGCCAGCGCGGGCCCGGGGTCGGCGAGGTCGGCGCGGGTGACGACGAGCAGGCCGTGCCGCACGCCGAGCGAGTCCAGCACGCTCACGTGCTCGCTGGTCTGCGCCCGCCAGCCCTCGTCGGCGGCGACCACCACGACCACGCCGGGCACCGGGCCGACGCCGGCGAGCATGGTGGAGATGAACCGCTCGTGCCCGGGCACGTCGACGAACGCGACGGTCTCGCCGCCGGGCAGCGTGGTCCACGCGAAGCCCAGGTCGAGGGTCATGCCGCGGCGGCGCTCCTCGGCCAGCCGGTCGGGCTCGATCCCGGTCAGCGCGCGGACCAACGTCGACTTGCCGTGGTCGACGTGGCCGGCGGTGGCGAGAACGTGCATGGCGTGGCCCCTCGGGGAAGAATGGCGGAGGCGGACAGGAATCGAACCTGCCTGACCCGGATACCGGGCCACGTCGGTTTTGAAGACCGCGGCGTCCACCAGGAACACGTACGCCTCCGAATAGAGAGTATAGCGTCGGTGCGCCCCGCGGGTATCGTGCGACACATGACCGTTCGGCTGACCCAGTACGCCCACGGCGGCGGCTGCGCGTGCAAGATCCCGCCCGGCGAGCTCGAGGACATGGTGCGCGACCTGCTCGGCACCGGGCCGTCGGACGTGGAACTGCTGGTCGGCCTGGACAACGGCGACGACGCGGCGGCGGTGCGGCTCGACGGGGACACCGCCATTCTGTCCACAACGGACTTCTTCACCCCGGTCGTCGACGACGCCTACGACTGGGGCCGGATCGCCGCGGCCAACGCGCTGTCGGACATCTACGCGATGGGCGGCACCCCGCTGCTGGCGGTGAACCTGCTGGGCTGGCCGCGTGGCGTGCTGCCGACCGAGCTGGCCAAGGAGGTGCTGCGCGGCGGCCTCGCGGTCGCCGGGGAGGCCCGTTGCCACCTGGCCGGCGGGCACTCGATCGACGACCCGGAGCCCAAGTACGGCCTCGCGGTCACCGGCACCGCGCACCCGGACCGCTTGCTGCGCAACGACTCCGCGGCGGCCGGCCTGCCGATCAGCCTCACCAAGCCGCTCGGCGTCGGCGTGCTCAACAACCGGCACAAGCAGACTGGCGAGGTCTTCGCGCACGCCGTCGCGTCGATGGCCGCGCTCAACCGGGACGCCGCCGCGGCCGCGGTCGCCGCCGGCCTCCGCGCGGCCACCGACGTCACCGGCTTCGGCCTGCTCGGCCACCTGCACAAGCTGGCGCGGGCGAGCGGCGTGACCGCGGTGGTCTCCGCCGCCGACATGCCCTACCTGGACGGCGCGGTGTCCTCGGCCCGCGAGGGCTTCGTCTCCGGCGGCACCAAGCGCAACCTCGACTGGGTGCGCCCGCACCTCGACCCCGGCACCGCCGACGAGCTGACCCTGCTCCTGCTCGCCGACGCGCAGACGTCCGGCGGCCTGCTGGTGGCGGGCGAGATCCCCGGCGCGCCGGTGGTGGGCGAGCTGATCCCGGCGGTCGACGGGATCACCGTCCAAGTTCGCTAGGCGATGTCGGCCCGCTGCTCGCCGGCCGTGCCGGACGCGGGCAGCCAGCGGTCCGGTCGGCCGGGCACCCAGCGGATGCGGCCGGCCACCGCCAGGCGGTACAGGTGGGAGAGCGTCTCGCCGATGGCCGAGCGGCGGGCACGGCCCCGCAGCCCGTCGAACGGCCGGGCCCAGGTGACCGCGCGGGTGACCTCCCAGACCGTGCCGGCGCCGGCGCACACCGCGGCCTCGATCTCGGCGAGCCGCTCGTCGTGGTGGACCAGCAGGTCGTCGAGCCGCGCGTCGAGGTCGGCGAAGACCCACTCGTGGCCGGGAAGCACGGACACGTCGCCGAAGTCGCGGACCTTGCGGACCGAGCCGAGGAAGTCCCGCAGCGGGTCCACATCGGACTGCGGGCGCTTGGAGACGTTCGGCGTCACCCGCGGCAGGATGTGGTCGCCGGTGAACAGCAGGCGCCGCTGCCGGTCGTGGAAGCACAGGTGTCCTGGGGTGTGACCGGGGGTGTGCACGGCGACGAGCGCGTCCTCGGTCCCCGGCACGGCCTGGCCGTCGACCAGGTCGTGGTCCGGGACCACCATGGAGATGCGCGACCTGATGTCGGCCGCGTCCGCCTCGAGCTCGGCGAACTCCGACGGCGGCGCGCCGGCCTGACCCAGCCACCCGGCCATGTCCTCGACCGCGCGGACCCGGTCATGCTCACCCTCGGCGATCCGCGGCCGCTCGGCCGGATGCACGGCGATCCAGGCGGGCGAGGACGCGCGGATCCGTTCCGCCAGGCCGTAGTGGTCGGGGTGGACGTGCGTGACGACCACGCCGACGACGTCGTCGAGGCCCGCACCCGCGGCGGCGAGCCCGGCCTGGAACGCGTCCCAGCACTCGTCGGAGTCCCAGCCCGCGTCGACGACCAGCACGCCGCCGGCGGCCGGAACCACGTAGGAGAAGGCGAAACCGAGCGGGTTCGGGAACGGCAGCGCGACGCTCCAGACGCCGCCGGAGACCTCGGCCGGCTCGGGCACGGCAGCAGAGTCCATCGTCGCTCCTCCAGAAACGGCAGTCATATATCGTATACTAACCGACGTCGACCGTCGGATGGAGGCAAGTGTGGACGAGGTGCTCGACCTGATCGTGATCGGCTCCGGCCCGGCCGGGTACACCGCGGCCACCTACGCCGCCCGGGCGAGCCTCGCCCCGCTCGTGCTCGAGGGCGCCGTGTTCGGCGGCGCGCTCATGACCACCACCACGGTGGAGAACTTCCCCGGCTTCCCCGACGGCGTCGAGGGCCCGGACCTGATGGACCGGCTGCGCCGGCAGGCGGCGCGCTTCGGTGCGCGGCTCGTGGCCGAGGACGCGACCGAGGTCGACCTCGCCGGCCCGGTCAAGATCGTCTCGACGGCGCGCACCCGCTACCGGGCGCGGGCGGTCGTCGTGGCCACCGGCTCGGGCTACCGCGAACTGGGCGTGCCCAACGAACGGCGGCTCACCGGGCACGGCGTGTCCGCGTGCGCGACGTGTGACGGGTTCTTCTTCCGTGGCCAGGAGATCGCGGTCGTGGGTGGCGGCGACTCGGCGATGGAGGAGGCCACGTTCCTCACCCGGTTCGCCACCTCGGTGACGGTCGTGCACCGGCGCGGCGAGCTGCGCGCGTCGAAGATCATGCAGGAGCGCGCACTCGCCGAGGAGAAGATCCGGTTCCGCTGGCACAGCGAGGTCGTCGACGTCCTGGGTGACGGCACGGTCAGCGGCGTGCGGGTGCGGGACGTGCGCACCGGCGGGCTCGAGGACCTGCCGGTCGCGGGGTTGTTCGTCGCGGTCGGGCACGAGCCGCGCTCGGAGCTGTTCGCCGGCCAGCTGGACCGCGACGGGCAGGGCTACCTGGTGGTGCGTGCCCCGTCGACGGCGACGAACGTCGCGGGCGTGTTCGCGTGCGGGGACGTCGTCGACCATGCCTACCGGCAGGCGATCACGGCGGCGGGCACGGGCTGCGCGGCGGCGCTGGACGCCGAGCGCTACCTGGCCGCGCTGGACCACTCGACGACGAGCGCTGGTCTCGCGGGGTGAGCTTCGGGATCATCGGCGCATGGCACGGTACGGCGCGCAGTACGGTCCGGATCTGACGTTCCTCGGGGTGCCCCGGTGCGACTGGGCCGACCCGTCGACCTATGCCGGCGCGGACGTGGTGATCCTCGGCGCGCCGTTCGACGGCGGCACCTCGCACCGGCCGGGCACCCGGTTCGGGCCGCAGTACATCCGGCAGTCGTGCTACCTGCCGCACGACGGCTCGCGGCCGTCGCTGGCGCTGCGCGTGGACGGTCTTCGCGACCTGGCCGTGCTCGACGCCGGCGACGTGGAGATGTTCTCGGGCGACGCGGCCCGCTCGGTGCGCGACCTCCAGCACGCCGTCCACACGGTGACGTCCAACGGCGCGATCCCGCTGGTGCTGGGCGGCGACCACACGATCGCCTGGCCGGACGCGGCGGGCGTGGCGCAGCACGTCGGCCAGGGCCGGGTGTCGATGATCCACTTCGACGCGCACGCGGACACGGGCGACATCACGTTCGGCTCGCTGGTGGGGCACGGCCAGCCGATGCGCCGGCTGATCGAGTCCGGCGCGGTGCGCGGCGACCGGTTCCTGCAACTCGGGCTGCGTGGGTACTGGCCGGAGCCGGAGACGCTGGACTGGATGGCCGAGCAGCGGATGCGGTCCTACGAGATGACCGAGATCGTGGCGCGCGGCCTGTCCTCGTGCCTGACCGAGGCGTTCGAGATCGCGCTGGACGACTGCGACGGCGTGTTCCTGTCGGTGGACATCGACGTCTGCGACCCCGGCCACGCACCGGGCACGGGCACCCCGGAGCCGGGCGGCCTGACCGCGCGCGAGCTGCTGGACGCGGTGCGCCGCATCGCCTACGAGCTGCCGGTGCTCGGCGTGGACCTGGTGGAGGTGTCCCCGCCGTACGACCACGCGGAGCTCACCTCGTTCCTCGCGAACCGCGTGGTGCTGGAGGTGCTGTCCGCGATGGCCCGCCGCCACCGCGACGCCGCCGACGGCACGACGTGGGACCCGACCTTGCCGCTGCTGGCCGACCGCCCGGACCGCCGTGATCTCTGAGCTGTCGGCGGATCAGAGTTGAGCCAAAGGCACGATGGCGCACTCGTGCAGCTCACGGATCAACCTCGTGGCCTGCACCCACCGGATCGCCGGGTCGTCGAACGCGATCCGCCCATCTCGCATCGCGACCGGGCCGGACGACCCGGCCCGGTACACGGCGCCATAAACACCGGCGACCGGGAACCGGCGTGCCCTGACCGCGACCGCACCCCGCCGCAACGCCGGACACAGACGAACCGACGTACGCACACACGCCAGGCAGACCGGCGGCTCGGTCTCGGCCACGTTCTCCGGCCAACCCGGCCAGTCGTCGCGATCATCCAGGAACAACCACAACACACCATCCTCGGTGCGATCAGCCGGACCCCCGCACACCTGACACAACAACCTGAGCATCGCCCGCCGCTGCCGCAACGGATGCACCTTCCCGAACTCCGGCCGACCACGCCCCGGACCGAAGCCGGCCCGCTGCCACAGCACACCCCTGCGATCCCGGTCGGCCAGCGTCTCGTCCGCATACGCAAGACCGAACCCCCGACGCTCCACCAACTCGTACGGCGGGTCCTCCTCCTCACTCCAACTGGTCACATACGGCACGACAACACGACGATCGACCGCGGAATCGCGGCTCGGCGCAAGCGGAACGTCGGACGTCTTGTCCAGTGACGTGGTCACCACATGCCTCCTGGGTGTCAACGGCGATGCGTGGCCTTGTGACGCTACGACGACGCACACCCGCGGTCCGACGAGTTTGCTAGAGTTTGCTCAAATTGAGGTCCGATCGCGGGTAGCCATTGACCAGTCTCCCGAGGTAGAGGCAATATTTCGCTGCCAAGCAAACTCATGCACAGCACGGCGAGAGGGGCAGTCATGCGGTTGAAGTTTCTGGGCAAGGCAACCCAGGGTGGCGGTTCGCCGACCTTGTTCGCCACGGACCGGTCGACCTACGTGGTGCAGGGCTGGAAGGTGGACGGGAAGCAGGACAGCGTGGAGATCCCGCAACGGCTGCTGGCCTTTCTGGAACCGGGCACCTATCTGGGTGCGACGCTCGATGACACCGGACGCGGCAGCTTCACGCTCTCGGGCTCGCTGGTCACCGATGTCGATGCACTGTCGCAGATGGACATTCCCGGACATGAGGCATGTGTGGAAGTGGGGAAGAAGGAAGAGGTCTGGTTCGGTGGAGTTCTTACAGGGTGACGCGTTTGACGACCTCTTTCGTACCATCGCCCATCAGGCGTTTCATCTGGAGGTGCAGGACAGCTACCACACCCCGGAAGAAGCCGGTCCGTTCCAGTCGTTTCTGACGGGCCGGCCGGACGACCTTTCCTGGTTCGAGCCGTGGCTGAGTCTCGTTCGAGAGGTCACGGAGGCGGGTAAGAGCATTCACCGGCTGCGGGTCGTCACCGTCCCCCACGTCGACTACACGCGATGGGGACTCACGATCGCCCGACACAACATCGCCGCTGGGGAAGACATTCGATACCTGCCGCGCCACTTCGTCGATGCCGCCGATCTGCCAGCAGACGACTACTGGCTGCTGGATGATGACCGGGTGGCGTTCACCGTGTTCGAGCCGGACGGTCGGTTCGCAGGCGGGGCGTCCACCGTTGATCCCACGATCGTCGGCTACTGTCGCGCCATCCGTGACCGCCTTTGGCAGCTGGCCATTCCGCACGCCCAGTATGTCGCCGGCGAATTCCCCTCCGCGTTGTGACGAGCTCGGTCCACCAGGCGCGCGAAGCCCTCGGTCATCGGCTACGAGACATCCGCCGGGACGCAGGGCTCAACGGGCAGCAACTGGCCCAGCTCGCCGGTTGGCACAGCTCCAAGGTCTCCAAGATCGAGTACGGGAAACAGACACCGTCCGAGGACGACATCCACACCTGGTGTCGCCACACCGGTGCCACCGACCAAGTGCGGGATCTTGTCGCTACCATGCGGCACATCGAAGCCATGTATGTGGAATGGCGGCGAACGCTCGGCACCGGAACCCGCCGTCGACAGCGAGTCTCCCACGACTTGGAGGCCCAAACCCGGCTGATGCGTTGGTACGAGCCGCTTCTCGTTCCCGGAATTCTGCACACCGTGGAGTACGCGACAGCCGTCATGCGTCGGGTCATAGACTTCTACCAGATCCACGACGATCTCGACGCCGGAGTCGCCGCCCGGATGGAGCGCCAACAGATTCTGTACCGCGGCGATCACAGATTCCATTTCATCATCGCCGAGCAAGCACTCTGCACGATCGTCGGTGACGCTGACGTCATGACGGGTCAGTTTGACCGACTCCTCGCAGTCATGTCCCTGCCCCGAATCCACCTCGGCATCATTCCCGCCCGTGCCGCGTACCGAGTACCCACCAACCAGTTCATCATGTATGACGACCGCATGGTGCACGTGGAGACGATCTCCGCGGAAGTGACCATCAGCCAACCGCGCGAGATCGCCCTCTACGTCAAGGCGTTCGCGGAGCTCAACCGGCAAGCCGTCCACGGACCCGCCGCGCGTGCACTCGTCACCGGCGCGCTCCACGACCTGCACGCCAACGGTGGTCAGCCGAAGCGGCCGTGGACGTAGCCGTCGGTGCGGTCGTCGGTCGGGGCGGCGAAGATCCGGTCACGATGATGATGGTCATGGGTGGACAGCTCGGCGATCGTCTCCTCGATGCGTCGGGCGAGCTCGGGTCCGTGGCCGGGCCGGTGAGCGTTCACCCGCGCGGCGCGATTCCCTAATGGACTGTCACGCTCAGGCGTCGACCTCCGTGCGGTCGGCGCCCCAGAGGGTGTGGAAGCTGCCCTCGCGGTCCACCCGGCGGTAGGTGTGCGCGCCGAAGAAGTCGCGCAGCCCCTGGATCAACGCGGCCGGCAGGCGCTCGGCCCGCAGCGCGTCGTAGTAGGCGAGCGAGGAGGAGAAGCCCGGCGTGGGGATGCCGGCCTGCGCCGCGTGCGCCACGATCCGGCGCCAGGCGTCCTGGCCCTGCGCCACCGCGTCCCGGAAGTACGGCGCCACCAGCAGTGACGGCAGGTCCGGCTGGTCGGCGTACGCCTCCCGGATGCGGTTGAGGAACCGGGCCCGGATGATGCAGCCGCCGCGCCAGATCGTGGCCGTGGCGCCGAGGTCGATGTCCCAGCCGTACTCCGCGCTCGCCGCGGCCATCTGGTCGTAGCCCTGCGCGTAGGCGACCACCTTCGACGCGTAGAGCGCCTTGCGCACGTCGTCGATGAAGGTGTCCCGGTCGGCCACCGTCTGCGGTGAACCCGGGCCGGGCAGCGTCGCGCGGGCGGCCGCACGCTGCTCGGGGTGCGCGGACAGCGCGCGGGCGAACGTGGCCTCGGCGATCCCGGTGACCGGCACGCCCAGGTCCAGCGCGGTCTGCACGGTCCAGCGGCCGGTGCCCTTCTGCTCGGCCTGGTCCTGCACGACGTCGACGAACGCCTTGCCGGTCGCCGCGTCGACGTGGCCCAGGACCTCGGCGGTGATCTCGATGAGGAACGACTCGAGGTCGCCGGAGTTCCACTCGGCGAAGATCGCGGCGAGCTCGGCCGGGGTGGCGCCCAGGCCGTCGCGCAGCAGGTGGTAGGCCTCGGCGATCAGCTGCATGTCGGCGTACTCGATGCCGTTGTGCACCATCTTGACGAAGTGGCCGGCGCCGTCCGGGCCGATGTGCACGCAGCACGGCGTGCCGTCGACGTGCGCGGCGATCTTCTCGAACATCGGGCCGAGCGTCTTGTAGGACTCCGCCGAGCCGCCGGGCATGATGCTGGGGCCGAGCAGCGCGCCCTCCTCGCCGCCGGACACGCCGGTGCCGACGAAGTGCAGGCCGCGCTCGCGCAGGTCGGCCTCGCGCCGGCGGGTGTCGGCGTAGTGCGCGTTGCCGCAGTCGATGACGATGTCGCCCTCCTCGAGCAGCGGCACCAGCTGGTCGATGACCGCGTCGGTCGGCGCGCCCGCCTGCACCATGATCACCACCCGCCGCGGCCGCTCGAGGGCCGTGACGAACTCCTCGAGGCTCTCGGTGGGGACGAACGTGCCCTCGTCCCCGTGCTCCTCGACGAGCGACTTGGTCCTGGCGACGCTGCGGTTGTGCAGCGCGACCGAGAACCCGTTGCGCGCGAGGTTGCGGGCGAGGTTGCGGCCCATGACCGCGAGACCGGTGACGCCGATCTGTGCCGGAGTTGGCATCTGGGTCCTCCCATGTGTGTTCCTGGCCGCCACCTTGCCCGAGGATCGGCCGGCTGTCAGCCCGGCTGCCCTCCATCTCTCGCAACGGCCGCGGACTTGGGGTCGGCGCATGGTGCGCCCGCGTCGCCTCCCGACAGGGCTCAGTCAGGCTCAGGTGACGTCGCGGCGGACACTGACCGCCGTGGCCACCGCCGCGGCGGCCGCCGTGTAGCCCAGGAACACCAGCCCGCCCGCCCACATCGGGAGCAGCGGGCCGGCGACGTCGACCGGCGTCCAGCCGCTCACCGCCTTCGCCGCGCCGGTCGGGGTCCACCGGCCCACTGCCGGCACGAGCGCCACCAGTGCCCACTCGGCGTAGAAGAACCAGCCGAAGGCCACGACGATCGCGGCCACCTGGTTGCGCAGCAGCGCCCCGAGCGCGCCGCCGAACATCGTCCACAGCAGCGTGCTCAGCACCGAGCCGGCCAGCGCCACCGGCACCCCCGGCGCCCAGGCCGGGTAGCCCGCGCCGGCCAGCAGCAACGCCGCGACCGGCACCGTCACCACCACCGCCGCGAGACCGGTCAGCAGGCCGAGCACCCCGCAGGCGACGAGCTTGCCGGCGATCACCCGCTCCCGGCGCGGGGTCACCAGCAGCGCCCAGGTGATCGTCTGGTGCCGGTACTCGCCCGCCACCACGAGCACGCCCATGATCATCGCGAACAGGTAGCCCTGCTGGGCCATGCTGTACGCGCTCTCCACCTGCCCCGCGTCCGGCCCGGTCATGAACGCCAGCACGTCCGCGACCGTCCACCCGGCGCACGCCAGCACGGCCACGCCGGCGAGCGCCCACACCGACCTGGTCGATCGCGCCGTCAAGAGCTCCGCCCGCAACATCACGCCTCCCGGACCAGCTCGAGGTACCTGTCCTCCAGGTCCGCGCCAACCGTGCGCTCGGCCACCAGCCGGCCACCGCGGATGATGATCACCCGGTCGGCCGTGCGGGCGAGCTCGGCGAGCCCGTGGCTGGACACGAGCACCGTGCGCCCGTCGGCGGCCTTGGCCCGGAGGAACCCGCGCAGCCAGTGGACTCCCTCGGGGTCGAGACCATTGGCGGGCTCGTCGAGGACCAGCACCTCCGGGTCGCCGAGCAGGGCCGACGCGAGCGCGAGCCGCTGGCGCATGCCGAGGGAGAAGCCGCCGACCCGGCGGTCCGCGGCGGCGGCGAGGTCCACGTCGTCGAGCACCTCGGCCACCCGGCCGGCGGCGAGCCCGGCGGCCAGGCACAGCGCGCGCAGGTGCACCCGGGCGGTGCGGCCGGGGTGGAACGCGGTGGCCTCGAGCACCGCGCCGACCGTGCGCACGGGCGTGGGCAGGTCGGCGTAGCGGCGCCCGCCGACGAGCGCGGTGCCGGTGTCCGGCCGGACGAGGCCGAGCAGCATGCGCAGGGTGGTGGTCTTGCCGGCGCCGTTCGGGCCGAGGAAACCGGTGACCCGGCCGGCCGGGACGGTGAACGAGAGGTCGTCGACGGCCCTGACCCGGCCGAACGACTTCCCCAGGTGGGACACGGAGATCGTGGTCATGCCCGGGAACACTGCCCGGCACGGTGCGCGAAAGCCTGGCCCCGCGGGTGGGTTCCGCACCGGCCGGCGCGGGTGGAGAGGTCCCCACCCGTGGGTGGAGGCGGTCCGGGGCCGGCCGGACTACGGTGCGCGAATGGGCCGGTGGCGCTATGCCGTGATCGTCGTCGTCGCGGCGTACCTGGGGTGGGGCCTCGTGGCGAGCGCCGTCGCGGCGGCGGACGAGCAGGGCTGGCTCGGCGTGGTGCTCACGGTGGTGCTGTACCTGGTCGGGGTCGCGTGCGGGTTCCTGGCGTGGCGCACCGAGGGCGGCGCGCTGCTGCTGAGCGTCGCGGCGGTCACCGGGCTCGTGATGCACGGGTACGTGGCCTACACCGGCACGACCGTCCTGTTCATCGTCACCTGGCTCGCGCCGTTCCGGATGCCGCTGTGGCAGGCGGTGTCGCTGGCCGTGTTGACGACCGGTGGGTTCGTCGGGGTGTCGATCGCGATCGACCTGCCGGCCAGCGCCACCGGCGGGATCGCCGCGGGGCTGGGCTGGTCGGTGTTCTTCGCGGCGGTGCTGAACCAGCTGGCCGCGACCAAGCGGCAGTCGGCGGCGGTGGCCGCGGCCCGGGCGGGCGAGGCGGTGCTCGCCGAGCGGCAGCGGATGGCCCGGGAGATCCACGACATCCTGGCGCACTCGCTGTCCGCGCAGGTGGTGCACCTGGAGGGCACCCGCATGTTGCTGGAGCGCGACGGCGACCCGGCGCGGGTGCTCGACCGGGTCGTCCGGGCAGGCGAGCTGGCGCGGGCCGGGCTCGAGGACACCAGGCGGGCGGTCGCCGCGCTGCGCGGGGAGTCGGGGTCGCTCGCCGAGGAGCTGGACAGCCTCGCCGCCGGGTTCCGCGCGGCGACCGGGAACCCGTGTGCCGTGGTGGTCTCCGGGAACCCGGCGGTGCTCTCGCCCGAAGCCCGGCTCGCGGTGGTGCGCACCGCGCAGGAGGCGCTGACCAACGTCCACAAGCACGCGCCGGCCGCGTCGGTGACGGTGACGCTGCGGTGCGCGGCCGGCCGCTGCGAGCTGGACGTGTGCGACACCGGTGGCCGGCCCGGCGCGTTGTCCGATGTGGGCAGTGGGTACGGCCTGGTCGGCATGCGTGAGCGGGCGGAGCTGATCGGCGGCAACCTCGACGCGGGCCCGTCCGGGACGGGGTTCCGGGTGCTGCTGCGGGTGCCGGCGTGACCGCGCGGGTCGTCGTGGTGGACGACCAGACCGTGGTGCGCGAGGGCCTGGTGCTGATCCTCGGGATGCTGCCGGACGTCGAGGTGGTCGGGTCCGCTGTGGACGGTGAGCAGGCGCTGACCGTCGTAGCGGCGTGCCGGCCCGATGTCGTGCTGATGGACCTGCGGATGCCGCGGCTGGACGGGGTGGCCGCGACCCGGCGGATCCGCGCGGAGTTCCCCGCCACCCAGGTCGTCGTGCTGTCCACCTACTCCGACGACGAGTCCGTGTTCGCCGCGCTGCGGGCCGGCGCTCGCGGCTACCTGACGAAGGATGCCCGCGGCGCGGAGATCGCGGCCGCCATCGCCACCGTCCACCGCGGCGACGCGCACTTCGACCCGGCCATCCAGCGCCGGCTGGTGGAGACGGTGCCGGCGGCCGCGCCGCCCGCGCTGCCCGACGGCCTGACCCCGCGGGAGACCGACGTGCTGCGCCTGATCGCGGCCGGCCGGTCCAATGTGGAGATCGCCGAGCGCCTGTTCATCACCCAGGCGACGGTGAAGACCCACATCAACAACCTGTTCGCGAAGACCGGCGTGCGGGACCGCGCGCAGGCGGTGACCTACGCCTTCCGGCACGGCCTCGCCGGCTGACGCGCCGGCCCCGGGTCAGTCCCCGGACCGGCCGGAGCCGTCCCCGCTGTCGCTCCCGTTGTCGCCGCCCTTGTGCTTGCTCCTTCCCTCGCCATGGCCGTTGCCCCGGCCGGAGTTGCCGGACCGCGTGGCCCGCGTCCGGGCGGGGGCGACGGGCGCGACCTCGGCCGCCGTGACCGGCCGCGGCGCGGTCGCGGTCGTCGGTGGAGTCGTGGCGGTCTCGGAGGTGGCCTGCTGGACCGGTGGCTGGCGGGGGTCGCCGGACGGGGTGCCCGACATGCTCGTCGTGTTCGTGGACAGCAACACCGCCACCACGGCGGCGGCCAGGCCCATCCCCGCGAGCCCGGCGTGCGTCGGCCGCACCGTGTGTTGCGGCGCGCGCGGGGCCGGCACCGCGGGCACCACCACGGTCCGCTCGGCGGCCGACTCGGCGGCCGGCTCGACGACCGGCTCGGCGGCCGACTCGACGACCGACCCGGCGTCGTCGGTCACGGTGCCCAGGTCGAGGCCGTACGGCGCGGTCGGCTCGGGCTCGGCCGCCGGCACCACGACGGTCTCGCCGTCGCCGATGCTCGCGAGCAGGTCCACGCACCGGGCCGCGTCCGGCCGGTCCGCCGGCGACGGGGCGGTCATCGCGGTGAGCGCGTCGCGCCATTCCTGGCCCAACCACTCCGGCACCTCGGCCCCCGGCTCCCCCGTGAGGCACTCCAGCAGCACCGAGCCGAGCGCGTGCACGTCGAGCGCCGGCCCGAGCTCGTCGTCCGCCTCCGCCGGGGTGAAGGCGGCGAGGAACGCGTCCCCGGACTCGTCGACCAGCACGGTCGACGGCGTGATCGCGCGATGCGCCATGCCCCGGGCGTGGACGTAGGCCAGCACGTCGGCAAGCTGCGTCCCCAGCCCGGCCACCGCGCCGGGCGCCGGCGTGCCCCGGTCGATGACGCCGCGCAGCGAGCCGCCGCCGACCAGGCGCATCACCAGGAACGGCCGGTCCGCGTCGAGGCAGACGTCGTACACGGTGGCCAGCCCGCGGTGGGACAGCCCCGCCAGCCGCCGCACCTCGGCGGCGAACCGGCTGAGGCTCCGCGCGTCGGGCATCGGTCGGTAGACCTTCACCGCGACCCGCCTGAGCAGCCGGAGATCCTCCGCGACGTACACGGTCGCCGCCGCGCCGGCGCCCAGCCGGGCGCCGAGCCGGTAGCGACCGCCCAGCGGGCCGTCGTCCGAGAGGTCCACGAGCATGGACTACCCCGGCCCGGCGCGCCGAAACGGCCGGCTCAGCCGGGCAGCACGAACGGGTGGCCCATGCCCCCGCCGGATGGCGACACGCCGTAACACGGTCCGTCGTCCGCGCGACCGCCGATCGAGTCGGTCGAGCCGTCGGTCGGGCAACGAGGGCACCTCGGGGTGTGCCGCGCCTGGCCGGTCCGGCATCCTGTGCGGCGCGGGTGACGAGCAGGCAGGGGTGGAGGCACAGATGGCAGCGGCACCAGAGCTCGCCGTACCGGCCAGTGTGGAGAGTCCGGCGCAACCGGACAAACCCGGCGGCCGGCTCGGGAAATGGTTGCTGCATCACCAGGTCGCGCCGGTGGGCCGGGCCAGCGACGAGGGGCACGGCGATCCGCAGCCCTGGTGGAAGGTCATGTGCCTGACCGGAGTGGACTACTTCTCCACCCTGTCCTACCTGCCCGCCATCGCCGCCCTCGCCGCCGGCGCGCTCTCCCCGCTGGCCACGCTGCTCATCGTCGCGCTGACGCTCGGCGGGATGCTGCCGATGTACCGCCGCGTCGCCAAGGAGAGCCCGCACGGGCAGGGCTCGGTCGCGATGCTCGAGAAGCTGCTTCCGTTCTGGCGCGGCAAGATCTTCGTGCTCGTGCTGCTGGGTTTCGTCGCCACCTCGTGGATCGTCACGATCACGCTGTCGGCCGCGGACGCGTCCGTGCACATGGTCGAGAACCCCGCGCTGCCCGGTTTCCTGCACGGGCACGAGGTGCTGATCACGATCGTGCTGCTGCTGATCCTCGGCGCGGTGTTCCTGGTGGGGTTCAGCGAGGCCATCGGCGTGGCGATCCCGCTCGTGGCGGTCTTCCTGGTGCTCAACGCGGTCATCGTGGTCGTCGGCCTGGCCGACGTGCTCAGCCACCCCGACACGCTGTCCCGCTGGGTCGACGCGCTCACCGCGCACGGCGGCGGGTTCTTCGACCTCCTCGGCCCGGCGGTGGTCGCGTTCCCGTTGCTGGTGCTGGGTCTGTCCGGGTTCGAGACCGGGGTCAGCATGATGCCGCTGATCGCCGCGGACGGGAAGGACCCCGAGGAACGGCTGCGCAACCGGGTCCGCAACACCGGCCGGCTGCTCGCCACCGCCGCGCTGATCATGTCGGTCTACCTGATCGCCACCAGCTTCATCACCACCGTGCTCATCCCGCCGAAGGAGTTCGAGCCGGGCGGTGCGGCGAACGGGCGCGCGCTCGCCTACCTCGCCCACCACCTGCTCGGCGATGTCTTCGGCACGATCTACGACATCAGCAGCATCCTGATCCTGTGGTTCGCCGGCGCCTCGGCGATGGCCGGCCTGATCAACATCGTGCCGCGCTACCTGCCCTCCTACGGCATGGCACCGGAGTGGGGCCGCGCGGTGCGGCCGGTCGTGCTGGTCTACACGGTGATCAGCATCGGCATCACGATCGCCTTCGGCGCCGACGTCAACGCCCAGGCGGGTGCCTACGCCACGGGGATCCTCGCGATGATGGTGTCCGGCGCGGTCGCGGTCACGATCTCGGCCTTCCGGCACGGCCAGCGCAAGGCCGGCATCGCGTTCACGATCCTCACGCTGATCCTGCTGTACGCGCTCGGCGCGAACGTCATCGAGAAGCCGGACGGCATCGCGATCTCCGCCGCGTTCATCGCCGGCATCGTGGTGGTCTCGCTGATCTCCCGCGTCACCCGGACCACCGAGCTGCGCGTGGACAAGATCGAGTTCGACGAGACAGCGCGCAGCTTCATCACCGACAACATCGAGCACGACGGCCGGCTGGACCTCGTGGCGAACAAGCGCCAGCGCGGCGACAAGGCCGAGTACGACGCCAAGGAGGCCGAGCAGCGCGGCCTCAACCCGCTACCCGGCGCGGCCGACGTGCTCTTCCTCGAGATCGACGTGGTGGACCCGTCCGAGTTCAGCCACGTGCTCCAGGTCCGCGGCGTCGAGGTGGGCGGCCACCGCATCCTGCGCGCGAGCAGCCCGGCCGCGCCCAACGCGATCGCCGCGATCCTGCTGGCCCTGCGCGACGCCACCGGCATGCGCCCGCGCGCGCACTTCGAATGGTCGGAGGGCAACCCGCTCGCCCACCTGTTCCGCTACCTGCTCCTCGGCCAGGGCGACACGCCGCCGGTGGTGCGCGAGATCATCCGCCAGCACGAGCGGGACCCCCACAAACGCCCAGGAATCCACGTCGGCGGCTGACAGACATCCGACCTTCCGGACCTCCGGAACCGATCACGGACCCCTTCCCGGGCGCCCGTTCGGCGGTTGACGGTAAGGAGACCTCGGATGTTAACTTCTCGTGACACATCCCTGCTGTCTCCCTTGGGTCACCCGCTCCCGCAGGGCGGCTGATCCCGCCCTGCACGTGCTCGGACCGCCGGTGGTCTGCTGGCGGCCGGGCCTTCGCATGGCGCTCGAGAGAGGACCGAGCCATGCGCAAAGCGGTCGTTTTCCTCGCTGTTCTCGCGGCCTCGCTGTTCGCCTTCGCGGCCCCTCCGACGGCCGCCGCGGCCGAGCCGCTCACCAAGATCCTCGTGTTCTCCAAGACGGCCGGCTTCCGGCACGACTCCATCCCGAACGGCATCGCCGCGATCCGCCAGCTCGGGACGAGCAACGGGTTCGCCGTCGACGCCACCGAGGACGCGGCAGCGTTCACCACCGCCAACCTCGCCCAGTACGACGCCGTCGTGTGGCTCTCGACGACCGGCGACGTCCTCGACGACACCCAGCAGGCGGCCTTCGAGTCCTACATCCGCGGCGGCGGCGGGTACGTCGGCATCCACGCCGCCGCCGACACCGAGTACGCCTGGGCCTGGTACGGCAACCTCGTCGGCGCGTGGTTCGACTCGCACCCCGCCATCCAGCAAGCCCGCATCAACGTCGAGGACCGGTCGAACGCCTCCACCGCGCACCTGCCGCCGACCTGGACCCGCACCGACGAGTGGTACAACTACCGCACCAACGTGCGCGCCACGGCCAAGGTCCTCGCCAGCCTCGACGAGTCGTCCTACACCGGCGGCAACATGAGCGGCGACCATCCGATCACCTGGTGCAAGAGCTACGACGGCGGCCGGGCCTGGTACACCGGCCTCGGCCACACCCAGGAGTCCTACGCCGACCCCGACTTCACCGCCATGCTCCTCGGCGGCATCAAGGTCGCGGCCGGCAACGTCGCCGCCGACTGCCGCCCGGAGACGGGCTACACCACGCTCTTCGACGGCACCCAGTCCAGTTTGGACAAATGGCGGCAGGCCGGCCCCGGCGGGTTCACCCTCGCCGACGGCACGCTCACCTCCTTCGGCGGCATGGGCCTGCTGTGGTACCCGGTGCAGCAGTTCGGCGACTACTCGCTCAAGCTCGACTGGATGATGCCCGGCGACGACAACGGCGGCGTGTTCATCGGCTTCCCCGACCCGCAGGGCGATCCGTGGAAACCGGTGGACCAGGGCCACGAGATCCAGATCGACGCCACCGACGCCGACCCCACCCGCACCACCGGCAGCGTCTACAGCCTCAAGGCGCCGGACACCGCCCTGCGCGCGCAGGCGCTGAACCCGCCGGGCCGGTGGAACACCTACGAGATCGGCGTGCACGGCAAACGGGTCGAGATCTGGCTCAACGGCGTCAAGATCAACGACTACACCAGTACCCGGGCGATCGACACCGGGTACGTCGGCGTGCAGAACGACGGCGCCGGCGCGGACATCAGCTATCGCGACATCCGCATCAAGGCGGGCTCGACGCCGCCGCCCCCGACGGACCTCGCCCAGGGCCGCCCGGTGACGGTGTCCAGTGTGGAGCCGGGCAGCCCGCACGCCGGGGCCAACGCGGTGGACGGCAACGCGGGCACCCGGTGGGGCAGCGCCTACGCCGACCCGCAGTGGATCACCGTCGACCTCGGCCAGGCCCGCCAGCTCAACCGCGTCCGGCTCAACTGGGAGACCGCGTACGGGCGGGCCTACCAGGTGCAGACGTCCGACGACAACGCGACGTGGCAGGACGTCTACACCACCGCGACGAGCGACGGCGGCGTCGACGACCTCACGGTCAGCGGCACCGCGCGGTACGTCCGGGTCTACGGCACCCAGCGGGCGACCCAGTGGGGCTACTCGCTGTGGGACCTCAACGTGTACGGCACCAGCACGACCCCGGCCGCGCCGCCGCCGACGAGCGGGTTCGAGAAGGTGAAGCTCGACGGGGGCCTGTCGATGGGCGAGCCGATCGAGCTGGCCGTGCTGCCCGACCAGAAGGTGCTCTACATCAACCGCGGCACCACCGACGGCGGCGGGCAGGTCCGCCTCTACGACCCGGCCACGAAGTCGACGACCGTGGCGCTGACGCTGCCGCTGGACGCCCGGTTCGAGGACGGCCTGATCGGCATCACGCCGCACCCGCGGTTCGCCACGAACCGTTACGTGTACCTGTTCTACTCGCCCAAGGCCACGCCGCTGGTGAACCGGATCTCCCGGTTCACCTTCGACCCCGGCACGAACACGCTCCCGGCGTCCACAGAGGACATGATCGTCGAGTGGCCCACGGAACGGGACCTGTGCTGCCACTCGGCGGGCTCGATGACGTGGGACAGCGACGAGAACCTGTACTTCGCCGTCGGTGACAACACCAACTCCGGCGGCGACTCGGCCGGCATGGCACCCATCGACGAGCGCACCAGCCGCAACCCGCAGTACGACGCGCAGCGCACCTCCGCCAACACCGACGACCTCCGCGGCAAGATCAACCGGATCCACCCGGAGGCCAACGGGACCTACACCGTCCCGGGCGGCAACCTGTTCGCCCCCGGCACCGCGCAGACCAGGCCCGAGATCTACGTGATGGGCCTGCGCAACCCGTACCGCGTGTGGGTGGACAAGCGCGCGAACAACACCCTGTACTGGGGCGAGGTCGGCCCGGACGCCGGTGCCACCATCGCCAACCGCGGCCCGGCCGCCTACGACGAGTTCAACCGCGCCACCGGCCCCGGCAACTTCGGCTGGCCCTACTGCGGCGGCCCCAACGTCGCCTACAACGACTGGGACTTCGCGGCCAACGCTCCGCGCGGCTGGTTCCCCTGCGGCGGCTCGGCCGGTCCGGTGAACAACTCGCCGCGCAACACCGGCCGCCAGCAGCTCCCGCCGACCCAGCCCGCGCTGGTGTGGGAGCAGCACGGGCGCAGCGTCGAGTGGCCGCAGCTGGACAACCCGGGCGGCTGCGGGTCGCCCAACCACACCGAGGTCTACCACTACGACGCGAACCTCGCCTCGGACGTGAAGTGGCCGCCGTACTACGACAACACGTGGCTGATCTCCGAGTACTGCCGCAACTGGATCAAGCAGGTCCACTTCGACAACGGCAACCCAGCGACCGGGCGGCCGACGACGATCGAGCCGGTGCTGGCCGGGATGAACCTGGTGCACCCGATCGACCTGGAGTTCGGCCCGGACGGGTCGCTGTACCTGCTGGAGTACGGCAGCGGCTACTTCTCCGGCGCGGCGGACGCGGGCCTGTACAAGATCAACTTCGTGCAGGGCGGCCGGTCCCCGCTCGCGACGGCGTCGGTCGACCGGGACAACGGCCTCGCGCCGCTCGCCGTGTCGTTCTCCAGCGCCGGCAGCGCCGATCCCGACGGCGACGCGCTGACCTACGCGTGGGACTTCACCGACAACGGCAGCGTCGACTCGACCGCGGCGAACCCGGCGTTCACCTATACCGGCAACGGCAGCTTCCAGGCGCGGCTCACCGTGCGGGACAGCACGGGCAAGACCGGCACCGCGACGGTCCCGATCGTGGTCGGCAACGACCGGCCGACGCTGCGGATCACGTCGCTGCCGGCCGGCGGGATGTACGAGTGGAGCGAGAACTTCACCGTCACCGCCACCGCGACCGACCCGCAGGACGGCACGATCGACTGCTCGCGCGTGGTGGTCCGGATCGCCCTGGGCCACGAGGACCACGCGCACGAGGTCGGCCAGGGCACCGGCTGCGGCGCCACGTTCAACACCGGCTCGATCCACTCCGGACTCGACGCGCGCCAGTTCTACGTCGTGCGGGCCACCTACACCGACGCCGGCGGGTCCGGCACGGTGGCGCTGACCGGCGAGACCGACCTGACGCTGTGGCCGAAGCGCTGGCAGGCCGAGCACTTCGCGCAGCTGTCCGGGCCGCAGCTCATCACCGCGGCCGGCGCCGAGGGCGGCAAGCGCCTCGGTGACGTCCAAAATGGAGAGTGGGTGCGCTACCACCCGGTGAGCCTCAAGGGCATCACCGGCATCCGGGCCAGGGTGTCCTCGGACAAGGCCGGCAACGTGGCGACGTTCCGGTACGACTCGGTCACCGGCCCCGAGGTGGCGCGGATCGTCGTGCCGAACACCGGTGGCTGGGAGACCTACACCGACGTCACCGCACCGGTCACCAACGCCGTCGACGCGACGCGGGACCTGTACGTGGTGTTCACCGGCGGCGGCGGCGCGATCCTCGACCTGGACAGCTACACGTTCACCGGTCCGGGGGTGAGCAGGCCGTAGGTGTCACCCGGCGCGGGACGGGTATTCGGTGCGGCACGCAGGGCACCGAAGGAGTGAACCGTCATGGCCGAGCAGCGCGGCGACACCAACCAGACCCCCGGCGACCTGCCGAGACACGCGTGGTGGGCGGCGCTCAAACGCACGGTGCGGGAGTTCGTCGCCGACGACATGCCGGACTGGGCGGCGGCGCTCACGTACTACAGCGTCATGTCCATCTTCCCGGCGATCGTGGTGCTCATGGCCGGGGTGGGGCTGCTCGGCACGTCGGCGACCCGGCCGCTGATCGAGAACGTCCAGCAGCTCGCCCCCGGCCAGGCCCGCGACACGGTCGTCAACGTGATCCGCCAGCTGGAGGACTCGGGGTCGGTGGCCGGCCCGGTGGCCGTCGTCGGCCTGCTCGGCGCGCTGTGGGCCGCGTCGGCGTACGTGGGCGGGTTCATCCGCGCGTCCAACGCGATCTACGACATCGAGGAGGGGCGGCCGGCCTGGAAGACGCTGCCGCTGCGGGTCGCCCTGACGCTCGCGATGGTGATCCTGCTGGCGGTGAGCGCGATCGGCGTCGTCCTCACCGGCACGCTCGCGGAACGGGTCGGCAACCTGCTCGGCATCGGCAGCACCGGCGTGCTGGTGTGGAACATCGCGAAGTGGCCGGTGCTGGCGCTGCTGATCAGCCTCGCGATCGCGCTGCTGTACTGGGCGTCGCCGAACGTGCGGCACCCCGGGTTCCGCTGGGTCACGCCGGGCAGCGCGGTCGCGGTGCTGCTGTGGGTGGTGGCCTCGCTCGGGTTCGCGTTCTACGTGGCGAACTTCGCCTCGTACAACAAGGTGTACGGCTCGCTCGCCGGTGTCGTCGTGTTCCTGGTCTGGCTGTGGATCTCCAACCTCGCGATCCTGCTCGGCGCCGAGCTCGACGCCGAGCTGGCCCGCGGCCGCCAGATCGAACGCGGCATGCCGGAGGGCGAGGAACCGTTCCTCGCCCCCCGCGACACGCGCGCGATGGACTGACCGCGCACACGACAGCGAACCCGAGCCGCAAGAATCAGCGGCATGCAGTTCGGCGTCCTCGGTCCGCTGGAGGTCCGCACCGCCACCGGTGAGCCGGTCGTGGTGGGCGGTCCGCGGCCGCGTGCGCTGCTCGTGCTGCTGCTGCTCAACGCCGGGCGCACGGTCGGGCTCGAGCAGCTCATCGCCGGGCAGTACGACGACGATCCGCCCGCCGGTGCGGCCAACGCGGTGCAGGTCCAGGTCTCGCGGCTGCGCAAGGCCGTCCCCGGCATCGAGTTCACCGGCGCCGGCTACCGGCTCGCGGTCGACCCCGGCGACGTCGACGCGCTGCGCTTCGAGCGGCTCGCCCGGGACGGGCACCGCAGCCTCGCCGCCGGGGACCACGCGCGCGCCGCGGCCACGCTCCGGGAGGCGCTCGGCCTGTGGCGCGGCCCGGCGCTCCCCGACCTCCCCCACGGCGCCGCCATGGCAACCCGCCTCGACGACCTGCGCCTCGACGCGACCGAGGACCTCGTCGAGGCCGAGCTCGCCCTCCCCGAGGGCACCGACGTCGCCGAGCTGCGCCGGCTCACCAAGGAGCACCCGCTGCGCGAGCGGCTCCGTGGCCACCTGATGCGTGCCCTGCACGCAGGCGGCCGCCCCGCCGAGGCGCTCGCCGAGTTCGAGGACGTCCGCCGCCTCCTCGCCGACGACCTCGGCACCGACCCCTCCCCCGAGCTCGCCGCCGTTCACCTCGCGATCCTGCGCGCGGACCAGGCACCCGCCCGCCGGGGCCCGGCCGCCCAGCTGACCAGCTTCGTCGGCCGCGGCGCCGAGCTCGCCCGGCTCGCGTCGCTGCGGGACACGCGCCTGGTCACGATCCTGGGCCCGGGCGGCATCGGGAAGACCCGCCTCGCCGTCGAGTCCGCGCGCGAGGACGCGTGCTTCGCCGACCTGTCGCCGGTCGACGACCCGGACACCGTGCCGCACGCCGTGCTCGCGGCGCTCGGCGTGCGCGAGGCCGGGCTCCAGGCCCCCGCCACCGACCCCACCCGCCGCCTCGCCGCCGCGCTCGGCCGCGAGGAGCTGCGGCTCATCCTCGACAACTGCGAGCACGTCGTCGCCGCGGTAGCCGCCCTCGCCCGGACGCTGCTCGCCGAGTGCCCGGGACTGCGGATCGTCGCCACCAGCCGCGAGCCGCTCGGGCTCACCGGCGAGACGCTCGTGCCGCTGGCGCCGCTCGACGACGCCGTCCGGCTGTTCGCCGATCGGGCGGCGGCCGTCCGGCCCGGTTGGACGGTCACGCCGGACAACCTGGCGACGGTCACCGACCTCTGCGCGCGGCTCGACGGGCTGCCGCTGGCCATCGAGCTGGCGGCGGCGCGGCTGCGCCAGTTCACCGTCGACGAGCTGGCCGCCCGGCTTGCCGAGCACGGCCCGTTCCGGCTGCTCTCCCGCGGCGACCGGACCGCGGCGGCGCGGCACCGGACGCTGCGCGCGGTGGTGGCGTGGAGCTGGGACCTGCTCAGCGCCGAGGAGCAGACGGTGGCCCGGCGGTTCTCGGTGTTCACCGGCGCCGTGCCGCTCGCCGCCGCGGAGGCCGTGTGCGGAACGACCGACGACGTGCTCGCCGACCTCGTCGACCGGTCGCTGATCGACACCGACGGCACGCGCTACCGGATGCTCGAGACGATCCGGCTGTTCTGCGCGGAGCGGCTCGCCGAGTCGGGCGAGCCGGTCCGCGCCCGGCACGCGGCCCACTACCTCGACCTGGCTCTGCGCGCCGACCCGCACCTGCGGCGGGCCGAACAGCTCGAGTGGCTCGCGGAACTGTCGGTGGCGCATGACAACCTCATGGCGGCGCTGCGCTGGGCGGTGCGCCAGGATCGGGTCACGGCGTTGCGGCTGGTGGCGGCGCTCGCCGCGTACTGGTGGTTGTCCGGGCGGCGCAGCCAGGCCGGGGAGGCGGCCGCCGCGCTGCTCACCGAGGAGGTGCCGGAGGGGCTCGAGGAGGAGTACGTCAGCTGCGTGGTGCACGCCGTGCCGCGGGCGGCGCCCGAGCACTGGGCACGGGCGCACCAGATCATGCGCCCGCGCGACGGCGAGCTGCGGTACCCGTTCACGGCGGCCCTGTTCGGGATGGCGGTCGGCCCGTGGGGCCCCCCGGCCGACGCCGAGCCGCTGCTGGGGACGGACCCGTGGAACGTGGCGCTGGGCCGGTTGGGCAACGGGCTGCGCGCGGTTCTCGGCGGGCGGACGGCGGAGGGCGAGCAGGAGCTGCGCGAGGTGCTGGCGGCGTTCCGCGGCCTCGGTGAGCGGTGGGGCACGGCCCAGGCGCTGGACTGGCTGGCCGAGGTCGCGGGCTGGCGTGGCGAGTGGGGTCGCGCGCACGAGCTGTGGGCCGAGGCGCTGGAGCTGTACGAACGGCTCGGCGCGCTCGAGGAGTGCGTCGACGTCCTGTGCCGGCGCGCGGGCTGCGCGGTGCGCCAGGCAACGCTGGACGCGGCGGCCGCGGACTACCGGCGGGCGGCGGTGCTCAGCGCCCGCGCGGGGCGGCCCGACCCGCCGGCGGTCCGGCTGGGTCTCGCCGAGGTCGCCCGGCTGCGCGGCCATCCGGACGAGGCCCGCGCCCTGCTCGGCACCGCGTCCGCCACCGAGGGCGACCTCGGTGCCGAGGTCACCCGCGCCCGGATCCGCACCGCGCTGGGCCGGCTGGCCGAGGCCGGCGGCGACCCGGCCGAGGCCCGCCGCCAGCACCGGGAGGCCGTCGACGCCGCCCGCGCCTCGCCGATGCGCGCCGAGCTCGCCGGCGCGGTCGAGGGACTCGCCGGCACCGCTCTGCCCGCCGACCCCGAGCGGGCCGCCTTGCTGCTCGGCGCCGCCGTGGCCCTGCGCGGCACCGCCCTCACCGGCGATCCCGACGTGGCCCGGGTGGCCGCCACGGCGAGCGACCTCCTCGGCCCGGACGCGTTCGCCGCCGCCTACGCCCGGGGCGCCGCCATGCCCCCCGACCGGGCATTGACCACCCTCGATGGCGGCTGACAGCCGACCGACAGCCAACTGTCAACGCGCCCGGCGAACCTTCGGGCCATGACGAGCATGAAGAACACCACGGTCCTCATCTCCGGCGCGAGCATCGCCGGCCCCGCCCTCGCCCTCTGGCTCAGCCGCTACGGCTGCACCGTCACCGTCGTCGAGAAGGCGGCCACCATGCGCCCCGGCGGCCAGACCGTCGACTTCAAGGGCACCACCCACCGCACCGTCCTCGAGCGCATGGGCATCCTCGAGGAGGTCCTCGCGCGGCAGACCGGCGGCCAAGACCAGACCATCGTCGACGCCGACGAGACGCCGCTCGCCGTGCTCCCGGGCGAGTTCACCGGCGGCGAGATCGAGATCCGCCGCGGCGACCTCGCCGACCTCCTTTACCAGCGCACCAAGGACACCTGCGAGTACGTCTTCGGCGACTCGGTCACCTCGCTGACCGAGACCGGCAGCGGCGTGCACGTCACCTTCGAGCGCGGCGCCCCCCGCACCTTCGACCTCGTCGTCGGCGCCGACGGCATCCACTCCACCGTGCGCCGCCTCGCGTTCGGCCCGGAGTCGGACTACGTGCGCCACCTCGGTTACTACTACGCGCTCGCCGACCTGGGCGGCAGCGAAGGCAAGCCGGTGATGTACAACGAGCCCGGCCGCATGGCCGCGGTCGGCGGTCCCAAGGCGCCCGCGTTCTTCGTGTTCGCCTCCGAGCAGCTCAGCTACGACCGTTACGACCCCGAGCAGCAGAAGAAGCTCCTGATGGCCGCGTATGCCGATGGCGGCTGGCGGCTGCCCGGGCTGATGGCGAAGGTCCCGCACGCCACCGACATCTACCTGGACTCGCTGAGCCGGGTGGTCGTCGACCGCTACGCCACCGGACGCGTCGTGCTGCTCGGGGACGCCGCCTACGGCAACACGCTGGGCGGTTTCGGCACCGGCCTCGCGATCGTCGGCGCGTACGTCCTGGCCGGCGAGCTCCGCGCGGCGGGCGGCGACCACCGCGTCGCGTTCCGCCGGTACGAGGAGGAGTTCCGCGGCTACGCCAAGATCTCGGCGCAGGGCAGCGCCGGCCCGTTCCTCGCGCCGCGTACGAAGGCGCGGATACGGCTGCGGAACTGGACCTTCAAGTCCAGCTTCCTGTTGCGCGCCATGCTCAAGCTGACCGACAAGTTCGCCACCGGCATCGACCTCGAGGACTACTAGGACAGGCCGGGCCGGCCGGTGCCCCCACCGGTCGGCCCGACGTCCACCTGCCGTGGCTACGCCCGCTCGAGAAGGTGGGCCATCTGCTGGACCTGCGCCGTGCGCGATCTGACGATCCGCGCGGCCAGGTCCTTCGCGCGCGGGTCCGCCCCGCCGCCGGTCTCCAGCCGGGCCAGCTCGACCGCGCCGTGCTGGTGGCCGGTGAGCAGGTTCAGGAACGTCCGGTCGAACCGCGCGGCCGGCGTCGTGGCGAGCGACTCGACGACCGCCGGGTCGGTGGTGTGCATCCCGCCGTGGCCGGCGTGCGCGTGCGGGTCCGCGTCTGCCTCGAGCGGCTGGTTCCACGCGCGCAGCCAGGCCTTCATGTCCGCGAGCTCGTCGTTCTGCGTGACGGCCACCGCGGTGGCGAGATCGCGGACCTCGGCGCTGGTGGCCCTGGTCTCGGCCAGCTCCGCCATCCGCACGCCCTGCCGATGGTGCGGGATCAGCATCTGCAGGAACATCACGTCGGTGTCGTTGAAGCCGCTCGGCAGCGGCGGCGCGCTCTCGACCGTGCCCGTGGTCGCGGTGAGCGGGCTGCTACAACCGGCCAGCAGCAACAACACCACGATGAGCCAACGCGTCATGGGTGCCGCCCCTGGTTGCCGGCCGGCCCGCCGGGCGACGGAGGGCCGGCCGGCTCGTGCTACAAGGCGCGCCACAGCGCCGGGGTGCTCGACGGCTCCCAGCCCGGCAGCGCGGTGTGGCTGCGCAGGCAGCGGTACGTCGTGCCGCCGTAGGTGACCTTCGCGCCGGCCGGGTAGGCGGTGCTGGCCGACCACGTGCCGCTGACGGGCGCGGGGTTGCTCTGCTGCGCGGCGGGGGCGGCGGCCGGGGCGCGGCCGCCGACCTGGAGGTCGACGCAGGAGTAGAACGCGTTGGCCGTGTCGCCGATGTTCCACACCGCCAGCAGCTTCTGCCGGCCGGTCGCGCTGCCGAGGTTCACCGTGTGCGAGAGCGTCGGCGGCGGCTGCTGGTTGTTGAGGTTGAACACGGCCACCCGCGTGTTGCCCAGGTAGTACTCGAAGTTCAGGGTGGCGTGCCGGGCGGTGAACGTCCAGTTGAACGTCACCGTGCTGCCGACCGAGGTGACCCGCCACGGCTTGCTGTCGTCGTTGAGCTCGGCGAACCGCGCGACGCCGCCGTTGCAGCTGCGCAGGCCCTTGGGGCCTTCCACGCTCTGCGGCTCGTACTTGATGTCACCGCAGGACACGATTCCTTGCGCGCACTGCGCCTGCCGGCTCGGCGGCGACGAGATGTAGCCGTGCGCGCTGGCCGTGGCGGCCGGCAGCACGAGCAGGCTCAGCGGGGCGAGCGCGACGGCGGCCGACAGTACGGCCAGTTTTCGTTTCAGGCTCATGGCATCTCCCGGGATGCAGGGAAGGACTCCGGCGACGTGGTCCAGACCACACTTTATGGTCTAGACCATGACAGAGCGGTAGTCAAGTGGTCGCACCGTGTTATCGCGGACAAATCCGGCGTGCCGGCCCCGGTTTCGACGCCGCGGACGCGGGATACCCCAGAGGGGCCCGCTCAGCGGTGCCCGAAATGCGCCATTAGGCTGGGTTCGACGACAACCCTGGAGGTCCACATGATCGGCTTCATCGTGGCCGGACTGATCATCGGCGCGCTCGCCCGGCTCATCAAGCCCGGCAAGCAGCGGCTCGGCATCCTCGCCACCCTGCTGCTCGGGCTCGTCGGGTCGATCATCGGCGGCACGATCGCCAACCTGCTCGGCACCGGCGACATCATGGAGCTGAACGTGTTCGGCTTCATCGTCGCGGTGATCGCCTCGGTGCTGCTGATCGGCGTGGCCGAGGGCATCGCGCAGAGCCGGCACCGCGCCGTCCACTAGCCGCCGGGTCCGAAGTGGACGAACGACGCCCGGCCGTCACGAGGCGGCCGGGCGTCGTCGGTACCCCGGCGGCAGGCCGAGGAACGGCGGCGCGTCGACGAGCCGGTCCGGGAAGACCGCGACTGTCGACACCTTCCCCCGCGACGACACCGCGGTACCCCCTCGGCCGGTCTTGGCCACGTAGAGTGACCCATCCGGCCCGAATGCGAGACCGCGCGGATTGTCGAGCCCAGCCGCGACGGTCGTCATCCCGGAATGCGCCTGGGCGACTCCCGGAGTGACCAGAATCGAACACACCGTGCCGGCCGCGACGACAGCCGCGGCAAGACGAGACCTCGTGGCACGCATAGCCAGACCTCTCCTCGAACAACCCCCATGACAGCGAGCCCACAAAGGACTCGATAGGGGATCCGAAGGCGCACGGCGTGCCGTGACGGCGTTATCACTGTTTCATTTCTGCCGAAATACGGCGCTGTTCCGCGAATTTCCGCAGGACCGCGCTGGGTCACCACTCGCCGACGAGCGTCCTCAGCGGCGCTCGGCCACCCCGCGCACGAACGCGGCCTGACCGGCGTGCTGCAGGTCGTCGGAGATGACGCTCACGAGGCGCACGCCCAAGGTCACCGGCGGGTCCCAGTGCCGGTCGACGACGCGGGCGAGGTCGCCGTCGGTGAGGCCGCCGACGTAGGCGACGGTCCGCGCGTGGACCGCGTCGTGGTAACCCAGGAGCAGGTCGCCCGCGACGCGCACCTTGGCCACGTCGTCGGGGCCGTGGCCGTAGCCGGTGTCGCCCGACCCGAACGGCAGGGCGAACCGCTCGGCCCAGCCCTGCTCGGTCCACGCCTGCGCGGTGCCGGCGACGCCCGCGACATGGTCGTCCTGGATGCGGGTCAGGTGCCACACGAGCCAGGCGATCGAGTTGGCCTCGGCGTCGACCCGGTAGGCGAGGTCGTCGACGGACAGACCGTCGACGGCCCGGTGGACAACGCCCTGGATCCGGCCGAAACAGTCGGTGAGCAGCTCCGCGGTCGTCACCGTTGCGACGCTACGCCGCCCCGCGCGACCGTGCCGGCGAAGCGGCCGACCCAGGCCCGCTGCCAGGGCGTCTCGACCGCGCGCGGATCGAAGTTGGCTCTGGCCCAGCCGACGGCGCCGGCCGCGGGCACCCCCGCGAGCACCGCGAGGCAGGCGATGACCGTGCCGGTCCGCCCGACCCCGCCGCCGCACGCGACCTCGACGCGCTCGCCCGCGCGGGCCCGCTCGTGCAGCGCCCGGATGTGGCCGGCGGCCCGCTCGCGGTCGACCGGCAGCAGGAAGTCCGGCCAGCCGATCCACCGCTGCGGCCACCGCAGGTCCGGCCCGTGCCGCAGCCAGAGCCGGCGGGTGCCAAGGTAGAGCCCGAAGTCGGGAGCCGGGCCCGCCGGGGCCGGGTTGCGGAGTCCCCGCCCCCGCACCCAGGCCCCGTCGGGCAGCCGGATCGCGCCGTCCAGTCGTGCGGTCGTCATCCGGACAGCATGCCCGAGGATCGAGGAGCAGCGCCGGCACAAATGGCCGGACCGGTCGGCCGCGACAGCACGTCCGGCTTTCCCATGTGCATTTCTCCATTCGCCGCATGCATTCCTACGACGAATGCCACCGGCACGACATCGGCGACGACTGCCCATACCTGCCGCCGGCGCAGCGGCCCCGCGCGATCACCGAGCGGGCTGAAACGCCGGTGCGTTCTGTCGGTGGTGGTTGGTAGAACGGCGGCATGAACGTCCGCGAGGCTCATCCCGGTGAGCACGACGAGATCCGTGCGCTGCTCACCACCGCCTACGGACAGTACGTCGGCGAGGTGCCGGCCGCGCTGTTCGAGCACTACGTCCACGACCTCACCGACCTCGACCACGCGGCGGGCCGGGCCACCACGCTGGTCGCGCTCGACGACGACCGCGTCGTCGGCACGGCCCGGTTCTACCCGGCCGGCAAGGTCGAGGAGGTGCCGTTACCCGCGGACTGGGCCTGGGTCCGCGCCGTCGCCGTGCACCCGTCGCTGCGCCGCGGCGGGGTCGCCCGCGCGCTCATGGCCCACTGCACGGGCCTCGCCGCCACGCCGGGAACGGCCGCGCTGAGCCTGCACACGTTCGCCTTCATGGCCGGCGCCGTCCGCCTCTACGAGCAGCTCGGCTACCGGCGCGCGCCCGAATGGGACATCTCGGTGTCCGAGCACTACGCCGTCGGCGGCGACCTGGTGGCCCTCACCTACCGGCTCGACGTGTTACCCGCGTCCTGACCGGACTTCACCGGAGGCCGGCGCGGGTGATTCCCGGGTTGTGCGGAAATGTCGTGCCTTCGACGGGCCCGAGCCGGGCGGGCGACTCCCAACCGTTCGACCCCGAACATCGAACCGCAATACGGACACGGCCGGGTGCCGGCCCGGAATCACCTGCTCGAGTAGTTCCCGGTTCGGCACGAGGCCGGGCGGTTTGGGTACGATCGCGGGCATCGTCGGGACCATGGGCGCGGCGCTAGAGTCACGAATTGATTTCCCTCGAGCCAGACATTCGACATTCCGAAAGTTAAGTTCACCGATCAACTCATGACATGACGGCCACCCGTGGGATACGGTGCGCACTAACAAACCACCAGGTCTGCATGCATCACCACCTCTACGGGAGCACAACGATGGCACAGAAGGTACTTGTCCAGCTCATAGACGACCTGGACGGCACGAGCGCGGAGGATGTCACCACTGTCCAGTTCGGGCTGGACGGGGTCACATATGAGATCGATCTCACGGAATCCAACGCAGATCGACTTCGTGACCTCCTGGCGGAGTACGTCGGCTCGGCGCGCCGGACGGGCGGCCGGGTCAAGCGCGGCGGGCGTCCCGGCGGCGCCGGTGGCGCGGCCAACAACGACGCCGGCCAGATTCGGGAATGGGCCCAGGCGAACGGCATCGAGCTGGCGGCGCGGGGTCGCATTCCCTCGCACGTGGCCGAGTCCTACCGCCAGGCCCAGGCCGACGAGAAGGCGAAGGCCGCCACCAACGGCGCACCGAAGCGGCGGGCCCGGGCGAAGAAGAGCTGAATTCTTCTCAGCCGTTTACAGAATCCGCCGGCAAGCCCCACGGCCGGCGGTCGCGCGGTTACCAGATGTGGCGGCCGAAACTCGGACGGCCGCCACCCCGCCGCGTCGGGCGTGGTCACCGTTCTGATCACATGACCCCGGCCGGGCAATCGGCCCGGCTTCGGCTACGGCCGGTCACCGTCACGTGGGCGGGGAAAGGGCGCGAACCTCAGCCGGGCGCGGTGGTCGAGGCGCACGCATTCCGGCCGCCGCCAGGCGTCGAGGAGGTCGGCGTCGGTGTACGCGAACGGCTCCGCGTCGATGTCCGCCCGCCAGGCCGCGAACAGCGCCATGAGCTGCGCGAACTCGCCCTTCGTACCCTCCACGTGACGGTACGTCGCCGAACCGGGCACCGTTGTTACTCGCGAGTTGTCGACGGTTCGCCGCTCGGCCATTCGGACGCTTTGTCCGCAACTTCGTCGCGACCGGTGGCCGTCCCCGGTTACAAAGGGGCCGGGAGGATCAGCATGGCCAAGCGGTCCGGCGTCGTCCTCGGCGCGGCAGTGCTCGCCCTCGTCGTGGCCAACAACGGCGGCGGGCGCACGGCCGCGCCCGGCGGCGGCACCGGCCCGGCGGCCGCGCTGGGCCTGTCCGCGAGCCAGGCGGCGGCCCAGCGGGGCGACCTCGCCGCCGCCTCCCGGGCCATGGGCATGCTGGCCGGGCCGGGCGGGCGCCGGCACGACACCGACTGCGCCGCGAACGCCTTCGGCCAGGTGCGCGCCTACCTGGCCCGCACCCCGTGCCGCTCGCTCGACCGGCTGCTGTTCACCATCCGCGACTCGCGCGGCGGCACGATCGCGGTGGCCGTCGCCTGGGTCGACTTCCCCACCGCCGCCCAGGCGCGGGAGTTCCGGCGCATCGACGACATCTGGGGCACCGGCCAGATCAGCCCGCTGCCCGGCGCGACCGCGGGCATCCCGAACGTCCGGCTCTCCGGCCAGCACTACCGCTCCCGGCGCGAGGGCACGCTCGCCGTGGTCGCCGAGGCCGAGCCGGTGACCGGGCAGCAGACCGACGCGCTGCTCGACCAGCTCGCCGGCGTGGCCGTGCTGCTGCCGTACGTGGCGCCGCCGTCGGGGAAGTGAGGCGATGGCCGACCCGCGCGCGTTCTACGACGACCTCGCCGGCGACTACCACCTGATGTTCGGCGACTGGTGGGCGAGCGCCGAGCGCCAGGGCGTGGTCATCGGCGAGCTGTTGCGCCGGAACGGGGTCCACCCGCCGGCCGCCCTGCTGGACTGCACGTGCGGCATCGGCACCCAGGCACTTCCCCTTGCCGCGCAAGGCTTCCGGGTTACCGGGTCGGACCTCAGCACGGCGGCGGTCGCCCGCGCCGCCACCGAGGCCCACAACCGCGGCATCGCCATCGAGCTGTCCGTGGCCGACGTCCGCGCGCTCCCGGCGCCGGCCCGGCCGTTCGACGCGGTCGTGTCGTGCGACAACTCGCTGCCGCACCTGCTCACCGACGCCGACCTCGCCACCGCGCTGCACGCGATCCGCACCCAGCTCGACACCGGCGGGCTCTTCGTGGCGAGCACGCGCGACTACCACCAGCTCCTGCGCGACGAGGTGCACGGCGTCCTGCCGGCGGTGCGCGAGGTGGAGGGCCGGCGGCGGATCGTGGGCCAGGCGTGGCAGTGGTCGGCCGACCGGCGGACGGTCGAGATCAACGTGTTCTTCCTGCGCCAGGACGGTCCCGAGTGGACGACCGTGGTGCGCTCGACCACCTACCGGGCGCTGCGACGTGACGAGCTGTCCGCCGCACTGGCCGCCGCGGGCTTCCGGGACATCCGCTGGCTCACCCCCGACGAGTCCGGCTACTACCAGCCGGTGGTCGTGGCCCGCGCGGCCTAGCGACCAGACAGCACGGAGGCCGACGGGGTCACCGCCGGCCTCCGCGGGTCTCGCCGATGGTCGCCGCGGGCCGTACTCCCGGCCCGCGCGCCCCGCGGCTTACCTGTCGCCCTGCATCCGGTCCTTGGCGTCGTGCACCGCACCGGCGGCCTTGTCCCGCAGGTCGTGCCCGGTCTCCTTGGCCTCGCCGCTCACCTGGTCGCGCTTACCGGCGTTCTCGAGGTCCTCGTTGTCCGTCGTACGACCGAGCCGCTCCTTGGCCTCGCCGACCAGCTGCTCGGCCTTGTCCTTGGCCTTGTCGAACACGCTCATCTCGGATCTCCTCTTTTCCCCTGTGGGAACCCCGTGGATCCCCTCCTGCCAGTGGCTGCCCGGTACCGGGAGCGGCGAAACCTTCAGGGAGCCAGATCACCCGGTGCGGTAACCGTCAGCACCGGACCCGGCGCCGATATCCGAGGGTTGCCACGTGGGACAGACGCATGCGGGCGGATGGCCGGGCCGCGCGCCCGCACCGCCGGCCCGGCACGCCGTCCGGTGTGGACCCACTGCGCCCGCTGTCCGAGGCGGCTGCACGAGGCGGCTGTCCGCGCCCGGCGAGCCCGCAGCTGGCGACGGTCACCCGGGTGATGCGGTACCTGGCACCGGTCGGCGTCCTGGTGTCCGGCGCGTTCTTCCCGGTGCCGATCGCGGTGCTGCTGTACTTCCTGGCCACCAACGTGTGGACGTTCGGCCAGCAGCACGTGCTGGGCGACGTGGTCGAACGGGAGGCGGCAGGTGTCGGCCGGGCGCGCCGGGGAACCCCGCCGGACAGACGGGGGAGGTAGCCCGATGATCGAGGTGACGGCCGAGGTGGACGCGCCGCCGGAGCAGGTGTTCGCCGTCCTCGCCGACGGCTGGTCGTACGCGGGGTGGGTCGTGGGCGCCACGCACGTGCGGGCCGTGGACGAGGGCTGGCCGGCGGTCGGCACGCGGATCCACCACAGCGTGGGCCCGTGGCCCCTGACGGCGAACGACGTGACGACGGTGACGGCCGTCGCGCGGGACCGGCTGCTCGAGTTGGACGCCCAGGTGTGGCCGGTCGGCGCGGCGCGGGTCCGGTTCACGCTGACCCCGGCACCGGGCGGCACGACGGTGTCGATGGCCGAGCTGGCGGAGCGCGGCCCGGCGGCGCTGCTGCCCCGGTCGGCGCAGGCGCTGCTGCTGATCCCCCGCAACCGCGAGTCGCTCAGCCGCCTCGGCAACCTGGCGACCGGCCGGGGTGGCTGACCTCAGTACAGGGACCGGTGCAGCGTCTGGATCAACGCGCGGTAGCCACCACCCAGGGCGCCGTTGCGGGCCAGGGCCGCGCGGGCCGCGTTGGCACCCGCCGCGCCGTGGACGCCGCCACCCGGGTGGGCCGACGCACCCGCCAGGAACAGGCGGTCCACCGGCGTGTCCGCGCGGCCCAGGCCCGGCACGGGGCGGAACACCAGCTGCTGGTGGATCGCCGACGTGCCCGCGTTGATCGCGCCCTCGACCAGGCTCGGGTTGTGCGCCTGCAGCTCGGCCGGGCCGGCGATGGCGCGGCCCACGATCCGGTCCCGGAAGCCCGGCGCCTGCGCCTCGATCACCTGCTCGATCCGGTCCGCCCGCCGCCGCAGCCGCGCCTCCGGCCACGACTCCCCGCGCGGCACGTGCGTGTAGGCCCACACCGCCTCGGTGCCGGCCGGCGAGCGGGACGGGTCCGCCGTCGTCATCTGGCCCAGCAGCAGGAACGGCGCGCGCGGCACCCGGCCGCACGCGAGGTCGGTGGCGACCCCGGACAGCCCGTCGAGGTCGGCGCCGAGGTGGACCGTGCCGGCCGCGCCCACCGGCGACGCCGTCCACGGGATCGGGCCGGACAGCGCCCAGTCGACCTTGACCGTGCCGTCGTCCCAGTGGAACCGGGCCAGGTCGGCCACCAGCCGCGCCGGCAGGTTCGCCTCGCCGACCAGGTCGCGGTACAGCAGCGGGGCGGGCACGTCGGCGAGCACCGCGCGGCGGGCCCGGACCGCCACCCCGGACGCGTCCCGCACGCCGACCGCCTGGCCGCCGGCCACCAGCACCTCCGTGACCGGCCGGCCGCAGTCGACCCGACCGTCCCGTTCGGACAGCCGGCGCACCAGCGCCTCGGTGATCTTTCCCGCGCCACCCTCGGGCACGGGGAAGCCGACCTCCTGGCCGAGCATCGTGAGCAGCCAGCCGAACACCCCGCTGCCCGCGTTGTCCGGCCCGAGGTCGGTGTGCAGCGCGTTGCCGGCGAGCAGCACCCGCGCGCCGTCCCCGGCGAACCGCTCGCGGCCGAGCGTGCGCGCCGGCAGCGTCAGCATCCTGGCCAGCCGCAGGACCTCCCCCGCACCCAGCGTGCGCAGCAGCCGCGCGCCCGCGCGCACCGGGGGGAACGGCCGCAGGATCGCGTCGAGCACGTCGTCGCGGACCCGCTGCCAGTACGCGAACTCCGCGCGCCACGCGTCGGCGTCCTCCGGCGCGAACGTGGCCACCGAGGCCGCCGTCGTGTCGAGGTCGCGCGACAGGCTCACGTGCCGGCCGTCCGGGAAGACGTGCGCGAGCACCGCGGGCGCGTGCCGCCAGCGCAGCCCGTACCGCTCGAGGCCCAGGTCGAGCAGCGCCGGCGACGCGGCGGCCAGCGGGTAGAACGCGCTGCACAGGTCGCTCAGGTAGCCCGGCGCGGTGATCTCGGCCGAGCGGACCGCGCCGCCGGGCTCCTCGGCCGCCTCCGCGACGAGCACCCGCCAGCCGGCGTCGGCCAGCACGTTGGCCGCAACGAGGCCGTTGTGCCCGGCCCCGATCACGACCGCGTCGACATCGGACCCAGCCACACCCCCAACCTACGGCGTAGCACCGGACCGGGGGCGACGAGACTGGGCGGATGGCGACGGGACTGCCGGCACGGGCCGGCCTGCGGGAGTGGCTGTCCGCGCGGTTGACCGCGATGCGGGCCGGCGCTGCCTACCGGCCGCCGCTGCCCGCCGAGCTCGACGCCGGGGTCCTCGGGCTCGAGGCGGTCCTCGCCGGCGCGCCGGCGGACTCGTTGGCAGCGCTCGGGTTCACGGTCTCGTCCGGTGTGGACGAGACGACCGGGCGGCCGTACACGCTCGTCGCCGACGAGGTGGACACCGAGCGGGCGTGGGGCGCGGTGGTGCTGCCGACCGGCCGGCCGACGCTGGTGATCGAGGTACCGCACCCCAGGTCCGACCGGCGGACCGCGCGGCTGGGCCTGGAGCTGTTCCACGCGGTGCCGGGCTCGGCGCTCCTGGTGGCGGGCGCGCACCGGACCGCGGGCGGCGGCGCGGCCGACGTCGCGCACCGGACGGACTCGATGTTCCACGTATGGGCCGGGGTGCTCGGCACGCGGGCGCCGGAGGTCCAGCTGCACGGCTACGCGGCGGCGAGCCTGCCGGCGTTCGACGCGGTGACGTCGGCAAGCGGCGGCGTGGCCACCGCGGCGCACGTGGCCGCGCGGGATGCGTTGGCGGCGCGGGGTTTCCGGGTGTGTGCCGGGTGGTGGCTCGGCACGTGCGGGCGGTTGGAGGGGACCACCAACGTGCAGGGCATCGCCGCGGCCGGGCGCGGGTCGCCGTTCCTGCACCTGGAGCTGGCCCCGGGCCCGCGCACCGACCCGGCCGGGCGGGCGGCCGTGGTCGCGGCGATCGCGGAGAGCTGGCCGTAGAGAACTCGGTCGCCCCCCGGGCCCGCACACTGGGCGGCACGGTCCGCGCGGTGGTCACCGCCGGGGAGGACCGCCTCGGCGTAGCCGGACCGTCCACTCTGGACACTCCGTGGTGGGCCGAGGTGGTCGTCCGGCTGGGCCGCGCGCTCGGCACGGATGTCCTCGTGCCGCAGCGGCCGCCCGTCGACTACCCGGGCGACCCGACGGGCGTGATCCGCACGGCCCTCCACGTCGCCGCGACCCCCGACCCTGGCCGGCGTAGTGCATGATCGCTGAGTGGAACGGAACTGGGCGGGAAACCTGACCTACTCGGCGGCCGAGATCCTGCGGCCGGCCAGTGTCGCCGGTGTGCAGCAGGCGGTCGTGGACCATCCGCGGGTTCGGGCGCTCGGGTCGCGGCACTCGTTCAACGACCTCGCCGACACCGGCGGGGTCCTCGTGTCGCTCGAGGGGTTGCCGCCCGATGTCGTGGTGGACGGCGAGACGGTGACGGTCTCCGCGGGCACCAGGTACGGGGTGCTCGCCGCCGCGCTCGAGGAGCGGGGGCTGGCGCTGGCGAACCTCGCCTCGCTGCCGCACATCTCGGTCGCCGGAGCGGTTGCCACCGGGACGCACGGCTCGGGTGTCGGCAACGGGTGCCTGTCGACGTCGGTGGCCGCGCTCGAGCTCGTCGGCGCGGACGGTGAGCTGCGGCGGATCACCCGCGAGGACCCGGAGTTCGCGGGAAGCGTGGTCGCGCTCGGGGCGCTCGGCGTGGTGGTCCGGGTGACGCTCGACGTGCTGGCGACCTTCGCCGTGCGGCAGGACGTCTACCCGCGCGTCCCGTGGGCACCGGTGCTCGCCGACCTGGACGCGGTGCTGGCGTGCGGCTACAGCGTGAGCTTGTTCACCAACTGGGTGGGCCCCTGGCAGGTCTGGGTGAAGTCGACCGGCACGACCCCGCCGGCGGACCTCTTCGGCGCGCCACCGTCACCCGTGCCGGTGCACATGATCGACGGCGAGCCCGCCGCGGCCGTCACCGAGCAGCTCGGGGTGCCGGGTCCCTGGCTGGACCGCCTGCCGCACTTCCGCATGGGCCACAAGCCGAGCAGCGGCGAGGAGCTGCAGAGCGAGTACCTGGTGCCCCGCCCGGCGGCGGTCGAAGCCTTGACCAGGGTCCGGGCGATGGGCGAGCGCGTGGCACCCCTGCTGCACGTGACCGAGGTCCGCACGGTCGCCGCCGACGACCTGTGGCTGAGCGGCGCGAGCGGCTACGACGCGGTGGCGATCCACTTCACCTGGCGGCTGGAGCCCGCCGCCGTGTTCGCGCTCCTGCCCGACCTCGAGGCCGCGCTGCTCCCGCTGGGCGCCCGCCCGCACTGGGGCAAGTGCTTCGCGGCCACCGCCGCGGACCTGGCCCCGCGCTATCCCCGGTGGACGGACTTCGCGGAGCTGCGCCGGGACCGCGACCCGGCCGGCAAGTTCACCAACGCCTACTTGGCCCGCGTGCTAGTCCGCCTCCCCGGGATTTAAAGTGTGCCTTGCGTCCCGGCGAATGTGCGGGTATCGAGGTGGGTGGTGGCTGGGTACCGTCACGGTCCCCTGAGGTTCCGGTGGTCGGCGCGGGACTTCACCTGGTCCGCCTCCCCGGATTTAAAGTGTGGGTTGCGTTCCGGCGAATGGTGTGGGTGTCGAGGTGGGTGGTGGCTGGGTGTCGTCACGGTCCCCTGAGGTTCCGGTGGTCGGCGCGGGACTTCACATGATCTACGAGACAGGCCTTAGCCTGGACCCGGTCCGCGCACGAGATCAGAGGAGCTCTCATGCA
>NZ_DASWSJ010000011.1:0-2216 GCF_036402745.1 Actinophytocola sp. | reverse complement strand
CGGTGCTGGTGTTCGTGTTCCTGGTCGCGTTCGGTGTCGACTATTCGATCTTCCTGGTCGCGCGGATCGCTGAGGATCGCAAGGAGCTGGGCACGGAGGTCGCGACCCGGCGGGCCGTGGCGGTGACCGGGCCGGTGATCGCGTCGGCCGGCATGGTGCTGGCGGCAACGTTCGCGGTGCTCGCCTCGCTGCCGTTCGTGCCGATGGTGGAGATCGGTGTGGTGGTCGCCGTCGGGGTTCTGTTGCAGACTCTGCTCGTGGCGCCCGCACTGGTGGCGCCGATGGTCGTGGGTCTGCGGCGGTGGATCTGGTGGCCGGGCCGGGTTCCGGCGCGGCCGGCGGAGGACCCGGTGCCGGCCACGGCTGGACGGAGCTGAGCGATGAGGGCGGCGGGCAGGCTGGGGATCGGCACGTCGGACGTGCTGCTCACCGCGGCGTTGCTGGTGGTGACGCTGTTCGCCGTCCTCGTCCTGCCGCCGCAGTGGATCGACGGCAGGCCGGTCGACGCGTTCGGGATCGTGCTGGTCGTCCTGGCCACGCTGCCGGTGCTGGTGCGGCGGCGATACCCGGTGGCCGCGCTGCTGGCGTGCGTGGCGGTGGAGGTCGTCTACCACGCGAACGGCTACGCGCACGAGGCGTTGCTGCCGGTGGCGGTCGTGCTGATCTACACGGTGTCGGTCAGCACCTCGCGGGTGTCGACGCTGGTCCTGGTCGCAATCGTGTCGCTCGTGGTGCTGGTGACCGTCGGGCAGACCCACGACCGCCCGCCCGGGGCCGAGGTGATCAGCCCGCTCGGGTGGTTCGTGGTGGCCGCGGTCACCGGGCAGGCGGTGCGCATCCACCGCGCGTTCATGGCGGAGGCCACCGAGCGGCGGGTCGCCGAGGAGCGGCTGCGCATCGCGCGCGACCTGCACGACGTGCTGGCGCACCACATCGTCGTGATCAACTCGCATGCCGGCGTGGCCGCGCACCTGCTCGACGAGCGCCCGGACGACCCGACGCTCGCGCCGATCAAGCAGTCGCTGCACACGGTGGCGGACGCGAGCAGCGGGGTGCTGGCGGAGCTGCGGACCACGCTGGACGTGTTGCGTGGCACCGAAGCCGACGGCGACCGGCAGCCGACCCCGGACCTCGACGGCCTTGCCGAGCTCGCGTCGGTCACCGGTGCGGTCGGGGTCGAGGTCGACGTGGCGGTGCGGGGCACGCGCCGGGCGCTGTCGACGGCCGTCGAGGTGACGCTGTACCGGATCGCGCAGGAGGCGCTGACCAACGTGGTGAAGCACGCGCAGGCGCGGCAGGCCAGGGTGCTGCTGGAGTACGGGACCGACGACGTGCGGCTGGAGGTCACCGACGACGGCCGCGGTGCGGACGGGACGGGCGGGGGGTACGGCATCGTGGGCATGACCGAGCGCGCGCACGCGGTGGGCGGCCGGCTCGACACCGGCAACGGGCCGGCGGGTGGGTTCCGGGTCGCGGTGACCGTGCCGACGGGGGTGGCGCGATGATCCGGGTGGTGCTCGCCGACGACCAGGGGCTCGTGCGGAGCGCGTTCGCGATGCTCGTGCGGTCGGCGCCGGACATGGAGGTGGTCGGCGAGGCCGCGGACGGCGCCGAGGCGGTCCGGCTCGCCCGCTCGAGCCAGGCCGACGTGGTGGTGATGGACATCCGGATGCCCGGGGTCGACGGGATCGCGGCGACCGCCACCATCGCGGCCGACGAGGACCTGGCCGGGGTGCGGGTGCTGATCCTCACCACGTTCGAGAGCGACCAGAACGTGGTGGCCGCGCTGCGGGCGGGGGCCAGCGGGTTCCTGGTGAAGGACACGAAACCGGCCAACCTGCTGGCCGCGATCCGCACGGTCGCGGGTGGGGAGGCCCTGCTGTCCCCCGGCGCCACGCAGGCGCTGATCGAGCGGGTGCTGCACCAGCCCGACCCGGCCGCCCCCGCGCCGGCGGGCCTGACGATGCTGACCGACCGCGAGCGCGAGGTCCTGACGCTCATCGGTCGCGGGCTGAACAACGGCGAGCTGGCCGAGCGGCTGGTGATCAGCCCCCTCACGGCGAAGACCTACGTGAGCAGGCTGCTGACCAAGCTGGCCGCCCGGGACCGGGCCCAGCTCGTGATCGCGGCCTACGAGTCCGGGCTGGTCCGGGCGGCCAACCAGTGACCGGTGGATCGAGGTCGCGGATCGAGATCGCGGTGCGCCGTGGCACCCC
>NZ_DASWSJ010000010.1:0-22334 GCF_036402745.1 Actinophytocola sp. | reverse complement strand
CGTAGCCGGCACTTTCTACGAGCTCGGCGGTGTCCAGCACGAAGGACTCCCCAAGAACGGCAAACCCCGCACTGTCCCCATCCCCGAGTTTCTGTGCCCCGAGTTGGCAGCGCTCATCGCCGGCCGAGATGACGACGACCTGCTGTTCCTCACCCGCCGCGGCCAATCACTGCGAGCCAACAACTGGCGCACCCGCGAGTTCAACCCCGCCATCACCGCCGCCGGGTTCAACCTCCCCGGCCTCACCCCGCACAAGCTCCGCCACACCGCCGCCTCCCTCGCGATCGCGGCCGGCGCCGACGTCAAGGTCATCCAGACCATGCTCGGTCACAAAGACGCGTCCATGACTCTCGACATCTACGGCCACCTCTTCCCTGACCGCCTCGACGAAGTTGCCTCCGCGCTGGATCGCAACCGGCGCAAAGCCCTCCAGGACGCCGCCTAACCAGGCCGCGCGTCCTTGGGCACATGCGATGTCAGGCGACCAAGATGTCCAGTACCAGCCACGATGAGGCCAGCGGGTCGACGATCGGCCCATGGGGTGGCGGATCATCGCGCATCGGCGATCCCACCAGAGTTGGGACCGGCTACGCGCCTCCGTGTCGACCGCGGCTCATCCGGTGTCGACCGCACACTATGGGAGGCACCTACCGAGTCCACCGAGGCGGACGAGGCAGCGACCTTGACTGCAAACTGTTGCCGCGAGTGCCGGGCCGACGTCGGTCCGGCCGAACTCAAGCTACATGGTGGCCTGTGCTGGCCCCCGCGTTCTGGGCGCCGAAGCGGCTGCTGGAACCTCTCGGCCCGGGACTTTGCGATCGACCCCTTACGCTCCCGGTCGCCGGCGCGAACGTTTGTCCCCGTTCGTGAACCGATCGCGATCACCCGTGCCCGCAACAGCAGATCAGCCAACCCAGCTCTGAACCTCATGTGGACAAGATGTGGATTTGGCCAGTTGTCGATCTTGTCCGAAGGGGTCTGTCAAGGGCGCCGAAAGGGCCGCCTACCTGCGTAGACGGCCCTTCTCGTTGGTCGGGCTGACAGGATTCGAACCTGCGACCCCTTGACCCCCAGTCAAGTGCGCTACCAAACTGCGCCACAGCCCGGCCACATCCCCAACCGCTGGATGCCCGGACAGCTTAGCGCAGCCTCCCGGTCAGCTCTTGCGGGGGCGCTTCTCCCTCACGCGGACCGAGATGCGGATCGGGGTGCCCACGAAGCCGAACTGCTCTCGGAAGCGCCTCTCGATGAAGCGGCGGTAGCCGGCCTCCAGGAAGCCGCTCGTGAAGAGGATCAGCGTGGGGGGGCGGGTCTGGGCCTGCGTCGCGAACAGGATCTTCGGTTGCTTGCCGCTGCGGACGGGGGGTGGGGTGGCGGCTATGAGGTCGGCCAGCCAGGAGTTCAGCTGGCCCGTGGACACGCGCTGGTCCCAGGAGGCGAGGGCCGTCCGGAGCGCCGGCGCGAGCTTGCGGACCGAGCGGCCGGTGAGGGCCGACACGTTGATGCGCTCCGCCCAGGGGAGGCGGACCAGGCCCCGATCGAGCTCGCGGGTCAGTTGGTGGCGGCGGTCCTCGTCCACCAGGTCCCACTTGTTGAAGGCCAGGACACAGGCGCGGCCCGCGTCGACCACCATCGTCAGCACTCGGAGGTCCTGCTCGGTGATCGGCTCGGACGCGTCCAGCAACACGATCGCGACCTCGGCCGACTCGATGGCGGCCCGGGTGCGTAGCGACGCGTAGTACTCCATCCCGGAGGCCGTCTTCACGCGTTTGCGCAGGCCCGCCGTGTCGACGAACTGCCAGGTCTCACCATCGAGCTCGACCAGGGAGTCGACCGGGTCGACCGTCGTGCCGGCTACCGCGTCCACTACCGCCCTGTTCTCGCCGGTCAAGCGGTTGAGCAGCGACGACTTGCCCACGTTCGGCTTGCCGACCAGCGCTACCCGGCGGGGACCTCGGGACTCGCCGAACGATTCGCGGGGGGTCTCGGGGAGCGCGTGCAACACCGCATCGAGCAGGTCGCCGGAGTTGCGGCCGTGCAGCGCCGACACCGGGTGCGGCTCGCCCAGGCCCAGGGACCAGAGGGACGCCGTGTCAGCGAGCAGGCGGTCGTCGTCGACCTTGTTGGCGGCCAGCAGGACCGGCTTCTTCGACCGGCGGAGGACCCGCGCGGCCGCCTCGTCCGTGGTGGTGGCGCCGACCGTGGCGTCGACGACCAGCAGGACGGCGTCGGCGGTCATCATCGCCAGCTCGGCCTGTTCGGTGACCGACGCCTGCAGCCCCTCGGCCTTCGGGTCCCAGCCGCCCGTGTCCACAACGGTGAACCGGCGGCCGCTCCACAGCGCGTCGTACGCCACGCGGTCGCGGGTGACGCCGGGCTTGTCCTGCACGACCGCCTCGCGGCGGCCGATGATGCGGTTCACCAGGGTCGACTTGCCCACGTTCGGCCGCCCGACCACCGCGAGAACCGGCTGCGGCGGCTGCCCACCGTCCTCATCGGGGTGGCCGAACTCCTCGTCGATCGCAGTCCAGTCGGACTCCTCGGCCCAGGTGCCATCCAGCTCAGTCATGTCCGTCATTTCTCATCGCACAGCGGCAGCGCGCTGCTCATCCAACTCACGCACGAGCTCAGCCAGGCGCCGCCGAATCTCCTCGGTCGCCTCGCCGAGGCCGGACCGTCCCCGTTGGACGGTCAGGCGAAACGGCTCGCCGACCAGAACGTCCAGCTTAGGCCGGAACCGCCGGCGGCTCCCCGGTGGCCGCAGCGTGCCGCGCGTCGCCACCGGCAGCACCACCGCGTCGGTGGTCCGGACGAGCCACGCCGCCCCCTGCTCGGCCCGCGCCACGTCACCCGATCCCCTTGTGCCCTCGGGAAAAACGCCGAGCAGGCCGCCGTCACGCAGGATCCGCACGGCCTCCATCAGCGCCGCCCGGTCGGCCTCGCCGCGACGCACCATCAGCTGACCGATCCGCGTGAGACCCCAGCCGAGCGCGCCGCGGGCGAGCTCACTCTTCACCAGGAACACCGACCGGCGCGGCAGCATTCCGAAGATGACCCCCGGCTCGATCAACGTGCTGTGGTTCGCGACGAGCACGACCGGGCCGGTACGCGGCACGTTCGACACGCCCCGCACGCGGATCCTGTACGCCGGTCGGTACACCCACCGCGCGATCCACCGGGCAAGGTCATGCAGGCCCGGCCGGGCGTCCTCGGGCAACACCAGACCTCACCACCGGCCAGGGCCGGCAGCCACCCCGCGCAGGTCACGCTCGTCCACAATGGCCAGGATCTGGTCCAGCACCCCGGCGACGTCCAGGTGCGTGGTGTCCAGCCAGACCGCGTCGTCGGCCGGCTGCAGCGGCGACGCCACGCGGCCGGAGTCCAGCTTGTCCCGCCGCTCGACGTCCTGCTTCGTGGCGTCCAACGTGGACACCCGGCCCTCGGCCGCGTCCTGGCGGGTGCGCCGCGCGGCCCGGGCGTCGGAGGACGCGGTGAGGAAGACCTTGAGCGCGGCGTCCGGCGCGATGGCCGTGCCGATGTCGCGACCCTCGACCACGATCCCGCCGCAGGAGGAGGACACCTCGTCGATGAGCCGCCACTGGTGCTGCTTGAGCAGTTCCCGCACCCGCGGCACCGCCGAGACCGCCGACACGGCGAGCGTGACCGCCGGGCCGCGGATCTCCGCGCCCACGTTCTCGTCGCCGAGCAGGACCTCCTGGTGTACCGGGTCGGTGCTGATCCGCAGGTCGACGCCCTCCGCGACGCGCGCCACGGCGTCCTCGTCGGTGGGGTCGACACCCGCCCGCAGCACGGCGAGCGTGACGGTGCGGAACATCGCACCCGTGTCCAGATAGCCGGCACCCAGGATGGTGGCCAACCGGCGCGCCACCGTGGACTTCCCGGTTCCCGACGGGCCGTCCAGCGCGATCACGCCACGCAGCTCGCCCTCAACCACCGCGGTGCCTCCTCAGGTCCGACCTGCCCATCTCCATTGTGCCTGGTGTCCTCCCGCCCCGGGCGATCAGGCCGCAGCTGGCAACTGGTGACGTCGGATCTCCCCACTAACAGCGGATCCGGGCGCCGCGACCTGGGCCCTAGCATCCGAAACGACACATGACAGGAGGTAACGATGCTCAGACGCACAGTGATCACCCTGCTCGCCCTGGCGCTGACGCTGGTCGGGACCACGACCAGCACGACGCCGAGGGCCAGTGCGGATGTCGGCATCACCGCGGTGACCATCACCTACAACGACAGTCGCGCCGCGGAGTTCGTCGACGCGGTCGCGCAAGGCGTGGCCATCTGGAACAGCTCCGTGACGAACGTGCGGATCGTGCGCGCGGCGCCCGGCACCCGCGCCGACGTCACGGTCATCGCCGACGACGGCTGGCCCCGCGCGACGCTCGGCCCGGTCCGTCCCGGCGGCAGCGGCACGGTCTGGATGGGCCGGCAGGCGGTCAACGACGGCTACGCCGTGGTCCGCATCGCCGCGCACGAGTTCGGCCACACCCTCGGCCTGCCCGACCGCAAGCCGGGGCCGTGCTCCAGCCTGATGTCGGGCAGCTCGGCGGGCGTGTCCTGCACCAACCCGAACCCCAACGCGGCCGAGATCTCCGGGGTGCAGAGCAACTACCGCAGCGCGGCCAGGCTCGCGGACACCGGCAAGGTCGTCGTCGGCTGAGTCACAGCAGCTCGCCGAGCGTGGCGATCGCCGTCGCCAGCTGCTCGTCCGACAGGTACGGCGCGGGGCCGAACCGCAGATGGTTGCCCCGGCTGTCGGTGAGCACGCCACGCTCGGCGAGCTTGCGTTGCAGCTCACCGGCCCGCGGCGACGCGAACGCCACGAACCCGCCGTAGGCCGAGCGCGGCGCGGACCGGTCCAGCGAGATGACCTTCGGCGGCGCGTCGAGCGCGTCGAACAGCGAGACCAGCAGGCCGGTCTGGTGCTGCGACACCTCCCGCAGGAACGCGGGCGTCAGCCCTTGGGCGGCGAAGAACTCGAGCACCCGCGCGGCCCGGTAGTGGCTCGTCGGGTCGTAGGTGGAGCCGGCGAACCGCGAGCCGCCGGGCGCGTAGCCGACCAGGCCGGACGCCTTCGCGGCGAGCTCGTCGAACTCGGCGAACCACCCGGTCACCACCGGCCGCAGCGAGGCGGCGTGCGGGGGCAGGCGCAGGAAGCAGTTGCCCTCGCCGAGCTGGAGGTACTTGTAGCCGCCGCCGGTGACCCACGCGGACCCGAGCCCTTGCGCGCGCACGGAGAACGGCACCACGCCGAGCGCGTGGTAGGCGTCGACGAGCAGCTCCACTCCCCCGCGCTCACACGCCGCGGCCAGCGCGCCGAGGTCCGGCACGATCCGCGAGGTCTGGAACAGCACCGACGACACCAGCACCGCGGCCGTCCGCCCGTCGATCGCCGCGGCCAGCCGCTCGGCGAGCGAGGAGACCGGCGAGGCGGGCACCCGCACGACCTCGACGCCCTCCTCGGCCAGCCGGGCGAGCTGGCGGCGCAGCGTGTGAAACTCCCCGTCCGACGTGACCAGCCGCGGCCGGCGCGGAAGGTCCACACCGGACAGGAAGCGGATCACGAGGTCGTGGGTGGACGCGCCGAGCGCGAGGTCCCCGTCGGGATCGTCCAGCAGCGCGCGGAACCCGGCCCGCACGGCGTCGGCCTTCGCGAACGCCAGGTCCCACTTCTGGTCGACGGCCGCGGCGGCGTCGGTGAACGCCTCGATCTGGCCGTGCAGCGCGACATCCGGCCACGCCTGGTGCGAGTGCCCGGTGAGCAGCAGCCGGTTGGCCACGTCGAACCGGCCGTAGTGGTGGGCCAGCGCGTTCGGCGACCGGCGCAGAGAGTCCACTGTGGTCACAGATCGCTCCGCACGGCCCACAGGTCGGGGAACACCGAGTGGAACAGCGTCGAGCGCAGGTACTCCGCGCCCGCCGAGCCGCCGGTGCCGGCCTTGCTGCCGATGGTCCGCTCGACCATCTTCACGTGCCGGTAGCGCCACTCCTGCATGCCCTCGTCCAGGTCCACGAGCAGATCGGCCACAGTGGACGGTCCGGCGTCGTCGCGGTAGACCTGCGCCAGCACCTGCCGGACGTCGTCGGCGGCCTCCCACTGCTCGCCCACGTCCCGGTTCAGGTGGGTGGCGGAGATGTCGTAGCCGCTGCCGGCGAGGTAGGCCAGGAACGAATCGAACAGCGACGGGCGCGACATCGCCGCGGTGATCCGGTCGTGCGCGGTGCTGCCCTCGGCGTAGGGCTTGAGCATCCGGCCGTCGCGCCGGCCGAGCACGGCCTCGAGCTCGCGGAACTGCCCGGACTGGAACCCGCTCGCCGCGTCCAGCCGCTCCCGGAAGCTCGTGAACTGGCGCGGGGTCATGGTCTCGAGCACGTCGATCTGCGCGACCACGACCTTGAGGATGGTCAGCGCCCGGCGCAGCGTCCGGACCGAGTGGGCGGTGTCGACCTTCGCCAGCTTGCGCTGCAGGAGGTCGAGCTCGTGCAGCAGCTGCTTGAACCACAGCTCGTACACCTGGTGGATGACGATGAACAGCATCTCGTCGTGCTCGTCGGAGCGCGGCCGCTGGGCGGCGAGGATCTCGTCCAAGGCGAGGTAGGAGGTGTAGGTCAGGGCCGCGGACTTGCCACTGGCTTGCTGGTCGGTCATGGCATGGTCACCTCATCGAAGTAGCGCTGGGCCGCCGGCGCCAGTGCCGGGTACAGATCGTGGAACAGCCGGAGGGCCTCCGCCCTGTGCGTCGGTGCGGGCACCAGGTCCGCCGGCAGCTCCGGGTCGAGGAAGGGGAACTCCCGGAACGTGTGGACGAGCCGGGTGCGCAGCAGCAGCGCCTGCCGGTCGTCGGCGACCTCGCGGCCGCGGAAGTTCTCGACGAACGCGCGGTACCGCTCGGCGAGGTCGTCGAGGTCCCACACGCGGGCGACGAAGGTCGCGAAGTCGATCGCGGTCGCGGGCCGGCCGAGCAGGACGCCGGCGTGCGCGGTGACGTCGAGCTCGGCCAGCAGCGCCGCGACCTCGTCCTCGCGGTCGTGCGGGGCGAGCCAGGTCCCGTCCTGCACGGAGCCGAAGCCGAGGAAGCGGAGCCGGCGCACCAGCCGGGTGCGGGCGAGCCTGCGGTCCTCCGGGATCGAGTGCCACAGCACGGTCCACGTGGTCTCCTCGCGGGGGAACTCGCCGAGCGTGAAGATCCGGCGGTCGCCCTCGGCGAGCACCGCGACCGTGCGCGGGGTCAGCGCGTAGTGCACGTGCCGGCCGTCCTTGCTCCTGTCCAGGAGCCCGCGCCCGACCAGGCGGTTCAGCGCCACCCGGGCGGCGCCGGCGGAGAAGCCGAACTCCTCGAGCAGCCGCACCAGCCCGCCCGACCACACCGCACCGTGCTCGCGCGGGACGTGGTGGGCGCCGAGCAGGCTCAGCACGAGATCCTGCGGGGCCGGTTCGAACCCGCGCAGCACGTTGACCATGCCCGCGAGCATAGTTGACGCCTCAGCGCGGTCAACCGTAATGTGTTTCCGGTGAAGGTCGGCATCGGGCTCCCCAACACGATTCCGGGAACGTCCGGGGCGCTGCTCGTGGAGTGGGCCCGGCGGGCGGACGCGGGCCCGTTCGCCACGGTCGCGGTGCTGGACCGGCTGGTCTACGACAGCATCGAGCCGTTCGCCGCGCTGGCCGCGGCGGCCGCGGTCACCGAGCGGGTGCGGCTGGCCACCAACATCGCGATCGGCCCGCTGCGCGGTCCGGCGATGCTGGCCAAGCAGGCGGTGTCCGTCGACGCGCTCTCGGACGGACGGTTCACCCTCGGCCTCGGCGTCGGCGCCCGGCGCGACGACTACGAGGCGGCCGGGGTGGACCGGCGCACGCGCGGCGCGGCGCTGTCCGAGCAGCTCGCCTACCTGCGTGGCCGGCTCGACGACTCGGGCATCGGCCCGGCGCGGCCGCCGATCGAGCTGCTGGTCGGCGGGTCGAGCGGGGCCGCGTTCGCGCGGATGGCCCGCTACGCCGACGGCTACGCGCACGGCGGCGGCCCGCCGCGGGCGTTCGGCTCGGCGGCGACCCGGGCCCGGGCCGCGTGGCGGGACCTGGAGCGGCCGGGCGAGCCGGCGCTGTGGGGGCAGGGCTACTTCGCTCTCGGGGAGCCCGATCGGGGATGTGCCTACCTGCGTGACTACTACGCGTTCACCGGCCCGTTCGCGGAGAAGATCGCGGCCGGCAACCTCACGTCGGCGCGTGCGGTGAAGGACTTCGTGCGCGGCTACGAGGCGGAGGGCTGCGACGAGCTGATCCTCTACCCCACGGCCGGCGACCTCGACGACCTCGAGCGGCTGGCCGAGGTGCTGGCGTAGTGCGCGTCACCGTGGTGGGCGCCGGGCCGTCGGGGTTGTACCTGGCGATCCTGCTGAAGAAGGCGGACCCGGGCCACGAGGTCACCGTCCTGGAGCGCAACGCCGCGGACGCGACGTTCGGCTGGGGCGTGGTGTTCTCCGAGGAGACGCTGGGCGCACTGCGGGACGCGGACTACGCGACCTACCTGGAGATCACCGACTCGTTCGCCCGGTGGACCTCGATCGACATCCGGTACCGCGGGCAGACGCTGCGCTCGACCGGGCACACGTTCTCCGCGATCAAGCGGACGCACCTGCTGGACATCCTGCAGCGCCGCGCCCGTGCCCTCGGCGTCGACCTGCGGTTCGGCGTCGAGGTGTCCACTGTGGAGCCAGCGGACCTGGTGGTGGCGGCGGACGGGGCCAACAGCACGCTGCGGCGGTCCGGCGCGTTCGGGACGTCGTCGGAGCCGCAGGGGTGCAAGTACGTGTGGTTCGGCACGGACCTCGTGCTGGACGCGTTCACGTTCATCTTCAAGGAGACCGAGCACGGACTGTTCCAGGTGCACGCGTACCCGTTCGACGAGCACACCAGCACGTTCATCGTGGAGACGACCGAGCGGACCTGGCGGCGTGCCGGGCTGGACGCGATGTCGGAGAAGGAGAGCATCGAGTTCTGCTCGGCGTTGTTCGCGTCCGATCTGGACGGTCACCGGCTGATGTCGAACCGGTCGGTCTGGCTGGACTTTCCCTTGGTGCGCAACGCCGACTGGCACGACGGCAACGTGGTGCTGGTCGGCGACTCGGCGCACACCGCGCACTTCTCGATCGGCTCGGGCACGAAGCTCGCGATGGAGGACGCGATCGCGCTGGCCAACAGCTTCGTGCGGCACCCGGGCAGCGTCGAGCAGGCGCTGGTGGACTACGAGCTCGAGCGGCAGCCGGTGGTCGAGCGGTTCCAGCAGGCCGCCGGGGACAGCGCGGCGTACTTCGGCCGGGTCGGGCACTACACCGGGCTCGAGCCGATCCAGTTCGCGTTCAACCTCCTCACCCGAAGCGGGCGGATCAGCCACGCGAACCTCACCCAGCGCGACCCGCAGCTCATCCGGGTGCTGGACGCGTGGTTCGCCGCCGCCGGTTCCGCGGTCCCGCCGGGTGCGGTGGCCGCTCCCCCGATGTTCGCGCCGCTGCGGATCGGTGGGCTGACCGTGCGGAACCGGGTGGTGCGCGCGGGTGGTGACCTGGCGGACGCGGCCCGTGCCGGCGCCGGCCTCGTGCTGACGGGGTTCGTGGCGGTGAGCGATGACGGGCGGACCACGCGGTCGTGCCCGGTCCTCGACGAGTCGTGGGCGCCGGTGGTGGACAAGGTGCACGACGCCGGGGCGCTGGTGGGCGTGCGGCTCGGCCACGCCGGCCGGCGTGGCGCGGTGCGGGAGTCCGGTGTGGACGTCGCGCTGCGGGACGGGTGGCCGCTGTTGTCGGCGTCGCCGCTGCGGTACGCGCCGTTCGGTTCGGTGCCGCGGGAGCTGACTTCGGCCGACATGTCCCGGGTGCGGTCCGACTTCGTCGCGGCGGCCTCGCGGGCGCTGGCGGCCGGGTTCGACGCGCTGGAGCTCGATCTGGCGGACGGGTACCTGCTGGCGAGCTTCCTGTCGCCGCTGACGAACCGCCGGTCCGACGAGCACGGCACGGACCGGCCGCGGTTCCCGCTGTCCGTTGTGGACGCGGTGCGTGCGGTGTGGCCGAAGCTGCTGACCGTGCGCCTCACGGCGACCGACTGGGCCCCCGGCGGCCTGACGATCGAGGACGGCATCGAGCACGCGCGCGCGATGGCGGCGCACGGGGTGGACCTGGTGCACGTGCGGGCCGGGCAGACGACGGCGAGCGCGCGGCCGGAGTACCGCCGCGGCTACCTGACGACGCTGTCGGACCGCATCCGCAACGAGGCCGACGTGCCCACGCTGGTCGGCGGCTACCTGACCACCCCGGACGAGCTGAACACGATCGTCGCCGCGGGCCGGGCGGACCTGTGCGTGTTCGAGCCACCGCCGACACCCCTGGAGGCGGTGTCATGACCGCCTTCAGCCACCTCACCTCCCCCCAGGTCGCCGCGCTCCTCGCCGGGCCGCGCGCCCCCGTGCTCCTCCTGCCCGTCGGCGCGGTCGAGCCGCACGGGCCGCATGCCCCGCTCGGCACCGACCGGCTCATCTCCACCGGCATGTGCGCGCGGGCCGCGGACCGGCTCGCCGGCGACCCCGACCTGGAGGTCCTCGTCCTGCCCGCGCTCAACTACGGCGTCACAGACTTCGGGGCCGCCTTCCCCGGCGCCGTCTCGATCCGCCCGGACACCCTGCGCGCGCTGGTCGTCGACGTCTGCCGGGCGCTCGCCGGGCAGGGGTTCGAGCGGATCGTCGTGGTGAACAACCACTTCGAGCCCGCCCACGTCACCGCCCTGCGCGCCGCCACCGCGGAAGCCGGGGTCGCGTATCTCGACCTGCTCCGGCGCGCCAACGTGGCCCGGCTGACCGACGAGTTCCGGTCCGGCTCCTGCCACGCCGGCCAGTACGAGACCTCGCTGGTGCTCGCCGACCGCCCCGACCTCGTCGACACGACCGCGATGCGCGAGCTGCCGCCGGTGACCGTCGACCTGCCCGCGGCCATGTCCGCCGGGCGCACGGACTTCGTCGAGATGGGCATGGACCGCGCCTACTGCGGCGCCCCGGCCGGCGCCACCGCCGCCGAGGGAACGTCCACTTTCGACACCCTGACCGACCTGCTCGTCGAGCTGATCCGGGAAGTGGGGCGCGGCTGATGCGGTACGAGGACCTCCCCGAGCGGCTCAACCTCGCCGACTACTTCGTCGACCGCAACCTCGCCGAGGGCCGCGGCGCCCGGACCGCGCTGCTCACCGCGACCGGCCCCACCACCTACGCCGAGCTCGCCGCGCGGGTGAACCGCATCGCCAACGTCCTGCTCGAGCTGGGCGTGCGGCGCGGCGACCGGGTGCTGCTGGCGCTGTCCGACGGCGTCGAGTTCGTCGCCACCTGGTACGCGGCGCAGAAGATCGGCGCGGTCACCGCCGAGGTCTACACGTTCCTGCCGGCCAAGGACTACCGCTACTTCCTCGACTACACCGGCGCCGAGGTCGTCGTGGTCGATCCGGTGACGCTGGACCGGATGCGCGAGGCCGCCACCGCGAAGCACCGGCTGCTGGTCGTCGGCGAGGCCGCCCTCCGCGCCGGCGAGCACGACCTCGCCACGCTCGCCGGCCAGGCACCAGACACAGTGGACACCGCGCCGACCACAAAGGACGACGTCGCGATCTGGAAGTTCACCACCGGCAGTACCGGCGCGCCCAAGGCGTGCGTGCACACCGCCGCGAGCCCGGTGCTCAGCCACGACGGCTACGCACGCGGCGTGCTCGACCTCGGCCCGACCGACATCGTCCTGCCGGTTCCCAAGCTGTTCTTCGGCTACGCCCGCGACCTCGCCGCGCTCTACCCGTTCGGCGTCGGGGGCGCCGGCATCGCGTTCCCCGAGCGCACGACCGCCGAGCGGATCTTCGGGTTGATCGCCCGGGACCGGCCGACGATCCTGGTCAACGTGCCGACGATGATGAGCGCGATGGTCGCCCACCCCGAAGCGTCCACACAGGACCTCAGCTGCCTGCGCCTGTGCACCTCGGCCGGCGAGGCGCTGCCGGCCGAGCTGCACCGCAAGTGGGACGCCGCGTTCGGCGTCGAGGTCGTGGATGGCATCGGCTCGTCGGAGGCCTACCACATCTACATCTCCAACCGGCCCGGCGCGGCCCGCCAGGGCAGCTGCGGGCAGGCGGTCCCCGGCTACACCGCCCGGGCGGTCGGCGACGACGGCGCCGAGGTGCCGGACGGCGAGATCGGCACGCTGGAGGTCACCGGCGGGACGGTCGCGAAGGAATACTGGCAGGACCCGGAGAAGTCGGCGGCCACCTTCCGCGGCGACACCGTCCACACGGGAGACCTGTTCAGCCGGGACGTCGACGGGTTCTTCACCTACCACGGCCGCGCCGACGACCTGCTGAAGGTCGGCGGGATCTGGGTGGCGCCGAGCGAGATCGAGCACTGCCTGATCGGCCACCCGGACGTCGTCGAGTGTGGGGTGGTCGGGCAGGAGTCCGACGGGCTGGTCCGCACCCGCGCCTACGTGGTGCTGCGCGACGGGATCGACGGCTCCGCCGCCGAGCTCCGCGAGTACGTCGGCGCGCGGCTGTCCGGGCACAAACGTCCACACGAGATCGTGTTCGTCGCCGAGCTGCCGCGCACCAGCAACGGCAAGCTCGACCGGCGCGCGTTGCGGACGCTGTCATGAGCCGCCTCGTCGTCATCACCGGCGGCACCAAGGGAATCGGCGCGGCGATCGCCCAGCGGTTCACCGACAGCGGCGACCGGGTCGTGGCGCTCAACCACGTGGACCTCGACGTCACCAACGAGGACGCGGTGGCCGACGTGCTCGTCTCGATCGAGGTCGACGTGCTGGTGAACAACGCCGGCATCGCCACGAGCGCGCCGGTGCACCGGACCACGGTGGACGACTGGCGCGCGCAGCTGGAGGTGAACGCGACCGGCGCGTTCCTCTGCACGCGGGCCGTGCTGCCCGGCATGCGGGAACGGGATCGCGGCCGGATCGTCACGGTCGCCTCCACCGCCGCGCACGTCGGCCGGCCCTACACCGCCGGGTACACCGCGTCCAAGCACGCGGCCGTCGGCCTGATGCGCACGGTCGCCGCCGAGGTCGCGGGCACCGGTGTCACCGCGAACGCCGTCTGCCCCACGTTCGTGCGCACCGACATGACCGCCCGCTCCGTGGCGCGGATCGTCGAGCGGACCGGACGGTCCGAAGAGGACAGCGAGGCGTCGCTCGCGGCGATGGCACCGCTCGGCCGGCTGCTCGAACCCGAGGAGGTCGCGTTCGCCGTCGCGTTCCTCGCCGCACCGGAGGCGGGCGCGATCAACGGCCAGACGATCGTCCTGGACGGAGGAGGGATCCAAGCATGAGCCCATTCAGGGCGTCGCCGGGTTTCACCGAGGACTGGAAGCACTTCGACTTCGCGGTCGCCGACGGGGTCGCCACGGTGACGTTCGCCCGGCCGGACAAGCTGAACGCGCTCACCTTCGACGTCTACGCCGACCTGCGGGACATCCTCGCCGAGCTGCCGCACCGCGGTGACGTGCGGGTGGTCGTGCTGGCCGGCCGGGGTCGCGGGTTCTGCTCCGGCGGCGACGTCGAGGAGATCATCGGCGAGCTGCAGAAGATGGCGCCCGCGCAGCTGCTGGAGTTCACCCGGATGACGGGCGCGGTGGTGAAGGCACTGCGGGAGTGCCCGCTCCCGGTGATCGCGTCGGTCAACGGCATCGCGGCCGGCGCCGGCTCGGTGATCGCGCTGGCGAGCGACTTCCGGCTGCTGGCGTCGTCGGCGTCATTCGCGTTCCTGTTCACCAAGGTCGGCCTGGCCGGCGCGGACATGGGCTCGGCGTACCTGCTGCCGCGGCTGGTCGGGCTCGGCCGGGCCACCGAGCTGCTGATCCTCGGCGACAAGGTCGACGCGGCGCACGCGGACCGGATCGGCCTGGCCACGTCCGTGGTGCCCGACGACGAGCTGGCCGCCGCGACCGAGGCGCTGGCGCGGCGGCTCGCGGACGGGCCGGCGCTCGCGTACTCGACCACGAAGGTGCTGCTCACCCGCGAGCTGGACATGGACCTGGGCAGCGCCATCGAGCTCGAGGCGATGACCCAGGCGCTGCTGATGAAAACCGACGACCACGCCGAGTTCTACGCCGCGTGGTCCGCCGGCCGCCGTCCACAGTGGAGGGGCCAGTGAGTCCACACGAGATCGTCACCGCGGCGGGGCTCGCCGAGCCCGTCGGGTTCGCGCACGCCGTGGTGGCCACCCCCGGCCGGACGGTGTACCTGGGTGGGCAGACCGCGCAGGGCCCGGACGGCGCGATCGTCGGATCGACCATCGTGGAGCAGTTCGACGTCGCCGCCGGGAACGTCGCCACCGCGCTGGCCGCGGCCGGCTCGGCGCCGGACCAGCTGGTGTCGCTGATCATCTACACGACGTCGGTGGCCGAGTACCGGTCGGCGCTGCGGGAGCTGGGTCCGTTGTGGCGCAAGCACTTCGGCCGCCACTACCCCGCGGTCGCGCTGCTCGGCGTGGCCGCGCTGTTCGACGACGCGGCGAAGGTCGAGCTGGTCGGGACGGCGGTGATTCCGGCATGAGCCTGCTGGAGCGCGCCGAGTCGGTCGCCCGCACGCTGTCGCCCATCGCCGCGGCCGGCAAGCCCGGTGAGGTCAACCTGGCGTTGCTCGAGGCGCTCGCGTCGGAGGGCTTGCTGGGCGAGATCTTCCGGCGGGACGGTGCCGGGTACGCGCCCACGTCCGCGATGGCGTTGTGCCTGATCCGGGAGGGGCTGGCGCGCCACTGCACGGAGGCGGAGACCGCGTTCGCTCTCCAGGGGTTGGGGGCGTACCCGATTCTGCTGGCCGGGCAGCCGGCAGTGGTCGAGGAGTGGATTCCGCGGATCGCCGCCGGGGAGGTGGCCGTGGGGTTCGCGCTCACCGAGCCTTCCGCGGGTTCCGATGCGGCTTCGCTTGCGCTGTCGGCGGTGCCGGATGGGTCCGGGTATCGGCTGTCCGGGGAGAAGGCGTTCATCTCCAACGCGCCGGACGCGGCGGTGTACACGGTGTTCGCGCGGACGAGTGACAACGGGTCGCGGGGGATCACCGCTTTTGCCGTGCCCGGGACGGGATTGGGCGGAAGTCGGCAGGTCCTGGTGTCGCCGCATCCCATTGGGCGGCTTGTCTTCGACGACGTGTTCGTGCCGTCGTCGGCCGTGCTGGGCGACGTGGACGGCGGGTGGAAGGTCGCGATGCGGACGCTGGACATGTTCCGGCCGAGCGTCGGGGCGTTCGCTCTCGGGATGGGACAGGCCGCCTTGGATGCCGCTGTCGCCTACACGGGTTCTCGGGAGGCGTTCGGGCGGCCGTTGCGCTCGTTCCAGGCGGTGTCGCACCAGCTCGCCGACGTGGCCACCCGGTTGCATGCCGCCCGGCTTCTCGTGCACGACGCCGCCGCCTCCTATGACGCCGGCGGTCGTACCGGTCACCTGTCTGCCATGGCCAAGTTGTTCGCTACCGAGACTGCGCAAGTTGCCGTCGATGTGGCTATTCAGGTACACGGGGCCCGGGCTCTCGAGCAGGGGCATCTGCTGGAGCACCTGTACCGGGAGGTCCGGGCGCCGCGGATCTATGAGGGGGCGAGCGAGATCCAGCGCGAGATCATCGCCCGCCACCTCTACCGCTGATACCGCTGAGCGCGGAAACCCGCGAGATCAGCGGGCCGGGATCGTGGTCATCGCCTCCGTCAGTTCCTCGTCCGACAGCTCCCTGTCCACCATGTCGCCCGCCAGGTAGCTCGCGTACGCAGGCAGGTCCAGGTGGGCGTGACCGCACAGGGCCGTCAGGATGACCTTCTCCTCCCCCGTTTCCTTGCAGCGCAACGCCTCCCGCACGCACTCCGCCAACGCGTGGGTCGGCTCCGGGGCCGGGACGATGCCCTCCGCCCTCGCGAAGCGGACGCCTGCCGCGAAGCACTCGTTCTGGGGGATCGCCACCGCATCCACCAGGCCCAGCTCCACTATGTGCGACAGCAGCGGCGACATCCCGTGGTACCGCAGGCCGCCCGCGTGGATGGGGTCCGGGATGAACTCGTGGCCCAGCGTGTGCATCTTCAGCAGCGGCGTGAGGCCTGCCGTGTCGCCGAAGTCGTAGGTGTACTTGCCGCGCGTCAGCGACGGGCACGCGGCCGGCTCCACCGCGCGGATGTGCGGGTCGATGCGGCCCGCCAGCTTCTCGCGGAGGAACGGGAACACCAGGCCGCCGAAGTTGGAGCCGCCGCCGGTGCAGCCGACGATCACATCGGGAGTGTCGCCGGCCAGCTCGAACTGGCGGATGGCCTCCTCGCCGATGATCGTCTGGTGGAGGAGCACGTGATTGAGCACGCTGCCCAGCGCATACCTGGCATCCGGGTTGCCCGCGGCCATCTCGACCGCCTCGCTGATCGCTATGCCCAGGCTGCCCGTCGAGTCCGGGTGGGCCTCGAGGATCGCGCGTCCGGAGTTGGTCAGCTTCGACGGGCTCGGGTGGACCGTCGCGCCGAAGGTCTCCATCATGATCTTGCGGTACGGCTTCTGGTCGTACGACGCGCGGACCTGCCAGACCTCACACTCGAGACCGAACTGGGCGCACGCGAACGCCAGCGCGCTCCCCCACTGACCGGCACCCGTCTCCGTCGTCAGCTTGGTGACGCCCTCGGCCGCGTTGTAGAACGCCTGCGGCACCGCCGTGTTCGGCTTGTGCGAGCCGACCGGACTCACGCCCTCGTACTTGTAGTAGATCCGCGCGGGCGTGCCGAGTGCCTTCTCCAACCGGTGCGCCCGGTACAGCGGCGACGGCCGCCACAGCCGGTAGACCTCCTGCACCTCGTCCGGGATCGGGATGTATCGCTCCGCGCTGACCTCCTGCGCGATCAGCGCCAGAGGAAATAGCGGTGCCAGATCCTCGGGCCCGACCGGCTCGCCCGTGCCGGGGTGCAGTGGCGGGGGCGGCGGCTCCGGCAGGTCGGCCACCACGTTGTACCAACTGGTTGGCATGTCGGACTCGTCGAGGAGGAACTTGGTACGGCCGGCCATCGTGGCTCCTTGATCGGCAACGCGAGCGACACAACGTTAGGACCGGCCGTCCCGGGAAGAAAAGGGCCCGTTCAGGTCGTTACCCTGACGTGGTGAATGTCGAGGTGACCCCCCTTCCTGGGATCGGCACGCGTCAGGACTTCGTGGCCCGCGCGGGACGCCGTATCGGAGTGATCACGTACCGGGACGGTCGCTTCGAGCTCATCATCTCCCGGCAGGACGACCCGGACGCCTGTACCGCGTCCATCCCGCTGTCGGTCGAGGAGGCCAGCGCGCTCGCCGGCCTGCTCGGCGCGCCACAACTGGTCGCCGACCTGCGCAAGGAGAACGAGGGCCTCACCGGCGTGCACACCAAGCAGCTGTCGCTGCTGCACGGCTCGCCGTTCGACGGCCGCACGCTCGGTGACACCCAGCTGCGCTCCCGCACCGCGGTCTCCGTGGTGGCGGTGGTGCGCGCGGGCACCGTGCACCCGTCGCCGCGACCCGACTTCGTCCTCGGCGGCGGCGACGCCCTGATCGCCGTCGGTACCACCGAGGGGCTCGCCAAAGCGGCGGACGTCCTCGACCGCGGATAAGGGCCCGTGCACGGCTCGGCGGTCGCGCTCATCGAGCTCGGTGCCATCTTCTTCGGCCTCGGTGTGCTCGGCCGGGTGGCGTGGCGGATCGGCATCTCGCCCATCCCGTTCTACCTGCTCGGCGGCCTCGCGTTCGGCCACGGTGGGCTGCTCCCGCTCGGCGGCATCGCGGACTTCACCTCGCTCGCCGGGGAGATCGGCGTCATCCTGCTGCTCCTGCTGCTGGGCCTGGAATACTCGGCGGCCGAGCTGGTCACGGGCCTGCGCCGGTCGTGGCCGGCGGGGCTCGTCGACCTCGTGCTCAACGCGACGCCGGGCGTGGCCGTGGCGCTGATCCTCGGCTGGGGGCCGGTCGGCGCGCTCGCGATGGGTGGCGTCACCTACATCTCGTCCTCGGGGATCATCGCGAAGGTGCTCGGCGACCTGGGGCGGCTGGGCAACCGGGAGACCCCGGTGGTGCTGTCGATCCTCGTGTTCGAGGACCTCGCGATGGCCATCTACCTGCCCATTCTCACCGGCGTGCTGGCCGGCGCGACGCTGCTCGGCGGGCTGTCCGCCACCGCCATCTCACTCGTCGTGGTCACCCTGGTGCTGGTCCTGGCGCTGAAGTTCGGCCGGTACGTGTCGGCCATCGTGGACAGCAAGAGTCCCGAGGTGTTCCTGCTGCGCGTGCTGGGTGCCGCGCTGCTGGTCGCGGGCGTCGCGCAGCAGCTGCAGGTGTCGGCCGCGGTCGGCGCGTTCCTGCTCGGCATCGCGATCTCGGGGTCGACGGCGGAGAACGCCACCCGGATGCTGGAGCCCCTGCGGGACCTGTTCGCGGCGATGTTCTTCGTGGTGTTCGGGCTCAACACGGTGCCGAGCACGATCCCGCCGGTGCTCGGCGCGGCGCTGGCGCTGGCCGTGGCCACCACCGTCACCAAGGTGGTCACCGGCTGGTGGGCGGCGAAGCGCCAGGGCATAGCGAAGATGGGCCGGGCCCGCGCCGGCGCGGCCCTGGTGGCCCGCGGCGAGTTCTCGATCGTCATCGCGGGGCTCGCGGTGTCCGCCGGCGCGGTCGACCACCAGCTAGCGGCGCTGGCCACGGCCTATGTGCTGATCATGGCGGTGTTCGGGCCGCTCGCCGCGCGGGCCGTCGAGCCGGTGATGCGCGCGGCGCAGGCCCGGCTACGGCCGCGGACCGCGCCCGCCTGACAGCTCCGCCAGCAGCAGGCCGCTGCGGGGCTTCGGGGTGAAGTAGGTGCTCTTGCGGGGCATCCGCCGGCCGGCCGCGTGGACGGCCAGGACGTCGGCGAGCGGCACGGGAGCCAGCAGCAGCACGGCGTCCGCGTCGGGAGGTGGCGGGCGGTCGCCGGCCAGCGGGCGGACGTGCGGGCCCTCGGGGTCGATGCCGAGCGCGTCGCGGATGAGCAGGTCCTCCACGGCGGCGTGGTCGATGCCTCCCGTCGGGAGCTCGACCACCAGGGTTCCGGCCGGGCAGCGGGCCACGACCGTGCCCGGGTGCTCCGGCGGGGCGGCGTGGTCGACCTCGTGGACGGTGAGGCCGTGGCCGCGCCACAGATCGCGAAGTGTGGCCGCGTCGAGGTCGGTGCCCATGAGCACCCGGTGGAACGCGCCGATCCGCAGCCGCGGGCCCGCCGTGACGAGCGCGAGCAGGCCGCTGAGCCCGGCGGCGGCCGCGGCGGCGACCCGGTGGTTGCCGTCGGCCACCATCAGCGGGTGCGCGGCCACCTCGGCCAGCACGTCGTCGCGGGCCGGGCCGGGGCCGAGGAGCCACAGCCGGTGCCGCCGGCCGTTGGAGTCCACAGTGGACACCTCGGGTGGCCGGTGCGCGATCGTGCGGCGGACCGCGGCGGTGAGCGTGTCCTGCTCCCCCACCGGCACGAGCATGGCCGCGCTCGTCGCGTAGCCCAGCCCGGCGAGCACCTCGGCCCGCTCGGCGACGACCTCCGGGTAGATCTCCTCGCTGTGCCGTACCCGGCCGATCCCGTCGGCGTCGACGGCGGCCGGGTCGACCATGCACAGCAACCCGCACGCCGTCCCATCCGGACCGTCCACTTCGTACGGTGCGACGACGTCGGTGACCGCCCGGTAGTCCTTGCGCAGCAACACGGACAGCGTGGCGCGCGCGGTGGGCAGCGCGTCGAGCAGGCCGAGGCCCTCGGCGCGGGCCGCCGGTGTCCGATGTGGATGCTGGACGGCGAGCAGCGTGTCGGTGGTGCGCCGGCCGAGCGCGTCGATGATCCGGTCGGGCTCGGCGAACTCGTCCACGTCCGGGCCGGGCACCTCGTGACGCACGACCCAGCCGCGGTCGATCGGCCCGACCCAGCTCATGTCAGAGGTCGACGGCGGCGAAGAGTGAGCCGATCTCGGGCCGGTTGAGGGCACGCAGCGAGCCCGAGCGCTGGCCGCCGAGCCGGACGTCGGCGATCTGGGTGCGGACGAGGTTGCGCACCGGGTGGCCGACCTCGGCGAGCAGCCGCCGGACGATGTGGTTGCGGCCCTCGTGCAGGACGACCTCCACCAGCGCCCGCCCGCCGGAGGAGTCGACGACCCGGAAGGCGTCGACCGCGACCGGGCCGTCCTCGAGCTCGATGCCGTCGCGCAGCTGGCGGCCGATCGTGCGCGGGATGGGACCGTTGACCTCGGCGAGGTAGGTCTTGAGCACCACGAACGACGGGTGCATGAGGCGGTGGGCGAGGTCGCCGTCGTTGGTGAGGAGCAGCAGGCCCTCGGTGTCGGCGTCGAGCCGGCCGACGTGGAAGAGGCGTTCCGTGCGGTCGCGGACGTAGTCGCCGACGCAGGGGCGGCCGCGGTCGTCGGACATGGTGGAGTGGACGCCGCGTGGCTTGTTGAGCGCGAGGTACACGAGGTCGTTGCGGACGACGACGCGGACGCCGTCGACGTGGATGACCGCGGTGTCGGGGTCGACGCGGCGGCCGAACTCGTTGACCACCTTGCCGTCCACGCTGACCCGCCCCGCGGCGATCAGCTCCTCGGCGGCGCGCCGGGAGGCCACGCCCGCTTGGGCGAGGACTTTCTGGAGCCGGATTCCGTCGTCAGATGTCATCGATCGAGTCCACTTCCGGCAGCAGCGGCGCGATCGGCGGTAGATCGTCCAAAGTGGACAGGCCGAGGCGCTCGAGGAACAGTTCGGTGGTGCGGTAGAGAAATCCGCCTGTCTCCAGGTCGGTGCCGGTCTCCTCGACCAGCCCTCGCGCGAGGAGCGTACGGATGACGCCGTCACAGTTGACCCCGCGGACGGCCGCGACGCGCGCGCGCGTAACGGGCTGCCGGTAGGCGATGACGGCGAGCGTCTCGAGGGCGGCGCGGGTGAGCTTGGCGCGCTGGCCGTCGAGCAGCATCTTCTCGACGTAGGGCGCGTACTTGTCGCGGGTGTAGTACCGCCAGCCGCCGCCGGCCCGCCGCAGGTCGAACCCGCGCTCGTCGGCGGCGAGCTGCCCGGCCACCCGCAGCAGCGACTCGGTGACCCGCTCGACCGACGTCCCGAGCGCGGCGGCGAGCACGTCCTCCTCGACAGGCGAGTCGACGACGAGGAGGAGCGCCTCGAGTGCCTTCTCGAGCTCGCCCTCGGAGAGCTCGGGCAGTTCCTCGGCTCTCTCGTCCGGGGACTCGTCGAGGGCCTCGGTGGGGGGATCGGCGTCCGCGGGCTCGGCCCCGGTGGGTTCGGCGAGGCCGGTGACTTCGGCCGCGTCGGTGGCTTCGGCGAGGTCGGCGAGGTCGGCGGGTTCGGCGAGGTCGGCGACCTCGGTGGGGTCGGCGGGGTCGGTGGGGTCGGTGGGGTCGGCGACCTCGGTGGGTTCGGCGGGGTCGGCGGGGTCGGCGGTCGTCTCGCCTTCGGCGGCCTGGGTGGGCGGATCGGCCTCGGCGGGCTCGCTACCCATCGATTCGATCGGAGGCTCGGGCCGCTCCTCCGCCAGGTCGGTCGGCGGATCGGCATCTGCCGACCCGGCCGGAGATTCGGCGGCCAGGTCGGTGGGCGAATCGGTATCCGCCGATGCAGCGGGGGACTCCGTGCCCGCCTCATCGGCCAGGTCTGCGGATTGGTCGCCATCCGCCGACGTGGCCGGCGACTCGACGGCCAGATCGATGGGTCGGTCGCCGTCCTCTGGCGCAGCCGGCGACTCGACGGCCGTCTCGGCGGCCAGGTCGGTCGGCGGGTCGGCATCGGCGGGCTCGCTACCAGCCGGTTCGATCGGAGGCTCGGGCTGCTCCGCCGAGATCACGTCGGTGGGTGGGTCGGCATCCGCGGGCGTGGCCGGAGATTCGGCGGCCAGCTCGGCGGTCAGCTCGGTAGGCCGGTCGGCATCCGCCGGCGTGGCTGGGGACTTGCCAGCCACCTCCGTGGGTGGATCAGCATCCGCCGAGGTCGCCTCAGCGACCGCTTCCGCGGGCGAGTCGGCGGCCTGTGGCGTGGCTGGGGTCTTCGGCTCGGGCGGGGCTTCCGCGGAGTGGGTTGGCCTCCGGCCCCCGGTTTCCAGCCTACCGGCGCCTACCGACAGTTCCGGGGCGTCGACCTCCGGGTTGTGGACAGGCTCGGTGGCCGTCGGTGGGTCCGCGTCGGCGGAGCGGTTGGCCGGGGAGCCGGCAGCCGAGGCCGGATCGCGCGGGTCGCGCAGGTCCTGCGGGTTCTGTGGTGAACTCACCCGTAATCCTCCTCGTCGCCCACGCC
>NZ_DASWSJ010000009.1:0-1602 GCF_036402745.1 Actinophytocola sp. | reverse complement strand
GCGGGCACCTCGGCGTCCGGCACCTTCAGCATGGTGGCGACGTTCTGCACCATCGCGCGCTCCTGCGCGAGGTAGCGGAACGCCTCGATGCCGACGTAGGCCTCCAGGCGCCGCACGCCGGAGCCGACGGACGACTCGCCGAGCAGCGTGATCGGGCCGATCTGGGACGAGTGCTCGACGTGCGTGCCACCGCAGAGCTCGCGCGACCAGGGGCCGCCGATCTCGACGACGCGCACCGTCTCGTCGTAGGTCTCGCCGAACAGCGCGACCGCGCCGAGCTCCTGGGCGCCGTTCATGTCGGTGTAGACGACCTGGACCGGCAGGTCCTTGCGGACCGCGAGGTTCGAGACCTCCTCGATCTCGCTGCGCGTCTCGTCGGACAGGCCGCCGGTCCACGCGAAGTCGAGCCGCAGGTAGCCGGGCTTGTTGTACGAGCCGCTCTGCAGCGCGGACGGGCCGAGCACCTGGCGCAGGGCGGCGTGCACGACGTGCGTGCCCGAATGGCCCTGGCGGGCGCCCGTGCGCCACTCCTGGTCGACGCGCGCCTCGACGTGCTCGCCCTCGGCGATCTCGCCGCTGACCACCCGGACCTGGTGCACCCACAGCTTGCGGGCGACCTTCTGGACGTCGACGACCTCGAGCTCGGCGTTGGCGGACACGATGACGCCCGCGTCGCTCTCCTGGCCACCGGACTCCGCGTAGAGCGGCGTGCGGTCGAGCACGACCTCGACGATGTCACCTTCGCGGGCGGACTTCACGCGCTTGCCGCCGTTGACGATGCCGCGCAGCGTCGCCTCGGACGCCAGGTCGGTGTAGCCGGTGAACTCGGTCGCACCGAGGTCGAGCAGCTCGCGGTACACGGTCTGGTCGCCGTGGCCGGTCTTCTTGCCCGCCGCGTCGGCCTTGGCGCGGGCGCGCTGCTCGGCCATCAGCTTGCGGAAGCCGTCCTCGTCCACGGTCAGGCCCGCCTCGGAGGCCATCTCCAGGGTGAGGTCGATCGGGAAGCCGTACGTGTCGTGCAGCTGGAACGCCTTGTCGCCGGGCAGCGTGGCGCGCCCGTCGGCCTTGATCTGGTCGGCGGCGGTCTCGAAGATCCGCGACCCGGCGTCCAGGGTCCGCAGGAACGTGTCCTCCTCGGCGCGCAGGATCTGCTGGATGCGGCCGAAGTTCTCCAGCAGCTCGGGGTACATCTGCCCCATCGTGTCGCGGACGACCTCGGCGAAGACCGGCAGCACCGGCTCGGTCACACCCAGCAGGCGCGACGAGCGCACAATGCGGCGCAGCAAGCGGCGCAGCACGTAGCCGCGGGCCTCGTTGCCGGGGGTGACGCCGTCGCCGACCAGCAGGACGCTGCTGCGCGCGTGGTCCGCGATGACGCGGAACCGAACGTCGTCAGTCTTGTCCGCACCGTACTTCCGGCCCGACAGCTCCTCGGCCTTGTTGATGACCGCACGCACCAAATCGGTCTCGTAGACGTTGTCCACGCCCTGCAGCAGGAACGCGACGCGCTCGACACCCATGCCGGTGTCGATGTTCTTCGCGGGCAGCTCGCCGAGGATCGGGTAGTCCTTCTTCGCGCCACCCGGTCCGCGCTCGTTCTGC
>NZ_DASWSJ010000008.1:0-5169 GCF_036402745.1 Actinophytocola sp. | reverse complement strand
CGAGCCCGTTCACGAGCGGGCCCCCGCCGCGTGCTCGGGTGCCGGCTGGGACGGTGCCGGTGAGGGCGCGGGCCGGCCGGCGAGGAGGGAATCGAGGGCGAACACGTCCGACAGTGTCTGACGCCGCACGATCTCGGTGGCGACGCCGTCCCGAACCGCGACGACCGGCGGCTTCAGGAGGTAGTTGTAGTTGCTGGCCATCGACCAGCAGTAGGCACCGGTCGCGGCGACGGCGAGCAGGTCACCCGGCTGCACGTCCGACGGCAGCCACAGGTCGCGGACCAGGATGTCCCCGCTCTCACAGTGCTTGCCCACGACGCGGCAGAGGGCCGGCGGTGCATCGGAGGTCCGGTTGGCCAGGACGCAGGTGTAGTCGGCGTCATAGAGGGCGGTGCGGATGTTGTCGCTCATCCCGCCGTCCACGGAGACGTAGTTGCGCACCGGCAGTGTGGTGCCCGACGCCCCTCCCCCGCCCAGGCGCACCGGTTTGATGGTGCCGACCTCGTAGAGGGTGACGGTGCCGGGGCCGGCGATGGCCCGACCGGGCTCTACCGCGAGCCGGGGCACCGGCAGGTCCAGCTCGGCGCACTCGGCGGCGACGACCGTGCGCAGCCGGGCGGCGATGTCGGCCGGGTTCACCGGATCGTCGTCGGAGACGTAGGCGATGCCGAAGCCGCCACCGAGGTTGAGCTCCCCCAGGACCTCGCCGGTGGCCTCGCGGATATCGGCGAGCAGGCCGACGACGCGGTGGGCGGCGGCCTCGAAGCCCGCGGTGTCGAAGATCTGCGAGCCGATGTGACTGTGCAGGCCGGCCAGGTGCAGCGCGGGCTCGGCGAGAACGCGCCGGGCGGCCTCCAGCGCGTCGCCGGCGGCCAGCGAGAAGCCGAACTTCTGGTCCTCGTGCGCCGTGGCGATGAACTCGTGGGTGTGCGCCTCGATGCCCACGGTGGTGCGGAGCAGCACGGGGACGGGTGCGCCCCCGGCGTCCATCCGCGCGGCGGCCAGGGGTGCCAGCCGGTCGATCTCGTCGAAGGAGTCCAGGACGACGTGCCCGATGCCCGCGTCGACGGCCAGGCGGAGTTCGACCAGGGACTTGTTGTTGCCGTGCAGCGCGATGCGCTCGGCGGGGAAGCCCACAGCGAGGGCCAGCGAGAGCTCGTTACCGCTGCAGGCGTCCAGGTGCAGGCCGTCGTCGGCGATCCAGCGGGCCACCTGACCGCAGAGGAATGCCTTCGACGCGTAGTGCACGTCGGCGCCGGCGAAGGCGGTCGCGAAGTCCGCTGCCCTGCCCCGGAAGTCGTCCTCGTCCAGGACGAAGAGCGGGGTGCCGTGCGCGCGGGCCAGGTCGGTGACCGACCGGCCGCCCAGGTGCAGCTCGCCGCCGATCCGCTCGGCCGAGCGCGGCCACACCTGCGGATCGAGCGCGCCGAGCTCTGCCGGCGGCGCTCCGGCGGCCGGCGGCGGAGTGATGCCGCCATGGAGCGGGCCGGCGGGGTGCGCCCTCACATCCGCTCCGGGGCATGCACGCCGAGCACGGCCAGACCGTTGCGCAGCACCACGGCCGTCGCGGCACAGAGCCACAGGCGGGAAGTGGTCATCGAGGTGACCTCCTCGTCACCGCGCGGCAGGACGCGGCACGAGTCGTAGAAACGGTGGTACGTACCGGCCAGCTCCTCCAGGTACCGGGCGACCCGGTGCGGGGCGCGCAGCTCGGCGGCCGCGGACACCACCCGGGGGAACTCGCCCAGCGCCCGCAGCAGGGTGTTCTCCCGCTCGTGGGTGAGCTGCGCGACGTCGACGTCGCCGGCCTCGCCGAGCGTCAGACCGAGCTCGGCGGCGTTGCGCAGGACCGAGGAGATCCGGGCGTGCGCGTACTGCACGTAGAAGACCGGGTTGTCGTTGGTCTGCCGGCTCCACAGGTCCAGGTCCAGGTCGATCTGCTGGTCGACCGAAGCGCGGGCCAGGGCGTACCGGGCGGCGTCCGCCCCGACGACCTCGACGAGGTCCTCCAGCAGCACGACGGTGCCGGCGCGCTTGCTCATCCGCACCGGTGCGCCGTCGCGCACGAGGTTGACCAGCTGGCCGAGCAGGATCTCGAGGGTGGCCTCGGGGTCGTCACCGACCGCCGCCGCCAGCGCCTTGTACCGGCCCACGTAACCCGCATGGTCGGCGCCGAGCATGATCACGACCTTGTCGAACCCCCGGCTCCGCTTGTCCAGGTAGTAGGCGCAGTCGGCGGCGAAGTACGTCGGGGTGCCGTCGCTCTTGAGCAGCGGCCGGTCCTTGTCGTCGCCGAAGTCGGTGGTCCGCAGCCACACCGCGCCGTCGGCCTCGTACACGTGACCGTTCTCGCGCAGCCGCGCGATCGCCTTCTCCAGCGCGCCGGTCTCGTGCAGCGTGCGCTCGCTGAAGTAGACGTCGAAGACGACGCCGAAGTCGGCGAGGGTGCGCTTGATCTCGGCGAACATCAGGTCGACGCCCCGTATCCGGAAGCGCTCCTGCTGCTGCTCCTCGGGGAGCTCGAGGAGGCCGGGCTCGGCAGCGACCACCGACGCGGCGATCTCGGCGATGTAGTCCCCGGCGTAGCCGTCCTCGGGCACCGGCCGGCCGTGCGCGGCGGCCAGAAGGCTGAGCGCGAACCGGTCGATCTGGGCGCCGGCATCGTTGAAGTAGTACTCCCGCGTCACCGAGGCGCCGCTGGCCTCCAGCAGGCGGCCGAGCGCGTCGCCGACGGCGGCCCACCGGGTGCCGCCGATGTGCACCGGGCCCGTCGGGTTGGCCGACACGAACTCGAGGTTGAGTTTCTGCCCGGCGAGGGTGTCGGTGCGCCCGTAGGCGGCGCCGGCCGTCACCGCCTGGACGGCGATGGCGCCCAGCGCACCCTGGGCGAGGGTGATGTTGAGGAAGCCGGGGCCGGCGACGTCGACGCCGCCGATACCGGGCTGGGCGCGCAGCTCCTCGGCGATCAGGTCGGCCACCGCGCGCGGCGCGGTGCCGGCGGCCTTGGCCAGCCGGAGGGCGATGTTGGTGGCGTAGTCGCCGTGCGCGCGGTTGCGCGGCCGCTCGATCACGACCTCGTCGGGCACCTCGACGGCGAGCACGCCGCGGGCGACGGCCGCCGCCACAGCGGTCCGGACGACGTCACGCAGCTGCTCGGGTGTCACCGCACGAGCGTACTGACCGGCTCGAACCCGTTTGGCGGGCCGCCCCACACGCGGCCGGTTGACAGGGTGGACCCAGGAAGCCGACCTACAGTGGAAGCCGAGGAAGGGCGTCCCGCCCCGTCCGTACCGGCGCACGCGCACCACCGCGCCCACAGCACTGTGCATCGACAGCACCGAGCATCGAGGAGTGGCCTTGGCCAAGGACCGCAAGCCCGAGAGCGGCAACGCCAGGCCCGCCGGAAAGGGTGGCGCCGGCAAGGTGGGGTCCACCGCCAAGGGCGGGCGCACCCGCCCGGCGGCGACCGTCGTCGCGCCGCAGCGCCCGTGGGGCCTGATCGCTGCCGCCGTCGCCGTGGTGGTGTTCGCCGCCGCCGTCATCACCTACGCGGTGGTCCAGGTCGACAAGGCCGACGCGACGAAGGTGGACGCGGTGGACGAGATCCAGGGCGTCCAGGTCTACGACACCGCGTCGGCGGAGCACGTCACGACTTCGGTCGACTACGAGCAGTCGCCCCCGGTCGGCGGCCCGCATGCCCCCCCGCCGGACTGGGCCGACTGCACGGGCACGGTCTACGACGTCGACATCCGCCACGAGAACGCCGTCCACAGCCTCGAGCACGGCGGAGTGTGGATCACCTACGACCCCGAGGCGCTGTCCGAGGACGAGATCGCCACGCTCGCGGACCTGGTCGACGGTGTGGCGGGACGGATGATGTCGCCCTACGCCGGACTCGACTCGCCGATCAGCCTCCAGTCCTGGAACCACCAGCTGAAGCTGGAGTCGGTGACCGATCCGCGGATCAAGCAGTTCGCCGACTTCCTGACGTTCAACAGCGAGACGACCCCCGAGCCGGGGGCCAGCTGCTCGAACCCGAGCTTCGCCGCCAGCCCGTTGGTGGCCGAGCCCGTCACGCCGTGACCGACGGGGAAGGCGGGCGCGGCCTCCGGACGGCGTTGCTCGCGATCATGAGCGTCGCCCTCCTCCTCCTGGGTGGCGGGATCGCGGTCGCGCTGGGCATCGGCCGTACGGAGGTGCCCGCGGCGGACTCGGTGGACGCGGGCTTCGCCCGCGACATGGCGGCCCACCACCTCCAGGGCGTGGAGATGGCCGACCTCGCCCTGGAGCGCAGCACCGATCCGGCGGTCCGGGGCCTGGCCTTCGACATCTCCTCGACCCAGACCAACCAGACCGGCCGCATGCAGGGCTGGCTGGTGCTGTGGGGAGTCCCGCTGACCGGCGGCGAGGTGATGGCGTGGATGTCCGAGTCGGGTGACGCGCACTCCGGCCACGGCATGGACATGAGCGGTGCCCTGATGCCGGGGATGGCCACCGACGAGGAACTGGCCGAGCTGGGCACCCTCACCGGTACGGACTTCGACGTGGAGTTCCTGCGGCTGATGATCCGGCATCACCAGGGCGGCAAGGGCATGGCCGACGACGCCGCCGAGCACGCCGACGTGGCCGCCGTCCGGTCCCTGGCCGGCAGCATCTCCCGGAGCCAGGGGGTCGAGACGGCGGTGATGGCGACGATGCTGACCGAACGGGGCGGAACGCCGCTCCCGGCGCCGTGAGGGGGTCCGTCGGGCGACCGATGGACGGCTGATAGCGTTTCGACTGCACGAACGGGAAGCCCCCGTAGCTCAGGGGATAGAGCACTGCCCTCCGGAGGCAGGGGCGCAGGTTCGAATCCTGCCGGGGGCACACTTTCCGATCGACCGCCCGTCCGAGGTGTGGCCGCGACCTTCCAGGGTCGCCGCCACACCGGGGCGGGATTACCGTCCCGACCATGCAGAGCACGGGGATCCAGCGCGCCCAGGTGGGCGAGTTCGAGTTCGCCTACGAGACGTTCGGGAACGCCGGCGATCCGCCGGTGCTCCTGGTCATGGGGCTGGCCACCCAGATGCTCGGCTGGCCCGACGACTTCTGCCGGGGCCTGGCCGACCGCGGCCTCTTCGTCATCCGCTTCGACAACCGCGACATCGGTCTCTCCACCCACCTGCACTC
>NZ_DASWSJ010000007.1:0-12495 GCF_036402745.1 Actinophytocola sp. | reverse complement strand
GCCGCGCAACGAGGTCGCGTCGATCCGGGCGTGCTCGAACGCCTCCCACACGCCCTCCAGCAGCAACCGCTGCTGCGGGTCCATCGCCAGCGCCTCACGCGCGTTGATCCCGAAGAACCGCGCGTCGAAATCCGCCACCCCGCTGACGAACCCACCCGAGCGGGCGTGACTCGCCCCCGGCGCGTCCGGATCCGGATCGAACAACGCCTCCAGGTCCCAGCCCCGGTCGGTCGGAAACCCCGACACGGCGTCGCGACCCGACGCCACCAGCTCCCACAGATCCGCCGCCGAGGACACCCCACCGGGGAACCGGCACGACACCCCCACCACCGCGATGGGCTCGTCGACCGGCACGACCGCGGGGGCGGCGGTGACTTCCGTCCGGTCCTCGGCCGGCGCGACCCGGTCCACCAGATAACGCGCCACCGCCGCCGGGTTCGGGTGGTCGAACAGCAAGGTCAGCGGCAGCTCCAGGCCGGTCGCCTGGGACAGCATCTCGGTCAGCAGGACCGCCGCCATGGAGTTGTAGCCGTACTCCTGGTACGCCCGCTCCGGCTCCACCGACTCCGCGGTCTGGCCGACCAGCGCGGCCGTCTCCGCCCGGACGAGGTCGAGGGTCTCGGTGAACCGGTCAGCCGCCGGCAACCCGTCGAGACGCTCGGACAACCGCGACCGCGGTGAGCTGTCCTGGTCGGCCATGGTTGTTCCTTCCTGGAACGAGGTGTCAGACGATCCGCGCGCGGATCAGGCGCGGGTACCTGTCCTGGACGGCCAGCGCGCCGGCCACCGCCCTGCTGCCGAGGAGGGTGAACGGCGCGGGCGGGAACCGCTTCTCCGCGCCGTTGACGAACAGCAGGTTCGTGTAGACGCTGTCCCTGCCGAGGATCAGGTCCCGCAGCGACTTGGCCGCCGTGTGCGCCACCGAGATCTCGTTGCCGCCGTAGCCGTACCCGTAGAAGATGCCGTCCCCGGTGCCGCCGACGTGCGGGACCCGCTCGCGGGTGACGGCGACCCGGCCGGCGTAGGCGTGGCTGAACGGGATGTCCCGCCACCGCGGGAAGTAGCGGGCGAGCACGCCGCGCAGCGCCGCGGTCGCCGACGGGTGCCCGTGGCCGGAATGGTCCGCCCCGCCGCCGCCGACCAGCAGCCGGTTGTCCGCGGTCAGCCGGGCGACGACGGCGAGGTTGCCCGCCTCCACGAAGCCCTCGCGGTCGGGCCAGTGCACCGACTTCAGCTCCGGTTCGGTCAGCGGCCTCGTGACCGCCGCGTAGCGCCACACCGGAACGACCGTGCGCCGGAACGCGGCGAACCGGTGCTGGTGGGCGTTGGTGGCCAGCAGCACCTTGGCCGCGGTCACCCTGGCATACGGCGTGGTCAGCACGTGCCCGCCCGCGGCCCGCCGCAGCGCGGTGACCGGGGTGGACTCGTGGACATGCACGCCGAGCTCACGCACCACCCGCAGCAGACCGCGCGCGAGCTTGTGCGGGTTGAGCAGCGCGCCGTCGGTCGTGAACGCGCCGACGATCGCGGGGGAGTCGACCCGCTCCCTGGCGTCGGCCGCGCCGAGCCGCTCGATCGAACGCCGGCCATCCAGTTGCTCGAGCAGGTCGCGGTCGCGCTCCAGCAACCGCAGCTGATGCCGGTCGGCCGCCACCCGCAGCTGGCCGGTCGTTTCCAGTTCGGCGTCCACGTCGTACTCGGCGCAGAACCGGCGCAGTTCCGTGATCGACCTGCCCACGACCGTGTGGGCGAGCGTGGCCCGCTCCAGACCGAACCGGTGGATCAGCGCACCCGGGCTGGACCCGATGGCCGGGCTCACGAAGCCGTCGTTGTGGCCGGACGCGCCCGCCCCGGCGTGGTCCGCCTCCAGGAGGTGGATCTCCAGGGACGGGTCGGCCTGCTTGAGGAACAACGCCGTCCACATCCCGGTGTACCCGCCGCCGACGACGGCCACGTCGCAGCGCACGTCCTCGCGCAGCGGCGGTCCCGGCCGCACCGGCTCGGTGTCCCGCCAGTAGACCTCGTGCTTGACGGGGACGTCGCTGTGTGCGTCGGTCGCCGCGTTCGCGGTCTCGGTCACTTCCCGCCTCCTCGAGCACATTTGACAATGGCGCGGAACCCTTTTCGAGAATTCGTCGAGCGATGCACGAGAGCACGTTGACCCCCCGGCGACGAAATCGAACGATACCGCCGCTCACGCGCTTCGATAAACCAAATCTCCCGGCGCCGGGAGATTTGCCGGACGAGTGGCCCTGCCGGCTGGCGCGCCCATATGCTCGCATTCGTCGCCGGTCCCACACACTTCCGCAGAAAGGGGGCGCCGTGGCGAACCAGCTCGATGTCGCGGGCGACCTGCTGGCCTATGTGCGGCAGGTCTCGCTTCGTGACGACGACGTCCTCCGCGACCTCCGCGAGATCACCATGGAGCTCCCGGCAGGCGAGAAACTCCTGGTCATGGCCGAAGAAGGCCAGCTGCTCGAGCTGCTGGTCGGGCTGTGTGGGGCGCGGCGGGTCGTGGATGTCGGCACCTTCACCGGCTACAGCGCGCTCTGCATGGCGCGCGCCCTCCCACCCGACGGCACGGTGGTCACTTGCGATATCAGCGCGCGCTGGTCGACTATTGCCGTGGAGCACTGGAAACGCGCGGAGGTCGCCGACCGGATCGACTTCCGGATCGGTGCCGGAAAGCAGATCCTCGGCGACCTGCTGGCCGAGTTCGGCGCCGACTCGGTCGACCTGGTGTTCATTGACGCGGACAAAACCGGCTACCGGGACTACTACGAGGGCGCATTGCGGTTGGTCCGCCCCGGCGGGCTGGTCGTCATCGACAACACGCTCTTCTTCGGGCGGGTCATCGACCCGGCCGCGCAGGACGCCGACACCGTGGCGATCCGCGCGCTGAACGACCTCCTCCGCGACGACGACCGCGTGGACCTCGCGCTGCTCCCGATGGGGGACGGCATCACCTTGGCGCGCAAGAAGCTGACCTAAGGAGACAGATCGCATGACACCTCGACTCACGGTGCTGGGAGCCGGGGTCATGGGCACCGGCATCGCCACGCTCGTGATCGCGCACGGCATCCCGGTGACGCTCGTCGACATCGAGCCCGCGGTGCTCGAGCGGGCGCGTGCCTCGGTCGACCGGCAGCTGCGGCACGCCCAGCTCCTCGGCGCGACACCGGACGGCGTGGCACCCGGGGAACTGACCACCAGTACCTCCGTCGCCGACTGCGCCGGGTCGCTCGCGGTCATCGAAGCGGTCAGCGAACACGCCGAGCAGAAGGACAAGGTCCTCCGCGAGGTGTCCGGCATCGTCGCGCCGGGCACGGTCCTGATCTCCAACACCTCCGGCATCCCGATCGACGAGCTGGCCGCCTCGGTCGAGCGGCCGGGCGAGCTCGTCGGCATCCATTTCATGAACCCCCCGTACCTGATCACGCAGGTCGAGGTGGCCCGTGGCCCGCGCACCAGCGACCGGACCATGGAGTCGGTGCGCTCCCTGCTGGACCTGGTGAACCGCCGCGGGATCGTGGTGAACGACGCGCCGGGGTTCGTCACCAGCCGGCTGCTGCACCCGATGATCAACAACGCCGCCCGGCTGGTCGGGCAGGGCGTCGCCACCGCGGAGGACGTGGACGCCCTGATGACCGGCTGCCTCGGCCACCCCACCGGCCCGCTGCGCACCGCCGACCTGATCGGCCTGGACAACCTGGCGGACTCGCTGGTGGCGTTGAGCGAGCGGCTCGGCGACGCGGCGTACCTGCCGTGCGAGCACCTGCTCGACAAGGTCGAGGCCGGCCAGCTCGGCCGCAAGTCCGGTGCCGGCTTCTACGAGTACGCCTGAGCGAAGCGACCATTCAACGAGGGATGACCCGATGACAAGCGACAGTGTGGTGACCGACGCCGGCACGGTGGCGTCGACGATCAGCGACTACCTCGAGGCCAAGGCCAACGCGCCGGTCTCGCCCGACACGGACCTCGCCGCGGCGGGGGTGCTGACCTCCATGGTGGCCATGGAGATCGTCGTCTTCCTGGAGTCCACGTTCGCCGTCTCGGTCGTCGGCCGTGACCTGAAGCTCGACAACTTCCGCACGGTGGACAACATGGTCGCCCTGGTGACCCGGCTCCGCGAGAACCCGGGCGATGTCTGACCCGCTGGCCGGCTCGTTGGACACCGACCGGGAGTTCGTCCGCGCCGCGGTCGCGGACCACGCCGACGCCTGGGACGCGGCCGGCACGGTGCCGATCGACCTGCTGCGCGAGCTGGGCAAGCGCGGCCTGCTCTGCGCGCAGGTCCCGACCGTCCACGGTGGACGCGGGCTGGACAGCCGGACCAACGGCGAGCTCACCGCGTACGTCGGGGCGCTGTGCAGCTCCACGCGGAGCGTGATGACCTCGCAGGGCATGGCGGCCTGGGCGATCCAGCGGCTCGGTGACCCCGAGCAGCAGGCGAAGCTGTTGCCCGAGCTGGTCTCCGGGCAGCTCGCCGCCGTCGCCTTCACCGAGCGCGACGCGGGCAGCGACCTGTCCGGCATCGCCACCGAGATCACCCCGGACGGCGACGCCGTGGTGATCACCGGGGCCAAGCGCTGGACCACCGCGGCCCAGTACGCCGACCTGCTCGTGGTGTTCGGCCGCTACCAGGGCGGCGCGGCCGCGGTCGTGGTGCCGGCGGCGGCCCAGGGGGTCCGGATCGAGCCGGTGCCGACCCCGCTCGGCTGCCGGGCCGCCGGGCACGCGCACGTGGAGCTCGACGGCGTGCGGGTGCCGGCCGGCAACGTCCTGGGTGGCGGCGGGCCGTCGATGGCGCTGCTGGTCACCACCGCACTGGCCTACGGGCGGATGTCGGTGGCCTGGGGCTGCGTGGGGATCCTGCGGGCCTGCCTGCGCGCGTCGACCGCGCACGCCGCCCGGCGCGAGCAGGGCGGCAAGCCGATCGCCAGGCACCAGCTCGTGGCCCGCCAGCTCGCCGAGCTGTTCGTCGCCGAGCGGAGCGCCACGCTGGCCTGCGAGTACGCCAGCGGCTGCTGGGACGAGAAGCGTCCGGACCTGGTGATGGCGGGGGTGCTGGCCAAGTACACCAGCGCCCGGCACGCCGCGGTCGCGGGCGCCGCCGCCGTGCAGATCCTGGCGTCGTGGGGTGCGGAGGACAGCGGCCTGGTCGCCCGCGCGTTCCGCGACGCGAAGCTGATGGAGATCATCGAGGGGACGAACGAGACCTGCCAGCTGCTGCTGGCCGACCACGCGCTGTCCTCCACCCGACCGTGACGCCAAGGAGTGAGCTCCCGTGAACCAACCGGTGGCACAGGTCAAGTGCCTGGTCTGGGACCTGGACAACACGCTGTGGGACGGCACCCTCCTCGAGGACGAGCGCGTCGAGCTGTTCGACGGCGTGCTCGACACCGTCAAGGCACTCGACGACCGCGGCATCCTCCAGTCGATCGCCAGCAGGAACGACCACGACCTCGCGATGCGCCGGCTGACCGAGCTGGGAATCGCGGACTACTTCGTGCTTCCCAGGATCGGCTGGGGCCCGAAGTCGGAGTCCGTGCGGGAGATCGCCGAGGAGCTCCGGTTCGCCCACGAGGCCATGGCGTTCGTCGACGACCGGCCGCAGGAGCGGGCCGAGGTCGAGCACGGCCTGCCGAGCGTGCGCTGCTACCCGGCGGAGCTGGCGTCGTCGCTGGCCGGCCTGCCCGAGTTCAACCCCACGACGATCACCACCGACTCCCGACGCCGGCGGCGGATGTACCAGGCGGGCTTCCGGCGCGACGCCGAGCGCGCCGCGTTCCGCGGGCCGGACCAGGACTTCCTGCGCTCACTCGAGGTCGAGCTGACGATCGACCGGGCCACCGAGGAGGAGCTCGGGCGGGTCGAGGAGCTCACCCTGCGCACCACCCAGATGAACACCACCGGCGTCTTCTACGCCGAGGACGCCCTGCGGACGATGGTCGCGAACCCCGCACACGAGGTGCTCACGGTGACGATCACGGACCGGTTCGGCCCCTACGGCGCGGTCGGTGTCGTAGTGCTCGACCGCCACCCGGGGGTGTGGCACGTCAAGCTGCTGGCGACCTCCTGCCGGGTGGTCTCCCTCGGCGCCGGCGCGCTGATCCTGAGCTGGCTGGTCGACCAGGCCGCCCGCGCGGATGTGCACCTGCTCGCCGACTTCAAACCGACCGAGCGCAACCGGATCATGGAGGTCACCTACCGGTTCGCCGGCTTCGCCGACGACCTCTGCCCGTGCCTCGAGCCGGTGCCACCGCACGACGCCGGCGTGCACCGGCTGCACCTGGCCCCCGCACCACAGGAGCTGTCGACGGTGATCACGCTGACCGCGGCCGATCTCAGCGCGACCGAGAGCTGGGCGCGGGCCAGCTGACCGAGCGGCCGGTATGGTGGGCAACCGGCTCAGGAACCGGAGGAGGAACGCCGTGCCACGTGTCGGGCTCTCGGCAGGCACCATCGACTACCAGGACACCGGCGGCGACGGGCCGGTGCTGGTCTTCACCCATGGCTTCCCGATGAACGAGACCCAGTGGCGCAAGGTGATCCCGCATTTCGCCGGGTACCGGTGCGTGCTGCCCACGTTGCCCCTGGGTGCGCACCGCACGCCGATGAACCCCGACGCCGACCTGACGCAGCGCGGTGTCGCCCTGCTGCTCGGTGAGTTCCTGGACGCACTGGACCTCACCGACGTCACGTTGGTCATGAACGACTGGGGCGGGGCGCAGTTCCTGGTGACGGAGGGCCGGGCGGACCGGGTCGCCCGCCTGGTCATGGTTGCCTGCGAGGCCTTCGACAACTTCCCGCCCGGGCCCGCGCGCCCGCTGGCGGTGCTGGCCGGGATGCCCGGCGGGGTCTGGCTGATGACGCGGCTGTTCGGGCTGAAGTTCTTCCGGCACAACAAGAAGGCCTACGGCGGGATGAGCCGCACCGGCATCCCGGACGACGTCCTCGACGACTGGTTCGCACCGGCGACCGCCAGCAAGGAGATCCGCCGCGACCTCGCCAAGTTCGCCACCACCACGCCCCGCGCGACGGTGCTGCTGGAGTGGAGCGAGCGGCTGCGCGACTTCGACCGGCCCGCGCTCGTGGTGTGGGCCGCCGACGATGTGATGATGCCGCGCGAGCACGGCGCGCGGCTCGTCGAGCTGCTGCCGAACGCCCGGCTGGTGGAGATCGCCGACTCGGCCACGCTGATCCCGGAGGACCAGCCGGACGCGCTCGCCGCGGCGCTGTCGGAGTTCCTGGTGCAGAACGGCGCGGAGCCGGTACCCAGCTAGCTGTTCAGCTGGCATCCGCAGTTCGGGCAGACGACGACATCGACGGGCGCCTGCTCCTCGGCGTGGGTCTTCGTCCGGTTCGCGCTTCGCCGACCGCGTGCGCGGACCTCCTCGCGCAGCCCGCGCGCGGACAGCTTGGTCTCCTCGGCGAAGGTCAGCAGGTCGTCCTGGTCGGCGGCGTCCAGCGCGGACACCTCGGAGTGATGGCTCCAGGACAGTGCGGCTCGACGCCGGTCCGGGGCGAACCTGGACGCCACGTAAGCCATGTTCATCAGCGTCTGTGGGTCGTAACCGGTGATGCGCGCCGCGCGGGAGTATTTCTCTCCGAACTTCGCGTTCCCGTAGTTCATCCAGTCGCCGATCCACCACGCGACTCCGCGACCGATCGACCCGAGCCGCTCGCCGTGCACGATCCATTGTGCGCAGTCGAGGTCCGCGGCCGGCGCCCAGGCCACCGCGCTCACGGTCGCCCGGTCCCGCTGTCCGTGCCGGGGGACCGTGGTGGGTGCGGTGGATGTCAGCACTTGTGGCACGTGATCCTCCTTGCCGTTGGCCCGTCTGGCTTGGTGCGAAGCTACCCCGCGGAGCGGTGCTGACTGCTCGGCTCGCTAACCGTCCTCGAGCCGGCTCCGATCGATACCTCGGGCCTATCAAGGCTCTCTCGACAGACCGTCTTGGCGGGCTCGAGCGGGCCCGGTGCCGCGGTCGGGCCGTCTTAGGCTCGCGACGTCCGGTCGGATGGCCATCGGCCGACATCTCTCGTTCCGCCGCCACCAGCGATCCCGGAGGTGTTGCCGCCATGACCGATGACAGCAAGGCACTGTCGTACCTCAAGCGGGTGACCACCGAGCTGCAGGAGACCAAGCAGCAGCTGCGGCGGTCGGTGGAGGCGGCGCGGGAGCCGATCGCCGTGGTGGGGTTGTCGTGCCGCTTTCCCGGTGGGGTGTCGTCGCCGGAGGAGCTGTGGGAGCTGGTGGACACCGGGACGGACGCGGTCGGGGAGTTCCCGCCGGACCGGGGCTGGGACGTGGAGGGGCTGTACGACCCGGATCCCGACCACCCGGGGACGAGCTACACGCGGTCGGGCGGTTTCCTGGCGGACGCGGCGGGCTTCGACGCCGGGTTCTTCGGGATCAACGCGCGTGAGGCGCTCGCGATGGACCCGCAGCAGCGCCTGCTGCTGGAGGGCGTCTGGGAGGCGTTCGAGAACGCGGGGATCGACCCGGCCTCGGTGCACGGCGCGAACGTCGGCGTGTTCGCCGGTGCGTCCACATCGGACTACAGCCACCTGTCGCACTCCCGCGCGGACCTGGGCGGCTACTGGGGCATGGGGTCCTCGGGCAGCGTGGTCTCGGGTCGGGTGGCCTACTCGTTCGGGTTCGTCGGCCCGGCGCTGACCGTCGACACGGCGTGCTCCTCCTCGCTGGTCGCGGTGCACCTGGCGGCGCACTCCCTGCGCCGCGGCGAGTGCTCCCTGGCCGTGGCCGGCGGGGTCACGGTGAACTCGACGCCCAGCGTGTTCGTCGAGTTCTCCCGGCAGCGCGGGCTGGCGGCCGACGGCCGCTGCCGGTCGTTCGCGGCCGGCGCCAACGGGACGGGCTGGTCCGAGGGCATCGGTGTGCTGGTGCTGGAGCGGTTGTCGGACGCCCGCCGCAACGGCCACCGGATCCTGGCCGTGGTGCGCGGTACCGCGGTGAACCAGGACGGTGCGTCGAACGGGTTGACCGCCCCGAACGGCCCATCCCAGGAACGGGTGATCCGGGCGGCACTCGCCGACGCCGGTCTGTCCACAGAGGACGTGGACGCGGTGGAGGCGCACGGGACCGCGACGGTGCTGGGTGACCCGATCGAGGCCCAGGCCCTGCTCAACACCTACGGGCAGCACCGCTCGGCGGACCGGCCGTTGTGGCTGGGGTCGATCAAGTCGAACATCGGCCATGCCCAGGCGGCCGCCGGCGCGGCGGGTCTGATCAAGATGATCACGGCCATGCGGCACGGAAGGCTGCCCGCGTCGCTGCACGTGGATTCCCCGACGCCCAAGGTGGACTGGTCGGCCGGTGGGGTCGAGCTGCTCGCCGAGGCCCGCGAGTGGCCGCGGGTCGATCGGCCGTGGCGGGCCGGGATCTCGGCGTTCGGCGCGAGCGGCACGAACGCGCACGTGATCATCGAGCAGCCGCCGGCCGAGGAGCCGCCGGTGGAGGTCGTCGCCGACCTGCCGGTGCGGGCGGGCTCGGTGGCGTGGGTGGTGTCGGCGCGGTCCGAGGCGGCCCTGGAGGCACAGGTTCGCCGGTTGCGGGACTGGGTGGCGGCCCACCCCGACGCGGATCCGGCGGCGGTGGCGTGGTCGCTGCTGCGGCGGACCCGGTTCGAGCACCGCGCGGTGGTGGTCGGCGCCGACCGGGACGAGCTGTCGGCCGCGTTGGACGCGATCCTGGAGGGGCGGCCCGGTTCGGGGGCGGCGCTGGGCCGGGCCGGTGGGCGGGCCCGGGTGGCGTTCGTGTTCCCCGGTCAGGGCGCCCAGTGGGCCGGCATGGCCGTCGAGTTGCTGGACTCCGCGCCGGTGTTCGCCGAGCGGCTGGGGGAGTGCGCCGAGGCGTTGGCCCCGTACCTGGACTGGTCGCCGCTGGACGTGCTCCGCGGGGCCGAGGGCGCGCCGTCGCTGGAGCGCGTGGACGTGGTGCAGCCGGTGCTGTTCGCCGTGATGGTGTCGCTGGCCGCGGTGTGGGAGTCGGCCGGGGTGGCACCGGACGCGGTCGTGGGGCACTCGCAGGGTGAGATCGCCGCGGCGTGTGTCGCGGGCGCGTTGTCGTTGGCGGACGCCGCTCGGATCGTGGCGGTGCGGTCGCGGCTGCTGTACGAGCACACCACGGGTGCGGACGGCGCGATGCTGTCCGTCATCGACACCGAGGCGGCCGTGCGCGCACGCATCGCGGACATCCCCGGGGTCGGCGTGGCCGCCGTCAACGGACCCCGCTCGGTCGTGGTCGCCGGCGACGCCGAACCCCTGAACCGCCTGGAGAAAACCCTGTCCCAGGCCGGGGTCATGCGCTGGCAGGTGCCCGGCGTCAACTTCGTCGGCCACTCCGCCGCGGTCGAGGTGATCGAGACCCCGTTGCGGGAGGCGCTGACCGACCTCGAGCCACGCCCGTCGCGGGTGCCGTTCTACTCCACCGTCACCGGCGCCCTCGTCGACACCGAGACGCTCGACGCCGACTACTGGTACCGCAACCTCCGCGACACCGTCCACTACCACCCCGCCACCCGCACCCTCCTCGACGACGGCCACACGCTCTTCGTCGAGATCAGCGCCCACCCCGTCCTCGCGATGGGCACCACCGAGACGATCGCGGACCGCGAGAGCGACGCGGCCGTGGTCGCCACCCTGCAGCGCGACGACGGCGGCGACCGGCGGCTGCTCACCTCGCTGGCGCAGGCCTACGTCGCCGGCGCCGACGTCGACTGGACGGCGGTGACCGCCCCCGCTGATCTCGTCGAGCTGCCCACCTACGCCTTCCACCACCAACGGTTCTGGGTCACGCCGACCCCGGACGCCGGGAACCTGACGGCGGCGGGACTGGCCAGCGTGGACCACCCGCTGCTGGCGGGCTCGGTCCACCTGGCGGGCGGCGGGTGGCTGTTCACCGGACGCTGGTCGGTGTCGGACCACCCCTGGTTCGCCGATCACGCGGTGTTCGGGCAGGTCGTGGCGCCGGGGGCGGCGCTGGTCGAGCTGGTCGCCGGCACGGGCGCGCGGATCGGCGCTCCGGTGGTCGCGGAGCTGACCATCCAGGCGCCGCTGTTCCTGGCCGAGGACACGCCCACCACCGTCCAGGTCGGCGTGGGCCAGCCCGACGATGCCGGCCGGTGCACCGTCACCGTCCACTCGCGAGCGAGCGACGAGCAGGAGTGGGTCGAGCACGCTGCCGGCACCCTGACCGCCGCCGGGGATGCGGTGGACGGGCTGGGTGGGGAGTGGCCGCCCGAGGGTGCGGTCCCGGTGCCGGTCGACGGGCTGTACAAGTCGTTGGGGGAGCGGGGTTTCGGCTACGGGCCCGCGTTCCGGGGGCTGCGCGCCGCGTGGCGGCTGGGGGACGACCTGTACGCCGAGGTCACCGCGGCCGGGGACACCGTGGCCGACACCGTGGCGGAGAACGCCGGGTTCCTGGTGCACCCGGCGACCCTGGACGCGGCCTTCCACGCGGTCCTGACCGACTCGGCCGACGGGGTGGTCCTGCCGTTCGCGTGGTCCGGCGTGCGGTTCCACGGTGCCACCTCGGGGCAGCTGAGGGTTCGGTTGTCCCGGGTCGGTGCCGAGACGGTGCGGATGCTCGCCGCCGACGCCGCCGGTACGCCGGTCATGTCGGTGGACTCCGTTGCCGGGCGGCCGGTTTCGGTCGAGCAGCTCGCGGCGGCACGCACCACCGGCGAGCCGGTCTACCAGGTGGAGTGGGTGGACGCGGGTGCCGTCGCTGGTTCGGTCGGCGCTGTCGCGGTGCTCGGTGCCGACCTCGACGGTGCGGGTGTTCGCCGGTATGCGGACCTCGCGGCGTTGTTGTCCGATGTGGACACCGGCGCCGTCCTGCCCGAGTTCGTCGTCTACCCGGTGATGGCTGCCGCGGAAGGCACCGTCCCGGAACGCGTTCGGGACAACACCACCCGGGTGCTCGCGCTGCTGCAGGAATGGCTCACCCACCCCCAGCTCACCCACACCCGCCTCGCCCTCCTCACCCAAGGTGCGGTCGCGACCGGCACCGAAGACGTCGACGTCACCATCGCCCCCGTATGGGGACTGGTGCGCAGTGCCCAGACCGAGAACCCCGACCGCTTCGTCCTGATCGACAGCTCCCCCGACCTGACCGAGCTGCGTGCCGGGTTGGCGGTCGGCGAACCCCAGGCAGCCGTGCGCCAGGGCCGGGTGCGGGTACCGCGCCTGACCCGCACCACCCTCCCCACCCCGACCGGGCCGGTGTTCGACGACACCGGCACCGTCCTGATCACCGGCGGCACCACCGGCCTGGGCGCATTGTGTGCCCGGCACCTCATCACCCAGCACGGTGTCCGGCACCTGGTGTTGGTCAGCCGCCGCGGCCCCGACACCCCCGGCATCTCGGACTTGATCGAGGACCTGACCGCCACCGGCGCGACTGTGCGGGTCGAGGCCTGCGACGTCTCCGACCGCGCCGCGCTCGCCGCTCTCCTGGACACCATC
>NZ_DASWSJ010000006.1:0-23532 GCF_036402745.1 Actinophytocola sp. | reverse complement strand
ACTACTACCCGAACCCCTTCTTCGCCGGTGACCGCACGGGCGCCCGCGCGGCCGGGATGTACACGTTCGCCTACCACTTCGGGACCCCGAACGACTCCTCAGCCCTCGTGCAGGCCGACTACTTCCTCGACCGCGCGCAGTACGCCCCGGACGGCAAGACCCTCAACCCGGTGCTCGACATCGAGTGGAACCCGTACACCAGTCCCACCGTGAACGCCTGCTACGACATGAGCCCGGCGCAGATGGTCGCCTGGATCCGCGACTTCGTGAACGAGGTCAAGCGCCGCACCGGCGTCCCCGCGATCATCTACACCGCGGCGTCGTGGTGGCGCGACTGCACCGCCAGCAGCACCGCGTTCAGCGGCAACCCGCTCTGGGTCGCCCACCCGGGCGCCGCCACGCCGACGCTGCCCGCGGGCTGGTCGAACTGGGCGATGTGGCAGTACGGCCAGGCCACGATCCCCGGCATCAGCGCGTCGACCGACGTCAACTGGTTCAGCGGCGGCGAGCCTGCCTTGGCCGCGTTCGCGACCAAGGCGTCCGACCCCTCCGGCTACACCGCCACGGCGCCGGTCCGCGTGCTCGACACCCGCAACGCGATCGGCGTCAACCGCCGCACGCCGCTCGCCCCACGCACCGCCGTCACCCTCGACCTCTCGGGCCGGCTGCCCGCCACCGCGACGGCCGCCGTCCTGAACGTCACCGGCATCGCGTCCGCCGCGACGTTCGTGACCGTGTGGCCCAGCGGCGCGGCCCGGCCCAACGCGTCCAACCTCAACCTCGTCGCCGGCGACACCCGGCCGAACCTGGTGACGGTCCAGGTCGGCGCCGACCGCAAGGTCCAGCTCTACAACAACGGCGGCAACACGCACCTGCTCGCCGACCTCGCCGGCTGGTACGCCACCGACGCGCCCGGCCTGAACACGGCGCGCTCGCCGGAGCGGGTGCTCGACACGCGGTGGAACATCGGCGCCCCAGGCCCCGTCGGCGGTGGTGGCAAGGTCACGCTGAACCTGTCGGCCGCGGTGCCGACGACCGCGACTGCCGTGACGCTGAACCTCACCGGCGTCGGCGCGCCCCGCGCTACCTACGTGTCCGCGTGGCCAACCGGGCAGGCGCGGCCGAACGTGTCGAACCTGAACCTGGCCAACGCGAACGCGACGTCGAACCTCGTCACCGTGCAGCTGGGTGCGGACCGGTCGGTCGACCTGTACAACAACGCCGGCGCGGTCAACCTGCTCGCCGACCTGGCCGGCTACTACGCGCCGGACGCGGGCTCGCGGTTCGTCGCGATCTCGCCGATGCGCCTGCTCGACACCCGCAACAACAGCACGGCGCGCTGGGTCGCGGTCGGCGGCGGCGGCCAGGCCGTGCCGCTGGGTATGCTCGGGCCGGTCCCGTCCGGCGCGACCGGCGCGGTGCTGAACCTGACCGGCGTGTCCCCGACGACCGCGACGTTCGTGACCGCGTACCCGAAGACCAGCGCGACGCCCACCCGGCCGACCGCGTCCAACCTGAACCTGGTTCGCGGGCAGGTCCTGCCGAACCTGGCGTCGGTGGCGCTCGGGCCGAACGCGGACGTGTGGCTGTTCAACAACGCGGGCTCGGTCGGCCTCATCGCGGACCTGGCCGGGTACTTCGCCCCATAAGTTCACGCTTTCGGGTGAGACACGCCGCGAGATTGTCCCGTTTCGGGCGTGTCGCCGGTCAGCAGTAGTGAATGCTGTGGCGCTGCTACGAGGCGCCGCGTTGGACGACGGGCGGATGGGGCTCCGGCGAGCGCGAGATGGACTCAGACGGCGAGCGGGAGGCGGACCTCGAAGCGGCAACCAGGCCCGTGGTTGTGCGCGTTGATCCGCCCCCGGTGCGCCTCGACGAGCCCCTTGGCGATCGCGAGGCCGAGCCCGCCGCCCACCTGGTTCTCGCCGGTCGGGCTCGGCGTCCGGGCCGCCGACCCGCGGAAGGCGACGTCGAACACGCGGGTCAGCTCGCCGACGGGGATGCCACCGCAGGCGTCGTCGACGGCGAGCACCGCGTCGCCGCCGTCGACGCCGAGCTGCACGGCCACCGTGCCGTCGGGCGGGGTGTGCCGGATCGCGTTGGACACGAGGTTGCGCACCACGCGTGCGAGCTCGGGGTCGCTGCCGAGCACCACGGGCGCCGTGGCCGCGCTGGCCAGGACGCGGACGCGCTTGCGCTGGGCCACGGGCACCTGCGCGGACAGCACGTCGCTGACCACGTCCTGCAGCGCCACCTGTGACATGGTCAGCTGCAACGCGCCCGCGGTGATCCGGGACAGCTCGAAGAGGTCGTCGACCATGTCGGACAGCCGCTTGCTCTCCCCGCCGATGCGGTTGGCGTAGCCGGCCACCTCCTCCGGCGAGGACACCACGCCGTCCGCGAGGGCCTCGGCCATCGCGCGGATGCCGGCCAGCGGCGTGCGCAGGTCGTGGCTGATCCACGCCACCAGCTCGCGCCGCGACGCCTCCGCGGCCCGCTCGCGCTCGCGGGCCTCGCGCTCCCACACGCTGCGCCGCGCGATCGCGCGCCCCAGCAGCAGCGCGATCGGCAGCGTGACGAGGACGACCAGGAGGCAGACGAGGGCCATCGTCGTGAGGGTGGCGTTGAACATGAAGCCGCTGACGCCGAGGACGCCGGTCATCATCGCGAGGATCGGCACCAGGACGAGGACGGTCATCGTCGTGGTGAGGGAGCCGCGGCGGACCCAGTAGAGGAGGCCCGCGCCGAGCGCGACGACGGGCAGGACCAGGGCCAGCGCCACCGGCAGGATGTGCAGGGCGTGGGTCAGCATGTCGCCCAGGGACTCGCCGGGGTCGATCATCCCCGGGGCCTGCGCGGCGCCCGGCGACACGCCAGGGTTGGGCCCGGCGGCGGCCGGCGGCACGCCAGCGACAGGCACGGCGGCGGCCAGCCGGAGGCCGGGGTCGGGCGCGGCGGCACCCAACAGCGCGGCGGCGTCGGCGGGGTCAGGCGCGGCGGTCATAGCGGTACCCCACTCCCCACACGGTCGCGATGCGGGTGGGCTTCGCCGGTGTCTGCTCGATCTTCTCGCGCAACCGTCGCACGTGGACGGTCACAGTGGACTGGTCGCCGAAGTCCCAGCCCCACACGCGTTCCAGCAGCTGCGAGCGGGTGAACGCCTCACCGGGGTTGGCCAGCAGGAACACCAGCAGGTCGAACTCGCGGGTGGTGAGGGACAGCTCGGCGCCGCGGAGGAACGCCGAGCGCGCGGCGACGTCCAGGCGCAGGTCGCCGTCGGTGAGGGCGGCCGGGGCCGGGGTCGAGGTGGCGGCACCGGACCGGCGCAGCACCGACGACACCCGCAGCGCCAGCTCGCGCGGGCTGAACGGCTTCGTCACGTAGTCGTCGGCGCCGAGCTGCAGGCCCGCGATCCGGTTCTCCTCCTCGCCGAGCGCGGTGAGCATCACCACCGGCACGGCGCTGGTCGCCCGCAGCCGCCGGCACACCTCGAGACCGTCGATGCCCGGCAGCATCAGGTCGAGCACCACCAGATCCGGCTCGTGCCGGGCGATCCACGCGAGCGCGTCCTCACCGTTGTCGGCCAGCGCGACCTGATGCCCGGCCAGTTCGAGGTACCGGCGCACCACGTCCCGGACCGTCAGATCGTCGTCGACCACCAGCACCCGCGACGGCGCGTCGCTCATCCACATCACCAACTCGTCAGCAACACATGGTTGACCGCCAGCGCGGTCCCGGCCTGCGCGACCAGCCACCACCGCCGCGACGCCCTCGGGAGCGCCGCCGCGGCCAGCACCAGCCACACCGCGAACGGTAGCCAAATGCGCTCGGTCTCCGCCTTCGACAGTCCGGAAAGGTCCGCGGTCAGCACCGCGAGCGCCGCGCCCCGCACCAGCGCGACCACCGGCGTCAGCGGCGCGCGGCCGGGCAGGCCGTCCAGGAACCGCGGAACCGTTCGGCGCAGCCCGGCGACCGCTGCCGGACCGACGGCCACCGCGAGACACGCCAGGTTCGCCCACACCCAGTACCAGTACGGCCTGTGCGCGGCGATCCCCTCGTAGTACCGCCGCACCACCAGGTGATAGCCGTCCAGCCACCAGAACCCGGCCAGCGCGAACACCCCGACCACAACGAGAGCACCCGGCACAGCGAAGAGCAGTGCTCTCCAACACCGGCTGACCAGCACCACGGCCAGCGCGACCGGCGCCATCAGCAGCAGCCCGTAGGACAGGAAGATCCCGAACCCGAGCACCAGGCCGGCCACCGCACACAGCACGCCGCCCCCGGATCGGCCGGCGGTCAGTCGAACGGCACCAACGGCCAGCGCCGCGATCCCCACCGCGACGACCCCGGCGAACATCGCGTCCGCCGACACGCCCATCCACACGGCCCCGGGCAGCAGCGCGACGAACGGGAGCGCGGCGCGGGCCAGGTCGCGGCGGCCCAGCGCGGCCACGGTCACCGGCACCGCGACGGCGGCGAGACCGGCCACCAGCACGCAGAACACCGCGGCGGCGATCGGGCCGGACAGCCCGACCCGGTCCAGCCACACGAACACCAGCGTCGCGCCCGGCGGATGACCAGACACGTGCGTGGTCCACGAGTCCGGCTGCAGCGACAGGATCCGGCCGGAGAAGGTCCGCAGCATTGTCGGGATGTCGGTGATGCCTGGTACCTCGTGCAGATATTCGTCACGGGTGGCAAGCCGGCGCACCACGCCGACGTACCAACCGTCCACAAGCGCCAGCGCGAGGATCCACGACACCGACAGCAGGTACGCGCCGGCCAGCGCGACCCGCCAGCGCAGCCGCTCGGCCAGCGCCGGCCCCCACGCCACGGCGGCCACCGCCACCAGCACGGCCAGCACCGTGCCCGGCCCGACGTGCGGCGAGAGGTGCCCGAGGATCGGGTACTCGCCGAAGCTCGCGGACGCGTGCGGGAACTGGGCGCTGCCGTAGAGCCGCGCGCCGGTGAGCATGCCGACCACGAGCGCGACCAGCACCAGCAGCAGCGCGGCGACGCCCGCGACGACGTCGGCGGGGATGCCGGACCTGCGCGCTGGCGGCGCCGGGTCCGGGCGGGTGATGACGGTGGACACGGGTGGACGGTAGGGCCCACCAGCGCCGGCCGCGCGGCGGCGGCGGGATCCGTCAGCACTCCGTAAGAACTTCCTCGACGTCATACTTTGGTAAGCGGCACAAGGCTTTCCGCGCTGCCGACGTGGACCTAGCGTCCTCGGCATGGACCCTGTTGACGTCGTCCTCCCCTGCCTGGACGAAGCCGCCGCCCTGCCCGGCGTGCTGGCCGCCCTGCCCCCTGGCTACCGCGCGATCGTGGTGGACAACGGATCGACCGACGGCTCCCCCGAAGTCGCCGCCGCGCACGGTGCCACGGTCGTGCACGAGCCGAGAAAGGGCTACGGCGCGGCTGTCCACACCGGACTCGAGCACGCCCGGTCGGAGATCGTGTGCTTCCTCGACGCGGACGGCTCGCTCGACCCGGCCGAGCTGGTGCCGCTCGTCGCCGCGGTGCGCGGCGGCGCGCACCTCGCGGTCGGCCGGCGGGTACCGGTGTCCCGCGGCGTGTGGCCGTGGCACGCGCGCGCCGGGAACCGTGTGCTCGCAACGATTCTGCGTCGCCGCGGGCTGCCGGTGTCGGACATCGCGCCGGCCCGCGCGGTGCGCCGGCGCGACCTGCTCGACCTCGGCGTGCGCGACCGGGCGTTCGGCTACCCGCTGGAGCTGCTGCTGCGCGCGGCCGACGCGCGCTGGCGGGTCGTCGAGCTCGACGTCGCCTACCGGCCGCGGGCGCTCGGCACCAAGTCGAAGGTGTCCGGCTCGGTCCGCGGCACCGTGCGGGCCGTGCGCGACATGGCCGGGGTGCTCCGATGACCGCGTGCCTGCTGGTGGTCGCCAAGGCGCCGGTCGCCGGCCTCGCGAAGACCCGGCTCGGCCGGGTGATCGGTGACGAGTGGGCCGCCCGGCTGGCCGCGGCCGCGCTGCTCGACACGCTCGACGCCGTGCTGGCGACCCCGGACACGATCCCCGTGGTGGCGCTGACCGGCCGGCTCGCGGCGGCGGAGCGCTCCGGCGAGCTGGCCGACACGCTGACGTCGTGCACGGTGTTTTCCCAGCAGGGCACCGACTTCGCCGGGCGGCTGGCGCACGCGCACCGGTCCGTCGGGTCGCTGTTCCCCGGCGTGCCGGTGTTCCAGATCGGCATGGACACGCCGCAGCTGCGGCCTCCGATGCTGACCGGCGCGGTGGCGCGGCTGCGGGCGGACGGCACGGACGCGGTGCTCGGCCCGGCCGAGGACGGCGGCTGGTGGGGCCTGGGCCTGCGCGCGCCGGCGGACGCCGAGGCACTGCGCGCGGTGCCGATGTCCCGCTCGGACACCGGCCTGCGGACGTTGTCCGCGCTGCGCCGCCGCGGCCTGCGGGTGCGCCCGCTGGCGACGCTGTCCGATGTGGACACGATGGCAGACGCGCTGCGGGTGGCCGCGCTGGCGCCGGAGAGCCGGTTCGGCCGCGCCGTCGAGGAGCTCCGCCCGGCGGAGGCGGTCCGATGATCACGACCGACGAGTTCGCGCCCGGGCTGCTGGGGCGGCAGTGCTGGCTGGAGCTGGCGACCGGCGAGCGGATCACGTTGCCGACCGAGCGCTGGCGGTCCGTGCCGGAGCCGGGGGACGAGGTGCTGCTGCGGCACTGCACGGGTCCGACGCTCGACATCGGCTGCGGGCCGGGCCGGCTCACCGCCGCGCTGCTCGAGCGGGGTGTCCGCGCGATGGGAACCGACGTGTCGCCGGTGGCGGTGCGGCTCGCCCGGGCGGCGGGCGCGGTGGCGGTCCGGCGGGACGTGTTCGAGCGCCAGCCCGGCGAGGGCCGCTGGCGGCACGCGATCCTGGCCGACGGCAACATCGGCATCGGCGGCGACCCGGTTCGGCTGCTGCGCCGGGTGCGGACGCTGCTGCGGGGCGACGGCAGCGCGCTGGTCGAGCTGGACCCGCCGGGCGGCGGCCTGCGGCACGGCCCGGTGCGGGTGGCCACCGACGCGGAGGGCGGCGGCCGCTGGTTCGCGTGGGCGTGGCTGGGCGCGGACGCCGTCGACGACGTCGCCGCGGAGGCCGGGATGGCGACCCGCTGGGTGCGCGAGGCCGGCGGCCGCTGGTTCGCGGAGGTGGGGTCGTGAGGCTGCCGGTGTTTCGCGGCGCGGCGCACGACGAGCGGGTGACAGCGCGGGTCGGGCTCTGGCTCGGGATCGCGTTCGCGCTCTGCTTCGTCACGGGGCTGCTGAGCCATTTCATCCAGCGCGGGCCGGCCTGGTTCTACTGGCCGTCGGCGCCGGTGAACCTCTACCGGGTCACGCAGGGGGTGCACGTGCTGTCCGGCATCGCGGCGATCCCGTTGCTGCTGGCCAAGCTGTGGAGCGTCTACCCGAAGCTGTTCGACCGGCCGCTGGTGCGCTCGCTGCCGCACGCGCTCGAGCGCGGGTCGATCCTCGTGCTGTCCGGGGCCGCGTTCTTCGAGCTGGCCACCGGGATCTTCAACACCGCGCAGAACTACGTGTGGGGCTTCTCGTTCCCGGCCGCGCACTACACGGTGGCGTGGATCGCGATCGGGTCGATCCTCGTGCACGTCGCGGTGAAGCTGCCGATCATCCGGCGGGCGCTGGCCAGGCTGAACGGCGAGCCGGCCGAGGCGCCGGCAGGCCGAGCGCCGACGGGCGGAGTGCCGGCGGGCGGAGTGCTGTCGCGGCGGGCCTTCTTGCGGAACACGTGGCTCACCGCGGGTGTCGCGGTGGTGGCGACCGCGGGGGCGACGGTTCCGTTGCTGCGTGAGGTCTCGCCGCTGTCGTGGCGGTCGGACCGGGGGCCGCAGGGGCTGCCGGTGAACCGCACGGCGCGCGCGGCCCGCGTGTCGCGGATCGACGCGGGGTGGCGGCTGTCGGTGGTGACGCCGGGTGGGACGCGGGAGCTCTCGCTGGCGGAGCTGGAGGCGCTGCCACAGAAGACCGTGGCCCTGCCGATCGCGTGTGTGGAGGGGTGGAGCCAGTCGGCGTCGTGGAGCGGGGTGCCGGTGGCGGACCTGCTGCGGCTGGCCGGTGGGTCGCCGGGTTCGCGGGTGCGGGTGTCGTCGCTGGAGGAGCGGGGTGCGTACGCGGCGAGCACGCTGCCGGGGACGCACTCGGCGGATCCGCTGACGCTGCTGGCGCTGCGGCTGAACGGGTCGCCGTTGGCGCTGGACCACGGGTTCCCGTGCCGGCTGATCGCGCCGAGCCGGCCCGGGGTGCTGCAGACGAAGTGGGTCACCCGGCTGGAGGTGCTGTGATGCTGCGTTTCGTGTTCGCCGCGGCCGGCCTGGCGGCGCTGGCGTGGGGCGCGTGGCTGGCGTGGGACTTCGCCGGCGCACACAACGCCGTGCAGGTGGCGTTCTGGCTGGTCGGCGGCCCGGTGGTACACGACGCGCTGGTGGCGCCGGTGGTGGGGCTGGCCGGGTTGGCGCTGGCGCGGTTCGTGCCGGTGGCGTGGCGCGTGCCGGTGGCGGTGGGGGCCGTGCTGAGCGGGGTGCTGACGCTGCTGGCCGTGCCGCTGCTGTGGCACCCGTTCGGCGTGGCGACGAACCCGGGCCTGCACGACGCGAACTACGTGCTGGGCCTGTCGCTGGCCCTGGCCGTGGTGTGGCTGGGAGTGCTGGTGAGCGGAACGGCGCGCCAGCTCAAGCTCTCACGCGCGCGTAGTGGTCAAAAAACGTAAGTTTGGTCGGGCCCCGGGACAAACGGACGCCGCACGCGGGCGAGCGAGGGGTTAACCGTCCGCGTGCGGCGCCGTTCTCAGAGCCCCTTCGGAGCTCTTCCGGCTCGGGGGCATCGAGCCGGGGTTTGGTCTCGGCCCCATTCCTGGGGCCGAGCGTCCGGGTGGGGGTTTGCCCCCGCTAATCATTCAGTTTTTACCGTCTGTCCTGCAAGTGTCGTCTCAACCGTGCGCGAACCGTTGCTCAACTCAAGCCGAACCTTGTCCCCAGGTGCGTACGAACGGACGGCTGCGACCAAGGCATCCGACGTATCGATCTTCCGATCATTGAGCTTGGTGACGACGTCGCCGTTCTTGAGGCCGGCCTTCGCGGCCGGGCCGTTCGGCGTGACGTCCACGATCAGGGCGCCGCCCTGGTTGTTGTCGCGCACCGAGACGCCGAGGATGGTCTGGGTCGCCTTGCCGGTCTTGACGATCTCGTCGGCCGTGCGTCGTGCCTGGTCGATGGGGATCGCGAAACCGATGCCGACCGAGCCGCCGCTGTTCGGGTTGTAGATGGCCGAGTTGATCCCGATCACCTGGCCCTGCATATTCACCAGCGGCCCACCGGAGTTGCCGGGGTTGATCGCGGCGTCGGTCTGGATCGCGTCCATCACCGTGGCCTGCGAGCCGTCCTGGCCGCCCGCCCGGGTGGGCCGGTGCAGCGACGACACGATGCCGGAGGTGACCGTGCCGGACAGCTCGAACGGCGACCCGATGGCCACCAGGGCCTGGCCGACCCGGAGATCATCGGACCTTCCGAGGTCCACGATCGGGAGCCCGGTCTTACCCTGCGCACGCACGACCGCCACGTCCGACTGCGGGTCGCGGCCGACGATCTGGGCGGGGGCGGTGCTGCCGTCGTGGAACACGGCGACGATCTCGCCGCTCTTCGCGGCGGCCTCGACGACGTGGTTGTTGGTGACGATCAGCCCGTCAGAGCTGATCACGAAGCCAGAGCCCTCCCCTGCCGAGGACTGACCCCGCACCTGCAACTGCACCACGCTCGGCAGCACCTTTTCGGCCACCGCCTCAACCGACCCCGACTGGGCGGCGGACGTCTGTTTGGCCGGCTTGGACTGGTCCAACGCGTTGGCGACCGGCCCGCTGGCCTGGGTGTTCTCGGCGACGAGGTAGCCGCCCGCGGCCCCCGCGCCCCCGCCGACGAGCAGCGCGAGCACGGTGAGGCCGGTGATCAGCGGGCCGTGCCCCTTGCGCGGCTCCGGCACCCGCTGCGGCCCGGTGGGCAACGGCCCGATCGGCGGACCCATCGCCGGATACCCACCCGACTGCGGCGGCGCGCCCAACCCGCCCGGGTGTCCCCCGGCCTGCTGACCGGCTTGGTGACCCGCCGCTTGGTGACCGGCTTGACCGGCGAAGGCCGAGCCGTAGAGGACGCGCTCCCCGGGCGCTCCTTGGCCGGCCGGCGTTCCGGGCTCACCGAACGCGGCCGGGTCGCCCGGCCTGGCCGGCATCCCCGGCGCACCCGAAGCGCCAGGCACGGACCCAGCCGGCTCACCGGACCCGGCCGCGGCCGGGCCGCCAAAAGTCGCGGTATCGCCCGACCTGGCCGGCATCCCCTGACCAGCCACATTGCCGAACCCCGCAGGCGCGGGCGGATCACCGGGTCGCGCCGGGTCGGCCGCAGCTGGTCCGGCCGGGACCGCGGGCGTCGTGGGCTGGGCGTAGCCGGGCGGGCGCTCGTAGCCGGGCGGAGCCTCGTAGCCGGGCGGGGCCTCGTAGCCGGTTGGGGCCTCGGGCTCCGCCGGGCCGGCGGGCGCCCCCGGCGCGGTGGGCTCCGCCGGACCGGCGGGCTCTGCCGGGGTGGTGTCTGACCACGCCGGCCGCTCGGGGGTCTGCTCGGCCTGCCAGGCCGCATCCTCGGGGGTCGGTTCCCGGTTGTCCTCGGTCATGTTGTCCACCTTGCGCCCCGGTCCTGAGAACGTCCTGAGACCAACCTATGGGGACCCGATGAGTTCAGCCCAACGAGGTGTCCTGCGTGCCCGGCAGCCGCACCGCCATCAGTGCGCCGCCGTCGGCCGACCGGCCCGCGTACACCGCGCCGCCGTGCCGCTGCGCCGCGCTCTTCACGATCGCGAGGCCCAGCCCCGAACCGGGCAGCGTCCGTGCCTCGTCGGAGCGGTAGAACCGGTCGAACACGTACGGCAGGTCGGCGTCGTTGATACCCGGCCCGGCGTCGGCGACCTGCAGGAACGCGTACCCGTGCCCGGCCGGGCGCAGGTCCACCCGCACGGTCCCGCCCGGCGGGCTGAACTTCACCGCGTTGTCCAGCAGGTTCAGCACGGCCCGCTCGAGCGGCGCCGGCTCGCCGAGCAGGTACCACGGTTGCAGGTCGACCTCGAACTTCACGTCACCCGCGCGCCGGCGGGCGCGGGCCAGAGCCTGCTCGACGATCTCGACCATGTCCACGCGCTCGCGGGTGAGCTGCGGCGCGTCCTCGCGCGCGAGCTCGACCAGGTCGCCGATCAGCTGGGTCAGCTCGTCGAGCTGGGCACGCAGGTCGTCGTGGATCTCGACTCTGTCCTCATCGGACAGTCGGGGTGCGTCGGGGGCCTCGGCGGAGAGCAGGAGCTCGAGGTTGGTGCGCAAGGAGGTCAGCGGGGTGCGCAGCTCGTGCCCGGCGTCGGCGACGAGCTGGCGCTGCCGGTCCTGGGCGTAGGAGACCGCCGACAGCATCTGGTTGAAGCTGTGCGACAGGCGGACGAGCTCGTCGTCGCCCTCGACGATGATCGGCCGCAGGTCGCCGGTCCGCGCGACCCGCTCGGTGGCCCTGGTGAGCCGCTGCACCGGCCGCAGCCCCGTGCGCGCGACCGCGGTGCCGGCGATGGCCGCGACGAGCACGCCCGCGCCGCCGATCAGCAGCAGCACCAGCGACAGGTCGGCGAGCTGGGCCTTGGTCGGCTGCAGCGACTGGGCGAGCACGAGCGCGCCACCGCGGTAGGCGAGCGAGAACACCCGGGTGTCGGTGCGCGCGTCGGTGCGGATGTTGTCGGCGTCCTTGCCGGCGGCGACGTTGATCTCGTCACGGCCGATCGGCGGCAGGTGGTTGGTGACGCTGACGACGGGCGTGCCGGAGCTGTCGATGAGCGCGAACTGGATGTCGGTGAGCGTGAGGAACGCGGCCGGCACGGACTGGCCCTGGACCTCGGCGGAGATCGTGGAGCTGGCCGCGTTGTTGGCCTTCTGGATCAGGGTGGCGTCGACCTGGTCGTAGAGGTTCTGGCGGACGGTGAAATAGGCGCCGAGCGAGACGAGCGCGACCGCGCCGGCGACACAGCTGGCGGCGAGCCACGTCACCCGGGCGCGCAGCGACATGCGCCGGCGCCCGCCGACGGTGAGGATCACGGAGGCGTCTCCCGCAGGACGTAGCCGATGCCGCGCACGGTGTGGATGAGCCGCAGCTCGCCGTCGGCCTCCGTCTTGCGGCGCAGGTAGCCGACGTAGACCTCGAGCGCGTTGCCCGAGGTGGGGAAGTCGTAGCCCCAGACCTCCTCGAGGATGCGGCTGCGGGTGAGGACCTGCTTGGGGTGGGCGAGCAGCAGCTCGAGGAGCGCGAACTCGGTGCGGGTGAGGCTGATGGGGCGCTCGCCGCGGCGGACCTCGCGGGTGCCGGGGTCGAGCTCGAGGCCGGCGAAGCTGAGCGTCTGCGGCGCGGGGCCGGTGACGTCGAAGCTGCGGCGGCGCAGGAGGGCACGCAGCCGGGCGAGGAGCTCCTCGAGGGCGAAGGGCTTGGGGAGGTAGTCGTCGGCGCCGGCGTCGAGGCCCGCGACCCGGTCGGACACGGTGTCGCGGGCGGTGAGCACGAGGATGGGCAGGTCGTCCCCGGTGCCGCGCAGGCGGCGGCACACCTCGAGGCCGTCGACCCGGGGCATCATCACGTCGAGGACCATCGCGTCTGGACGGGCACCGGCGATCGAGTCGATGGCCTGCTGCCCGTCGTTGGCCAGATCAACCTGGTAGCCGTTGAACTGCAACGAGCGCCGCAGCGACTCGCGAACGGCCCGGTCGTCGTCGACAACGAGGATGCGCATGCGGTCAGTGTTACCCCCGCTGCTGAGACGCGCCTGAGAAGCGTGGCGCCGACCACACCCGACGAACCGGCTGAACCGCCCACACCCACCCTGACCTGCGAACCACCGACGTCACGATTTCGCTCGCGCGCGTGCGCCCGCACGACGGCAGCCCCCGCCCACTCCGGGGGCACCCCGTGATCCAGTCTACCGGTGGGGGCCGGCGAGGTGGGAGTTCAAGATCAACATGTGGACAAGTCGGCGCGGTGTGGATAACTCGACCGGCGTCGGGACGGCAGCGCGGAGCGCGGCGCGGGGTCAGAACGAGTCGGCCATGCGGACCGGATGGGGGGCGCCGGTCAGCAGGTCCAGCAGGCGGGCCGCGGTCCGGTCGCCGTCCAGGAGGCCGGCGCGGTGCAGCATCGCCGTGTCCGCTGAGCCCGCGTACCACGGGCCCAGCGCCCGGGCCGGCAGCCGGACCGCGCCGCTGCCGCCGGGCTCGCAGACGACCTTCCCGCCCTCGGCGACCAGCCGGAACAGCCCGGCCTGCCACGGCGCGTGCTCGTCGACGATCTCGAGGTCGACCGCGCCCGACACGTACCGCGCCGCCGGCCAGCCGCGGGCCGCGACCGCGGCGGGCAGGTCGACCACGCGCAGCATCCACGGGTGGTTCACCACGTCGTGCAGCACGGGCATCGTCATCAGCAGCTGCCACCACGCCGGGTCGACGATCCGCAGCGAGATCTCCGTCATGATCCCCGCCCAGCGCCCCAGGTTCGCCAGCAGCCCGAGCGCGGTGTCGCGGTCCAGCGCGACGAGGTCGTAGGTGATCAGCTTCTCGCCCTCGGGCCGGTCGGCGGTGAGGTAGCCGCGCACCGTGCCGGCCGGGCCGGGCGCGATATCGACGATGTCCACCTCCAGCACGCGCTCCAGCTCGAACGCCGCGGTAGAGCGGTCCAGCATGCCGTCCACTGTGGACGCGAAGGCCAGGTAGGCGTCGTGCAGCGCGGGCAGGTCCGCGGACCCCGCACGCTTGAGCACCAGCCGCTCGGCGGGCTTGGGCAGCAGCGCGAACAGCTCCGGCCGCAGCCGCACCCGCTGGTAGTCGCCGGTCTGCTCCCAGCCGCGGCCGCGGTAGAGCGGCGGCACCGACGGGTACAGCGCCGAGATCACCTGACCGCGCTCGCGCATCACCGGCAGGATCGCGTCGAGCAGCGCGGTCGCGACGCCGTGGCCGCGGGCGTGCGGGCCGACGGCCACCGAGGCGATCCCGCCCATCGACACCGCCGAGCCGCCGAAGAACTGGGCGTAGTCACGCACCTTCAGGCAGCCCACGAGCCGGCCCTCGTCCTCGGCGACGAGCCCGTGCCAGCCGGTGGGCCGGTGCGACCACAGGTTGGCCGGCTCCGGCTCGCGCGGTCCGCCGAACGCCAGGCGTGCGAGGCGGTAGATGTCCTCGTCGTCCTCGGTCCGGTGCGGCCGAACGATCACGTCTGTCCCCTTAAGACCAATCGAAGAAACCCTGGCCGGTCTTGCGACCCAGCTCGCCGCGCGCCACCTTCTCTCGCAGCAGGTCCGGCGGGGTGAACCGGGGGCCGAGCTCGCGCGCAAGGTGCTCGGCGATCGAGAGCCGCACGTCGAGGCCGACGAGGTCGGTGAGCCGCAGCGGCCCCATCGGCCAGCCGTAGCCCAGCCGCATGCCGGTGTCGATGTCCTCGGGCGACGCGACGTCCTCCTCGACCATGCGGATCGCCTCGAGGCCGACCGCGACGCCGAGCCGCGAGGTGGCGAACCCGGGCGAGTCGCGCACCACGATCACGGTCTTGCCGAGCGCCTCCGCATAGCCGCGAACGGTGGCGAGCGTGTCCGCCGCCAGGCCCTCGTGGGTGACGAGCTCGACGAGCGCCTGCACGGGCACCGGGTTGAAGAAGTGCATGCCGACGACCCGCTCGCCGGGCAGCCCCTCGGCGAGCGCGGTGATCGACAGCGACGACGTGTTGGACGCGAGTACGGCCTTCTGGCAGGTGGCGGCCGCCTCGCCGAGGATCCGGCGCTTGAGGCCGACGTCCTCGGGCACCGCCTCGACAACCAGCTCCGCACCCGGCGGCAGGCTCGCCAGTGTGTCCACAATGGACAGATGAGCGAGCAGTTCGTCGGCGGTCCGCGCCAGCTTGCCCCGGTCCTGCGCCTTGCGCAGCGACGCCGCGACGGCCTCGCGCGCCGCGCTGGCGCGTTCCGCGGTCGCCTCGGCCACGGTCACCCGGCTGCCGGCCGCCAGCAGCACGTGCGCGATGCCGGCGCCCATCGTGCCGCCGCCGACCACCGCGGCGGTGACCGGAGCGGTCACTCGACCACCTCGGCGGAGAACATCGACACGAGCTCCATGCCGCCGATCTCGGTGAGGTTGGCGCCCGAGGCCTGCCACTCGGGCGACGCGAACGCGGTCTTCATGGCGTCCTTGGACTCGAAGTAGAGCTCGGCGATCAGGTACGGCTGCACGTCACCGAGCATCCCGGGCACGAACACGCGCGCGACCTTGGCGATCTCCTGGCGGATGAGCCCGGGCACCTTGTCGATCAGCGGCTTGTGCGACTCGAAGTAGGCCTTGTCGAACGCCTCGGGATCAGCCGGCTGCTTGTACAGCGCGAGGTACTTGATCATGTGACGCTCCTCATGTCGGTCGGCGCTGAAACTGTAATGGCCCGCGAGCGGGCACGATAGCGTCGTGCGGATCATCCTGCTGCGGCATGCCGAGAGCCTGGGCAACATCGACGAGCTGGCGTACACGCGCACGCCCGACCACGCGCTGCCGCTCACGCCACGGGGCGAGGTCCAGGCCCGCAAGGCCGGCCAGTCCATTCGTGACCTGCTCACCGGGCACGCCGCCGCCTACGTCAGCCCGTACGTGCGCGCGGTGCGGACGCTCGCGCTGCTCGACGTCAACGACCTGCTGGACCGGACGGTGCCCGAGCCGCGGCTGCGCGAGCAGGACTGGGGCAACCTGCAGGACCCGCTCGAGCAGGAGGTCCAGAAGCGCAAGCGGCACGAGTTCGGCCACTTCTTCTACCGCCTCCAGCACGGCGAGTCGGGTGCCGACGTCGACGACCGGGTGGCGAGCTTCCTCAACGAGCTGGAGCTGCGTATCGGGAAGGACCCGACGCACCCGTCCACCGTGCTGGTCGTGTCGCACGGGCTGGCGATGCGGCTGCTGTGCCGGCGGATGTTCGCGTGGAGCATCGACCTGTTCGAGTCGCTGTCCAACCCCGAGCACTGCGCGTACCGCCTGCTCGAGCACGACGGCGGCCGCTGGCACCTCGACCGCCCGTTCGACCAGTGGCGCGACTCGCCGGACGGCACGACGCAGAGTCAGTCCACCTGACGGTCGTCGAGGTTGGTGGCGCAGCGGGTCAGCAGGCCGGCGAGCCGTTCGCGGTCGACGCCGGCCAGCATGCGCTCCTCGACCGCGAGGACGACCAGGTGGGCGGCGCGCAGCCGGGTCCGGCCGGTCCGGGTGAGCGAGACGGGCCGGGCGCGGCCGGTCTCGGCACGCTCGGCGACGGTGACGAGGTCGGCCGCGCGCAGCCCGCGCAGCACGTCCTGCAGCGACTGGCGGGTGACGAAGCACAGGCGGGCCAGCCCGGCCGACGACGCGCCCGGGTGGTCGGCGAGCGCGCGCAGCACCGCGTACTGCGACATGGAGACGCCGACCGCTCGCAGCTCCTCGTCGCACGCCTGGCGCAACGCCTGCTGGGCACGTTTGACCAAGTAGCCGACCCGCTGCTCGGTGCCCACTTGACTCATGTCAGGAACCTTACACATAATGTCAGGAACCTGACATGAGGAGGATCCGATGACCGAGATCACCACCGGCGCCGACGTCGTCACCCTGATCAACGTGTTCACCGTGGCGCCCGAGCGCCAGCAGGAGTTGCTCGACCTGCTCGACCGGGCGACCGAGGAGGTCATGCGCCACCGGCCCGGCTTCGTGTCGGCGAACCTGCACGCGAGCCTCGACGGGGGGCACGTCGCGAACTACGCGCAGTGGGAGTCGGAGGCAGCCTTCCAGGCGATGCTCGCCGACCCCGAGTGCCGCGAACACATGTCCGCGGCGACCGCGATGGCCGACGCCGTGCCGGTGCTGTACCGCGTGAGCTCGACGCACAACCGCTGACCTGGGAATTATTGGCAACCGTTGCCGGTTGGAACGTGCGCGAGCAGCACGCGAAGGGACAGCGAACCTGATGGCACGCAACGAGATCCGACCGGTCGTGAAGATCCGGTCGACGGCCGGCACCGGCTACACGTACGTCACCCGCAAGAACCGGCGCAGCGACCCGGATCGCCTGGTGTTGCGGAAGTTCGACCCGGTGGCGCGGCGACACGTCGAGTTCCGCGAGGAACGCTGACAACGCCGAGCTGGTAAGGCGCCTGGTCACATAGAGGCTTGGCCTCCGGCCCCCGGTATCCATTCTACCGAGCAGCACCGACAGTTTTGGCTGGTCCACGCCTCGCGCGGGCCACTCGATCCACACCGCGGCGGTTGTCCACAGGCACGCCCGGAGGCGCCCAAAACGGTCGGAGTCCGCCGCTAGGCTGGATTCCGGGGGGCCGGAGGCCGACTCACGGCCGGTTGTCCACAAGTCCCGGCCACATCGCCGGGAACTGTCGGTGCGGCTCAGTACGCTGGATATCGGGGGCCGGAGGCCGTCACTTCACCAACAGCACCGTCTTGCCGACCGTGCGCCGCTCCTCTATCGCCGCGTGCGCCTCGCCGGCCCGCTCCAGCGGGAACGTCTGCCCAACGAACGGCCGCACCTTCCCCGCCGCCGCGTCGGCCAGCAGGCGCCGCAGGTTGCGGTGGTTCTTGTCGGCGTCGTTGCCGAGGTCGGCCATCCCGATGAGCCGGACCTCCCGCCGCCGGGCCTCGTCCGGGCCCACCTGGACGAAGTCGCCCGACGCGGCACCGTAGGCCAGGAACCGGGCGCCCGGCCGCGCGAGCTCGAACGCGTCGCGGCCCCGCGCGCCGCCCGCGCCGTCGAACACCACGTCCACGCCCTCGGCGACGGCGCGCACCCGGTCGACCCAGCCCGGCTCGCTGTAGTCGACCGCCGCGTCGGCGCCCCACTCGCGGACCAGCGCCAGCTTCGACTCGCCCCGCGCGGCGCCGACGACCTGCGCGCCCGCGGCCTTGGCCAGCGGCACGAGGAACGCCCCGAGGCTCCCGCCCGCGGCGTTGACCAGCACCCACTCCCCCTCCGCGATCGACGCGCGGTCGAGCAGGTGCAGGGCCGTCGCACCGTCGTGCAGGAACGTGATCGCCTCGGGCAGCCCCAGCCCGTCGGGCACCTCGATCAGCTCGCCGACCGGCGCGGCCGCGCGCTCGGCGTACCCGCCCACGGGCACCTGGACGCCGTTGACGTGCCGCCCGACCCGCGCGATCACCTGCCGCCCGACCCACCCGGCGTCGACCCCCGGCCCGACCTCGGTCACGGTGCCGCCGACCCCGTTGCCCGGCACATACGGCAGCGCCATCGGGAACCACTCGCGACCCCAGCCGGTGCGGAGCTGCGTGTCGAGGAACAGCACGTCCGCGACGGCGACCTCGACCACGACCTCCCCCGGGCCCGCCGCCGGCGGCGGCACGTCCCCCGGCACGAGCACCTCCGGCCCACCGAACTCCACTACCTGAACAGCTCTCATGCGCCCATCGTGGGACCTCCAGATAACTAGAGGTCAAGCGTGGGCGCGACCACGGCGTAGACGTTGGCCGGCTGTCGACTCGATGCTGCCGTCGCCGTGGACCGCCACGAGGACGCCGACGTGCAGCGACGTGCCCGGCGGTGCCGAACAGCACGGGCGTCGGCGACCCGGCTCGCGCCGGGCGAGCCTCGCTCTCCGAAGAGGACGGTCAGGCGATCAGGCCGCCGCGGTAGGCCACCAGCGCCGCCTGCACCCGGTTGACCGCGCCGATCTTGCCCAGCACCGCGGACACGTAGCCCTTGACCGTGGCCTCGGACAGGTGCAGCGCGCTGCCGATCTCCGCATTGGACATTCCCTGCCCGATCAGCGCGACGACCTCACGCTCCCGATCGGACAGCGACGCCAGCAGCCGGCGCGCGGGTTCGGCCGCCCGCTCACCGTCCGCGACCGCGGACAGCACCCGCGCGGCGACCTTCGGGTCGAGCACGGCCCCGCCGCGGGCGAGGTCGCGCACGGCCTTGACCAGCACTGCCGGCTCGGTGTCCTTGAGCAGGAAGCCACTCGCGCCGATCCGCAGCGCCTCCTGGACGTACTCGTCGACGTCGAACGTGGTGAGCATGGCGACGACGGGCGGCTCGGGCAGGCTGCGCAGCCTGCGGAGCGCGACGATGCCGTCGGCCGAGCGCATCCTGATGTCGAGCAGCACGACGTGTGGACGGTGCTGTCTGGCCAGGTCGGCCACGTACAGCCCGTCGTCGCACTCGGCGACGACCTCGATGTCACCTGCGCTGGTCAGTATTGTGCGGAGTCCTGAGCGGACGAGATCTTCGTCGTCCGCGAGAAGCACCTTGATCACGAACGCCTCCCCGACAGTGGGCGGTCATGCGCGGCTTTCCGACGCGGCGGCTTGATGCACTACCACCGAGAGATCCTACCCGGTCGCAGCCAGTGACCAGGTCACACCGCGCGAAGCGCGTCCTTCAGCTTGACCCGCGCACCGCTGCGCATCACCGCGTTCGCGTAGATCCGCCCGGCGAGCCAGACCAGCGCCGGGATCAGCGCCACGACCAGGCCGACGGACACGACCTGCTCCCACACCGGCACGCCGCCCATCGCCAGCCGGATCGGCATCAGCGTCGGCGCGAACACCGGGATGATCGACAGGATCCCGACGAAGGCGTTGTCCGGATCGGACGGCAGCACCGAGATGCCGATCACGTAGCCGACGACGACGAACATCAGCGCGGGCGAGATCACGCCGCCGACGTCCTCCTGGCGGGACACGAGCGCCCCGAGCCCGGCGAACACCAGCGAGTACATGAGGAAGCCGAGCAGGTACCAGACCACGAGCCAGACGACCGTGCCGACCGCGGCGGTGACCGAGATCGTCAGCACGTCGAACGCGAGCGCCGCGGCTATGCCGAGGCCGCCGATCACCACCATCTGCACCAGCCCGACCAGGCCGATGCCGAGCACCTTGCCCGCCATGAGCTGCCACGGCCGGATCGTCGACAGCAGCAGCTCGACCACCCGGCTGGACTTCTCCTCGACCACGCCCTGGGCCACCATCTGCCCGTTGAGCAGCAGCGACATGTAGATCAGGATGCCGGCGATGATGCCGAGGACGAGCTGCTGGCCGTCGTAGGGGAACGGCTGCTCGATCGGCTCGACCTGGACCTTCGCGTTCGCCACGGCCTGGGCCACCTGCGCCGGGTCGCCGCCGAGCGCGGTGATCTGCTGGTTGAGCGCGACCTGGCTCGCGAGCACGTTGAGCGCGTTGCGCAGGTTGTCCGGCAGGTCCTTCTTGACCACGACGCGGACGGTCCGGCCGTCGCCGACCACCAGCGCGTCGAGCGAGCCGTCGACCACCTGGCCGCGGCCGGCCCGCTCGTCGGACACGGTCTTGGTGTCGATGTTCTCGCCGATGGCGCTCGCGGCCGCCTTGAGCGGCGCGGCGAGCACGGCGTTCTGCTGGGTGAAGCCGACCGTGGCGTCCGAGCCGCCGCCGACGAACTTCATCACCAGGGAGAAGCCGATCAGCAGCACCAGGGTGGCGACGGTGGTGATGATGAACGCCTTGGAGCGCAGCTTGGTGTTGATCTCGCGGCCGGCCACCAGGCTGACCGCCTGCCACGCTCCCAACTGGACATTCGGCTGCTCACTCACGACTCCCCCTCGCAGGCTCGACCGAGCCGCTCGCGGCCGCCCTGTGACATCGACTCGCTCGCAAGCTCGCTCTGTATCAATGATTCGCTCGCAAGCTCGCTCATGCCGCCGCCTCCTCCTCGTGCGTGACGACGGTGCGGTAGAGCTCGGTGAGGGAGGGCCGGCGGCGGCGGAACTCGGTCACCGGGCCGGTGGCGAGCGCCGCCCGCAGCACCTCCTGGTCGTCCGCGCCGTCGCCGAGCTCGAGGACCGTGCGGCCGCCCTCGTGGCCGCGCACGGTCACGCCGGTGAGCCCGGCCGCCCAGCCCTCGCGGGCGTTCGGGGCCTCGACGACCATCTCGACCGCGCCGCCGGAGCGCAGCTCGTCGACCGTGCCGACGGCCACCATGTGTCCACTTCGGATGATGCCGACCCGGTGGCAGAGCCGCTCCACGAGCTCGAGCTGGTGACTGGAGAAGACGACCGGGATGTCCGCGGACGCCTTGTCCAGCAACACCTTGCTCATCACCTCGACCGCGATCGGGTCGAGGCCGGAGAACGGCTCGTCGAGCACGAGGATGCTGGGGTCGTGGATGAGGGCGGCGGCGAGCTGGACGCGCTGCTGGTTGCCCAGGCTGAGCTTCTGCACCTCGTCCTCGCGACGGGTGGCCACCCCCAGCCGCTCCGTCCAGTCCTCCATGGACTTTCTGGCCGCCGCGGTGGACAGGCCGTGCAGCCGGGCGAGGTAGACGAGCTGCTCGCCCACCTTCATCTTCGGGTAGAGGCCGCGCTCCTCGGGCATGTAGCCGATGCGGCGCCGGGTGTCGAGAGTGACCCGCTCGCCGTCGAAGCGGACCTCCCCGGCGTCGGCGGCTAGCACCCCCAGCGCGATCCGCATCGTCGTGGTCTTGCCGGCGCCGTTGCTGCCGACGAAGCCGAACAGCTCCCCCGCCCGGACGTCGAACGTGGTCTCCCGCAAGGCGACCACGTCGCCGTACCGCTTGGAGATGCCATCGATCTCCAGCCGCCCGTCACCCACTGTCGGTCCTCCCCCGCACGCAACGCCGTCGGGGGAAACCCTAGTGGGTTCAACTCTCGCGCAGCGAACCGATACTGAAGGAGACTCCCTGGTCGTCCCGGCAGGCCGCGTGCTGGCCGACCTGGTTGGGCTGGGTGGGCCCGGCGGTCCCGCCGGCCGCGCGGATCCGCTCGGCGGCGGCGTCGACGTCGGCGACCCGGAAGTAGACGTCGGTGGGGCCGGCCTTGCTCACGAACAGGCCGCCCGGGGGCGCGATGTCGACGATGTTGTAGCCGCCCTCGTGGGTGCCCGGGGTGAGCTCCCAGCCCAGCAGCGTCGTGTGGAATGCCCGCGCGTCGTCGTTGGCCACGGGCTGGACGAAGTAGAAGAGGTCGCCGACGGCGCACTTGGGGTTGTCGTCGGTGTGGCCGTCCGCGGGCTGCCAGATCGCCAGCGTGCCGCCGTGGCCGTCCTCGACATGCGCGCCCCAGCCGGAGTTGGACTTCTCGGGCTCCTCGGCCGTGCCGCCGAGCTCCCGCGCCTTGGCTGTCGCCGCATGGATGTCGCGGACGACGAACCACGGCTCGATGCCCGCCTCGCCCGTGGCGATGCCGCCGGCCGGGGAGGAGCCCTCGATGTGGTGGTAGTCGTTGTCGGACGCGTAGGTCCAGCCGAGGACGGCGTGGTAGAAGTCCTTCGCGCGGGCGGTGTCCGGGGCGTGGACGGCGTAGTAGCCGAGCATCGTCACTCCGTTCGGTTGTCTGCGGGGGTCCACTGGTGCAGCGCCATCCGCCAGACGCCGCCCTCCTGGACCAGGACGGTGGAGACCACAATGGACCGTGGTCGCTCGTCCGCGGTGTGCATCACGGTGGCGTGGTGGGTGAGTACCGCGGTGGACTCTCCGATGTGGACGATCTTCGGGTCGGAGAGGTCGTACTTGATGTAGGACGGATGGTCCCCCATCGCGGCGACGCACTGTTCTTTCGTGTACGTGTTGCCCGCGCCGGGGAAGATCAGCATGGCGTCGTCGGTGAGGTTGCGCTCGAAGAAGGCCACGTCCCCCGCGCCGATGGCGTCGAGGAACTCGCCGAGCCGGCCGAGCAGGGCGTGCTCGAGCGAGTGCCGCGCGAACCCGGCGAGGACGCGCTGCCAGTGGCCCGGGTCGGGCGCGGCCCACCCGTAGTGCCGCAGGACGACCCGGGTGCCGGTGTCGACGGCCTCGAACCGCACCTCGACCTCGGTCTGCTCGGCGCCGGTGTGCTCGCCGCCGTAGCTGAAGACGAGGCGGGGGCCGGGTTCCCAGACCTTGACCCGCCCCACTTCCTCGTCGGCGTCGAGGACGCGGCCGCCCACGCCGGGCTCGAACCGGATCGGCCCGCCGGTGCCCCAGAGGGCGCGGTCCTTGCGCCACCAGGCGCCGGTCTCGCGCGTGAAGACGTCGAAGGCGACGGCGGGCTCGATCCCGACCTCGACGCTCACGTGGGCCTCGTCAGTCATTCGCGCGCCTCGTTCCCGTGCTCGCCAACGTGCTCCGTCACGTGCCCGACTGCCTGCCTGGCTGCCTGCTCGGCTGCGTGCTCGCTCACGTGCTCGGCGAACGACCCGAGTTGGTCAGCCCAGAACGCCTCGACCTGGTCGAGCCAGGCGCGCAGCGCGGTGAACGGCTCAGCCCGCAGGCGGTAGACACGCACGCGCGCGTCCTCCGCGAGCCCGGTCGCCTCGACGAGCCCGGTGCCCCGCAACACCCGCAGATGCCGACTCAAGGCAGGCCCCGACATGGCGACGGAGGTGGCGAGCTCCCCCGCCCGCCTGGGCCCGAGCCGCAACACGTCGACGACCCGCCGCCGCGC
>NZ_DASWSJ010000005.1:0-8664 GCF_036402745.1 Actinophytocola sp. | reverse complement strand
CCGCCACACCAGCTACAACGGCCCGGTGACCTGCGACAGGTCGCCGGGCCGTTTGTTGTGGGTCGGGCAGGGTCAGTCGCCGGGTTTCTTGGGGTCGTTCTTGGTGTTTGGGGGGCCGCTCAGGGTGGCGACCATGTCGGTCACGCAGCGGGCGGCTTTCAGGGCGTAGTCGCGGCGTTGTTTGCTCACGAAGATGCCCACGAAGAGGATCAGGCCGCCGAAGACGATCGCTATTCCGGCGACCAGGGACCGGGCGGCCGACACCGCGCAGCGCAGCATTGCTGGCGAGCCCAGGGTCGGCATCGACACCTCCCGCGCGGGGTCGTGGGTGATCCGTGGTAGTACAACCTAGGTACAGGGTGCTCTGTTGTGGAGCAAGTCGCAAGGGTTGGGCTACGATTACGGCCGAGGTGATTCATGGACCAGGCGGCTACGTCGCGGCAGCTCGCGAGGCGGATCCGGCTTCTTCGCACACAGCGTGGCTGGTCCGCTCAGCAACTGGCCGACGCCTGCGCCGACGCGGGGATCGACTCGCTGACCAGGGCCACGATCGCCAAGCTCGAGTCCGGCATCCGGCAGTCGGTGACCGCTGACGAGCTTGCCGTGCTCGCTCGCGTTCTGCGGATGTCACCCACGCGGCTGCTCGCCGCGGAGTCAGCCGCCGAGGCGTTGTTCGGCGCCCTGCTCGACTTGAGCCGGCAGGCCGGCAACCCGAGCATCGCCGAGCTCGCCCGCAAGCTCGAGCTCCCCCGGTCCGCCGTCGCCGACCTGTTCCGCGGCCGGGCACTCCCCCTCTGGCAGACGCTGGAGCCGGTCGTGCGCGAGCTCGGCGGCGACACCGGCCAGTTCCTGGACCTGTGGCGGCACGCGTCCGAGGGTGACGGCGCGCGGCTGCTGACCGAGATCGCCACGGAGCCGCGGGACGGCGGCAACCGACACGCGAATGTCCCGTGGATGGACCTCCTCGAAGGACTTCGCCATCCGGAGACCCAGGCGGACCCGAACAACAAGAAGTCGTTCGCGCTGACCCTCCTCTTTCTGGAAATCGGCCTGAAGATGGTCGACGAGGATCTCGGAGAGCGAAGCGGTCCGGCGTTCGGCTGGCGCCAGATTTCGCGGGAGCGCGTCGTCAAAGGCGCGATGAAGCTCGCGGAGGAGCGCGGACCCGACATCGACTGGGACGGAGTGCGGTCGGAGTTGGGGGCGTTCAAGCATCGCTGGGCGCTGATGGCCGACTATCTCCAGGATCTCGTGACCTATGCGTTGTACTCGCCGCGCTGGCGGGACGCTCTCGACCTCGCCCGGGCCGAGCTACTCGGCGGCCTCGACGACGTGGCGACCGGCAAGGCGAGGTTCTCGGACCTGATCCTGGCCGTCGCCAAGAAGGACATGTCGCTACGACTTCGGTTCGCGCGGTACCTGGTCTTCCAGCTCACCCTGACGGTGGACGCCACCTACAGCCGCGTCGCCCAGAAGGCGCAAGCCCAGTTCTACGAGGTGTACTCCCAGACCTGGGTGAAAAGCTACGACGAGGCACTGACGAAGCTGGGACTCAAGCTCCGCCCCGGCGTGACCGTCGAGACATTGGGCAGGCTCTTCGGCTGCCTGGCCCAGGGACTCACGATGGTCGTCACGGAGACCGGCGACGACTCGCTGACCAAGGACGACAACGACAGGTCACTCCTTGCCGAAGGGGTGATGCTGATGATCCTCGGCTCGATCGACACCGGCGACGACCGATCCAGCCGCGAGGGTGTCGACGCGCTCATCGGATGACCCGCCGAGGGGCGTCAGCGGAGGCCTTTGCGGGCCATCTCCTCCAGGCGGCGGATGCGGTCCTCCATCGGCGGGTGGGTGGAGAACAAGCGGGCCACCCGTGCGCCCGGGCGGAAAGGGTTCGCGATCATCAGGTGGGACTGGGTCACCAGCTGGGGTTCCGGCGCCAGCGGGGCCACTCGGGTGCCGTGCTCGATCTTGCGCAGGGCGGAGGCCAGGGCCAGCGGGTCGCCCGTCAGCTCGGCGCCTGACTGGTCCGCCTGGTACTCGCGCGACCTCGACACCGCCATCTGGATGATGCCCGCCGCGATCGGACCCAGGAGCGCCAGCAGCAGGAGCGCGATCGGGTTGGGCCGGTCGTCGTCGGCGCCGCCGAACAGGCCCGCGAACATCGCCAGGTTCGCCAGCACGCTGACGACGCTGGCCAGGGCGCCGGCCACGGACGAGATCAGGATGTCCCGGCTGTACACATGGGACAGCTCGTGGCCCAGGACCGCCCGGAGCTCCCGCTCGTTCAGCAGCTCGAGGATCCCGAGCGTGCAGCACACCGCCGCATTGCGGGGGTTCCTGCCCGTCGCGAACGCGTTCGGGGCCTGGGTGGGACTCACGTACAGCCTGGGCATCGGCTGGCGGGCGGACGTCGCCAGTTCGCGGACGATCCGGTACATCGTCGGCTGTTCGGCCTGGGAGACCGGCCTGGCGTGCATCGCGCGGAGGGCCAGCTTGTCGGAGTTGAAGTAGGCATAGCCGTTCATCAGCAGGGCGATCGCGAGGCCGATGAACACCGCGGTGCGACCGAACAGCGAGCTGATCGCGATGATCAGCGCGCTCATCCCGCCGAGCAGCAGCGCGGTCTTCAGACCGTTGTAGTGCCTGTGCACTCCTGATCCTCCGTCGAGTCGCGCGAACTCCCTTACCGAGCAACGCTCTCCGGTCGGCCGAAGTTCCTATTCGCAACGAATGCGCAGGTCAGCAGGTCAGCTGCCGGTCTCGCCGCGCCGCCAGTACGTCGTCGGCCGAACCCCACCGCGAGGGTAACCACGCTGGTCCAGAAGATGCGTCCGCAACGCGACCATCGACGAACGCTCCCCTGCGAGCCACGCGTCCACCCGGCCCTCGGGCAGGTCCGCGGCGGCGACCGCCCCGGCCAGCGAGCCACCGGCGGCCCGGTGCACCCAGGTGGCCTCGACCGGCAGCGGCAGCTCCTCGTCGGCGTCCTCGACCTCGACGAACACCCTGCTCACCGCGCCCTCGGGCAGCACGTCGAGGATCGCCGCGATGGCCGGCAGCGCGGTCTCGTCGCCGGCCAGCAGGTGCCAGTCGGCGGTGGGATCCGGCTGGTAGGCGGGCGAGGGGCCGACGAAGATCAGCCGGTCGCCGGGACGCGCCCGCTTGGCCCAGGCCGACGCGGGGCCGGGAGCGTCGTGCAGCACGAAGTCGAAGTCCACCTCGTGCGCCTCGGGGTCGTGCCGGCGAATGGTGTACGTCCTGGTCAGCGGCCTGACCTGGGCCCACATCGCGCGCGCCGACCCGAATGTCAGCGGCTCGGGCAGCTCGACGTCGTCGGGGTAGAAGTAGAGCATCACGTTCTGGTCGGTGCCGGCGCTGACGAAGTCGGCGAGCTCGTCGCCGCCGACGGTCACCCGGGTAAGCCGCGGGGTCACCTGCTCGACCCGCCGCACGGGCACCCGCCACAGCTTCGTCGCCGGGCGGCGTGAGCGCCTGGCCGTGTGCACAGTCATCGGCTCCATCCTCGCACTACCGCACGTGCGGACCACCCCGCGCCCGGGTACTGTTCGTTCGAACGAACAACTCCGGGAGGCACCATGACGACCCTGTTCGCGGGGCTCGAGACCCAGGCCGCGCGGCTGGCGGCCGGCGACGTGTCCTCGACCGCGCTGGTCGACGAGGCGCTCCGCAGGATCGACACCACCCAGCCCACGCTCAACGCCTTCCGCCGGATCCGCGCGGACGCCGCCCGCGCAGAGGCCACGCAGGCCGACCGGGCGCTCGCGCGGGGCGAACGCAAGGCCCTCCTCGGCGTCCCGGTCGCGATCAAGGACGACCTCGACCTCACCGGCGAGCCCACCGCGTTCGGCTGCGCCGGCGACTTCCCCGCCGCCGAGCGCGACGCCGAGCTGGTCCGGCAGCTGCGCTCGGCCGGCGCGGTCATCGTCGGCAAGACGAACACGCCGGAGGTCGGGCTGTGGCCGATCACCGAGGGCGAGGCGTTCGGCGTCACCCGCAACCCGTGGCATCCCGGCCACACGCCCGGCGGCTCGTCGGGTGGCTCGGCGGCCGCGGTCGCCGCGGGGCTGGTGCCGGCGGCGGTCGGCTCGGACGGCGCCGGCTCGATCCGCATCCCGGCCGGCTGGACCAACCTCGTCGGCATCAAGCCGGGCCGCGGCACACTGCCCTCCCCGGAGGCGTTCAACGGCATCACCGAGTGGGGCCCGCTCGCCCGCACCACCGCCGACGCCGCGCTGCTGCTCGACGTCCTGGCCGGCGGCGACCGCGGCCGGTTCCGCGCCGCGGCCGGCCGCACGCCCGGCCGGCTGCGGGTCGCGCTGTCGCTGCGGCCGGCGTTCGCGCTGGTCCGCGGTCTTCGGCTGGAGCCGGAGGTGCGCGCGGCGGTTGTCGGCGTGGCCCGCCGGTTGCACGAGCTGGGCCACGAGGTCGCCGTCGACGACCCCCGCTACGGGCTCATCGGCCTCAACTTCCTCCCCCGCTCGCTCGCCGGCGTGCACGACTGGTGCGCGGGGGCACCCGACGAGTCGCTGCTGGACTTCCGCACCCGCGACACCGGCCGGATGGGCGCCCGGCTCGCCGGCCGCGCGCTGCGGTTCTCCAAGCGGTCGCTGGGGTTCTTCCAGCGGCGGGTCGGCCGGATCTTCGACCGGGCCGACGTGGTCCTCGCGCCGACGTCGGCCGCTCCCCCGCTACCGGTCGGCGCCATCGACGGCCTCGGCGGCTGGCACACCGACCGGACGGTCATCAGCGCGTGCCCGTACACCTGGCCGTGGAACGTGCTGGGCTGGCCGGGGGTGAACGTGCCGGCCGGGCTCACCGCCGCCGGCCTGCCGGTGGGCGCGCAGCTGCTCGGGCCCGCGGGGAGCGAGGAGCTGCTGATCTCGCTGGCGGCGCAGCTGGAGTGCGTCAGCGGCTGGGCCGACCGCACGCCGCCGGTCTCGTGACCACCCGGGAGCGCATCCTGCACGCCGTCCTGCGGGTGATCGGCACCGACGGCGTGGCCGGCGTGACCAACCGGCGGGTCGCGCGCGAGGCCGAGGTGTCGCTCGGCTCGATCACCTACCACTTCGCCTCGCAGCACGAGCTGCTGCGGGAGGCCATGCTGCTGTTCGTCGCCGAGGAGACCGCGCGCCTGTCCGGCGTGGCCGAGCGGCACCTCGACCAGCCGGTGACGCTGGCGGAGGCCGCCGCGCTCGTCGAGCGGATCGCGCTGCACACCCGGTTCGGGCACGAGGAGATCGCGCCGCTGGAGCTCTACCTCCAGGCCGGCCGCGATCCCGGGCTGCGCGACGCCGCCGCGGAGTGCTTCGCCGCCTACGACCGGATCGCCCTCACTGTCCTCAGTGGACTCGGCGTGCCGACGCCGGAGCGGCTGGCGGGACCGGTCGTCGCGCTGGTCACCGGCCTGCAGCTGCGCCGGCTCGCCACCGGCACGGCAGGCGCGAGCATCGCGGACGCGGTCACGATGGTGGTGCGCGGCGCCGGTTGATCTTGCGCGTACCCTCGAAGGTGCCCGTTCCTCGCCACCGCACCGAAACGGAGCCCGCGATGAGCCCCGAGCCACCGCCGACCGACATCCCCGAGGTCGACATGGACAAGCCCAACGCGGCCCGCATGTACGACTTCCACCTCGGCGGCGCGCACAACTTCGCCGCCGACCGGATGCTGGCCGGGCAGGTGGAGCAGGTCGCGCCGTGGGTCAAGTACGTCGCCCGCATCAACCGCGCCTGGTTGCACCGGGTCGTGCGGTTCATGATGGACCAGGGCGTCCGCCAGTTCCTCGACCTCGGCTCGGGCATCCCCACGGTCGGCAACGTCCACGAGATCGCGCAGCGCGCCGACCCGGCCGTGCGGGTCGTGTACGTGGACTACGAGGCGGTCGCCGTCCACCACAGCTACGACCTGTTGAAGGACAACGACAACGCCGCGGTCGTGTGGGCCGACGTCCGCCAGCCGCGCTCGGTGCTGGAGCACGCCGAGGTCGGCCGGTTGATCGACTTCTCCCAGCCGGTGGGGCTGCTGATCGTGGGCCTGCTGCTGTTCATCGACGACGAGTACGACCCGGCCGGGCTCGTGAACACCTACCGCGCCGCGTGCGCCGAGGGCAGCTACCTGGCCATCTCGACGATGAGCCAGGACGAGGCGGACCCGGAGACGGCCGGGCAGCTGGCCGGGCTGCTGGGGCTCTACGAGGGCGCCGACGAGCGGATCACCCCGCGGGACCGCGCCACGATCGAGAGCTGGTTCGCCGGCACGACGCTGGTCGAGCCGGGGCTCGTGCTGCTGGACGAGTGGCGCCAGGACGACCGGCCGTCGACCTCGCCGGCGCGGTTACTGGGCTACGGCGGCGTGGGGCGTATCGGCGCGAGCTGAGGCGCGCCGGGTCGCCAGCACGAACACGCCGCTCAGCACGTAGAGCGCGGCCTGCACGTCGAACAGCGCGGGGAGCCCGACCGTGTCCACCCCGGCGCCGGCCACCAGCATGCCGGCCGCGGTACCGAGCGCGATCGCGGCGAACGCGGTGCTCAGCAGCCGGCCGGTGGCCGCGGCCGGCACGGCGGTCTGCAGTGTGGACAGCAAGCCGGTGGACGCCACCACACCGGGCACGCCCTGCACGATGAACAGTCCGATGTAGACACCCAGCGCGGTGGTGACGTGCGGGCCGTTCCAGGTCAGCGCGGACAGGACGCCGAAGGTGAGCGCGCCCCAGCCGTACATGCTGGCGGGCGCGACCCGGCGGGCCAGCACCGCGACGCCGACGCCGGCGGCGAGCCCGCCGATGGCCTGCACGCCACGAAGCAGGCCGACGCCGTCCGCGCCCACGCCGAGCACGTCGAGGACGAACGGCACGAAGAGCACCAGGAACATGCCCTGCGACACGGCCATCGCCATCATCGCGGTGCCGGTGACCCACAGCCGGCGGTCGTGGCGGATCAGCGCGAGCCCATCGAGCCACTCGCGCAGCGCCGGGCGGGTCCCGGCGCGCGCCGGGCGGGTGCCGAACCGGGCGAGGAGCGCGAGCGCCGCGGCGAGGAGGACGGCCGCGTAGCCGGCGAAGACCCAGCCGATGCCGCCGAGCGCGAACAGCAGGCCGCCGAGCCAGGCGCCGACCAGGCGGGAGACGTTGGTGCCGGAGCCGAGGAGCCCGTTGGCCGCGGTGATCCGGTCCGGGCCGACGAGCTCGACGACGAGCGCGTTGCGGGCGGGCTCGAACAGCGCGGCGAGGCCGGCCTGGCCGGCCATGACGACGTAGCCGAGCCAGATGGTGTCGCCCATCGCGAGCAGCGGGGTGGCGACGAGCGCCTGGCCGACGCAGACGAGCAGGAGCAGCCGGCGGCGGTGGACCCGGTCGGCGAGGACGCCCGCGACGGGGCTGAGCAGGACGGCCGGGACGAGGCCCACGATCATCATGGCGGCGGTCGAGGTGGCCGAGCCGGTGGCCTGGTAGACGAGGATCGGCAGGGCGATCTGGAGCATCCACTCGCCGGTCTCGGAGCAGAACGAGGCGAGCCAGAGGCGGGCGAACCGCGCGTCCCTCATCGCGGCTGTCCCCTTTCGAGCCTCGGGAAGGCGCGAAAGCCCGCGTGCACCGGCCGGGCGCCGGGCGGGGCGTCGGTACGGATGGTGGCGACGTAGGGGCGGACCAGGTCCTCGATCTGCTGCGCCAGCTCGCCGAGCTCGGCGGCGGTGATCCGCAGTGCGTAGGTGTTGACCCCGCCGGCGTCGCGCCATTCGGGGCCGAGCTCGTCGGTGCGGTCGAGGAAGCGCTGGGTGAGCTCCTGCTCGTCGGCGAGGGAGGCGCCGAAGACGGCGAGCTGGGCGGCACGCATGGCCGGGTCGTCGGCGACGCTGCCGAGCTCGAGGCCGACGACGCTCGCCTTCCACGGCCGCTGCCTGGCGTCCCCGGCGTCGGGCTCTGCTTCGACCAGGCCGAACTTGGCGAGCTGGCGCAGGTGCCAGCTGCAGTTGGAGGCCGTGGAGCCGACCGCCTCGGCGCACTCGCTGGCCGTACGCGGGCCGACGGCCATGAGGTAGCGCAGGAGACCGGCGCGAAGCGGGTGGGCGAGCGCGGTCATGAGCTCGACGTCGCGGACCTTGCGTCGCTCCGGCAGCCGGACCATCCCGCCTCCTCTGATCTGAAAGCATCCTTTCGAAAGGATCCTTTCAGACTGGTCGGCGATTCGTCCACCCTTTCGGGATGGTGTTGCCGGCGCCGGGTGTCGCACACTCTCGCCATGACTGACCTGGGCACGACGTTCGCGACCGCCCTGGCGGCGAAGGACGCGGCCGCGGTACGCGCGGTGACCGCCCCTGACCTGGACTTCCGCGCGATGACCCCGCGCAGGTTCTGGGAGGCGCACTCCCACGAGGACCTGCTGGACGTGCTGTTCGCGAACTGGCCCGCCTGCACCTGCGCACGGAGGCCGGCGAGTCCCTGATGGAGCAGCAGATGTACTACCAGTCCTCGGACGGCCGCATCAGCTGGGCCCGCATCATGTGCTCGGGCTCCGTCCCGATCGAGGACTGATCAGCGGTCGCGGATCTCCATCGTGCAGCACTTGGGGCCTCCGCCGGACTTGCGGAGTTCGGAGATGTCCACGAAGTAGGGCTCGTAGCCGTGGTTGATCAGCTGGTCCG
>NZ_DASWSJ010000004.1:0-23761 GCF_036402745.1 Actinophytocola sp. | reverse complement strand
GGCGCCAGGAACGACGAGTGGTCGAGCACGGTGGCGGCGACGTTGACGACCACGTGGGTGAGCCCGTTGAGCGTGCTGGTGACGGTGCCGAGGAGGCCGCCGAGCAGCCCGCTCGACTGCGGCCCGGTCACCGGCTCCGGCGCCGGCAGCGGCTGCGGCAGTGGCTGCGGCTCGGGCTGCGGCTGCGCGGCGGTGCCGTCGGCCGGGGCCTGCTCCTGGACCGGCTGGTCGCCCGGCGCGGTGGCGGGCTGCTCCCCGTTCTGGTCGCCGGGCTTGTCGGCAGGCTGACCACCGGGCTGACTGCCAGGTTGGTTGCCTGGTTGCGCACCGTTGTGGTTGCCGGGCTGGCCAGAGGGGTGGTCGGCGGGCTGGCCGCTGGGCTGACCGGCGGGCTGGCCGCCCGGTTGGTTGCCTGGGTGATCGGCGGGCTGCTCGCCGTTGTGCTCGCTGGGCTGATCAGCGGGGTGATCGGCAGGCTGGCCGCTGGGCTGACCACCAGGCTGGTTGCCGGTTTGGTCGGCGGGCTGGCCGTTGGGCTGCTCGGCCGCCTCGTTGCCGGGTTGGTCAGCGTCGCCGGACTGGTCGGTCGGATCGGCTGCGTGCTCGTCGGCCTGGTGGTTGGCCGGCTCGTCGGTCACCGGCGCGCCAGTGGGCTCGGTGGTGGGCTCGTCGGCCGAGGCTGAGGTGGCGAACGTCGCGCTCAGCAGCCAGGCTGCGGTGGCCAGCGCGGCGACGAGCAGCCCGCGGCGCAGCAGGCGAGAGAGCCGGCTGCCGGCGGCGGGCGCCGGATTCGTGCCGTGCACAGCGACCACCACCGTCCCACTCCGCTCACGCCACGTGCCCAACGGATGCCGTTCGACAGTGCACACTATCTAGCACCGCACCGACAATGTGCACCCTAGCGGCGTCGAATCCACCCGGAAAGACGGTAAAAGCGCACCGTATCGGCCGTATGGGCCAATGTTGATCACTTGCCGTGAGGCTGGTTGCCGCTGACCCCGAGGTGAGCGGCCGCTGACCTCATAGGGTGATCATGGCCGTTCCCCCGAGCGGACGGCGCCACCGCCGCGCACCGTGGTCACGTGAGGATGTCGCTGACCGAATGGGCGCAGCGCTGGCAGCGCACCGAGCCCGACCTGCTGGTGCACGATCCGGGTGGGCCGCGCGAGTGCCTGGTCCGGCCCGGAGAGCTGGTGCTTCCCGCCGACGCCGTCGACTCGGCGATGCGCACCCTGGACCGCTGGGTGGACCGCGTCGAGCCCGCCGAGGCGCTGGCGACGCTGCGGCTGCGGGCCGGCGTGGGGTGCGTCGAGCTGGCCGAGGACGTCGGCGAGCGGCTGCCGGTCACGGCCAACCACGTGCACGTCGGCTCGCCGATCCTGCTGGGCACGGGCGCGGTTCCGGAGCCGGCCGTCCTGCCGCCCGCGCCGCCGGACGAGCTGTGGGACCCGCCGGTGACGGTGGCGGTGCTCGACAGCGGGCTGGATCCGCACCCGTGGTTCGCGGGCCGGCGGTGGCTCTCCGAGTGGGGCCTGCAGCCGGAGGTCCTGGACGCCGACGACGACGGGGTGGCCGACTACCAGGCGGGCCACGGCACGTTCGTCACCGGCGTGCTGCTGCGGCACGCGCCCGGGGTCACCGTCCGGCACCGGCGGGTCCTGTCGTCCCAGGGGCTCACCGACGACCGCACGGTCGCCGAGGGCCTGCGCGCGATCCGGCACCGCGCCATGCGTACCCGCGAGCACGTCGACGTCCTGCTGCTCTCGGCCGGCTGCCACACGATCGACGACCGCTGCCCGCCCGTGCTGGCCCACGAACTGGCCCGCTTCACCGACGCCGTGGTGGTGGCCGCGGCCGGCAACGGTGGCACGTCGCGGCCGTTCTGGCCGGCGGCCGCCGCGGACGTGGTCGCCGTCGGCGCGCGGGCGCCGTTCTCGAACCACGGCCCGTGGGTGGACACGATCGCGCCCGGTGTCGACGTGGTCAGCAGCCACGTCCAGCTCCGCCCCGCCGCGGGCCTCGCCGGCGACACCGAGCCCCGCGTCTACGGGGCGGCCCGGTGGAGCGGCACGTCGTTCGCCGCGCCCCGGATCGCCGCCGACGTGGCGTGCCTGCTGCGCGACGGTCTCACCGCGACGGAGGCGAAGCTGAAGGTCGCCGGGTAGTCCTACTCATTTCGCCGGCCGCCGGGCTCCCGCGCGAGGTTTGTCCCGTCCGACCCTCCACACACGGAGGGAGACGGAATGACTACCGAACGCGAGCTGGTCCTCGGTGTCCTGTCGGGCGAGGACGGCGCCTGGTCCGAGCTGGTCCGCCGGTACGCGCCGCTGGTCTGGTCCGTGGCCAGGCGCCACCGGCTGACCACCGCGGACGCGGCCGACGTCGCGCAGAACACCTGGCTCGCGACAGCCCAGAACCTGCGGAAGCTGCGCGACCCCGAACGGCTGGCCGGCTGGATCGCCACCACGGCCCGCCGGGAGTGCCTGAACCTGCTGGCCCACGGTTGCCGCGAGACCCCGGCGGACTGGTTCGACGCCCCGGAGGTGCCCGAGCGGGGTCCGGAGCCGCTGGTCCTGCGTTCGGCCCGGGACCAGCTCCTGTGGCGGGCGTTCGCGTCGCTGCCCGAACGGTGCCGGGCGTTGCTCGGCCTGCTCGCGCACGCGCCCGGCCTGACCTACGCCCAGGTGAGCCGGGCGCTGGGCATCAACGTGAACAGCGTCGGGCAGACCCGCGGCCGGTGCCTGGAGGTCCTCCGGCGACGGCTGGCGATCCTCGACATCCGAGAGGAGTCGGCCGGATGACGTGGCTGTCCGACCAGGTCTTGCTGGCGGAGTTGTCCCGCCTGCAACAGGCGCTGGACCCGGTGCCGGAGACCGTCCTCGCCGCCGCTGAGCTGGCCGGCGCGCTCGTGGACATCGACTGGCTGGTCGCCCTGCCCGAGCCGCTGCTGCGCGCCGAGGGTGTGCACCGCCTGCGGTTCGGCCGGGCCGGCGAGCCGGCGGCGGTGAACCTGGAGGTCCGCCTCCCGACGGTGGCCGGGCTGGCGCCGCCCCTGGCCGAGCTGACCCTGCACTGGCGCGGCGGGCGAGGGACGGTCGCGCTGGACGAGGTGGGGTACTTCCGGTTCACCGACGTTCCCGCGGGCCCACTTCGCGTGGTCCTGGTGGAGGCGGGTCGCGCGCCCCGGGCGACGAGGTGGTTCACGCCATGACCGCCATCGAACGGCGGCCCGGGCGGGAGATGTCCGGTGATGCACCGCAGGTAGCCGGGCGGGCGCTGATCGATCTCGCGCTGGTGGATCCCGAGCTGGCGTTGCGGCGGGCCGGTGCGGTGCTGGGTCGCCGGCGGGTGGACGCGGCGTTGCGGGTCGCCGCCTGGCATGCGGTCGCCAGTGCGCGGGTGGAGCTCGGCGAGTTCACCGTCGCTCGGCGGGTGGCGGCCCGGGCCGTCGGCGTCGGCGGCGCGCAGCGGCCCGAGCTGCGGTTGTTGCTGGCGTGGATCGAGCACAACCGCGGCCGCCTCGATGCCAGCGAGCGGCACCTCGCGGCACTGCCGGCCGGCCTCGCGGACACCTTGGCGGCGCGGGCGCGGTGCGTGCGCGGGCTGAACCTGTGCGTCCGCGGCGACTACGCGCGGGCCGTCCCCGAGCTGACCGCCGCGATCGCTGCCAGCCGCCGGCACGGTGACTCGCGGTGGGAGGCCAACGGCCTGGTCGGCCGGGGCGTGGTGCGTTCGCTGCAGCTGCGGCTGGCCGCCGCCGAGGCCGACCTCGCCGCGGCGCAGCGGGTCTGCGCCGCCCGCGGGGAGTCCGAGCGGGCCGCAAGCTGCCTGCACAACCGGGGGTTCGTCGCCGCGCAGGCCGGCGACATCCCCCGCGCGCTCGCGCTGTTCGCCGAGGCCGAGCGGGCCGGTCTCCGCGCCCGCGAGCGGGGCGAGGCCCTCCTCGACCGCGCCACCACGCTCCTTGCCGGCGGCCTCGTCGCCGACGCGGGCGAGGCACTCGCCAGGGCGTCGGCCCTCCTCGACGGCGCCGGCCGGGGGCTGCGCCTGGCCGAGGCGTGCCTGGCGCTCGGGGAGTGCGCGTTCCGGGCCGGGAGCATCCCGATGGCCCGGGACGCCGCCGGCCGCGCGTCGGTGTCGTTCCGCCGGCAACGCAGGGCCGGCTGGGTGGCCGCGGCCCGCGCCCTCGAGCTGCGGATCCGCCTCGCCGAGCGGGCCGAGGTGTCGATGACCGAGGTCAGGCGGGTCGCCGAGCGGGCCGCGCGGCACGGGTTCCGGCTCGAGGCGGCCTGGTTGCGGCTCGCTGCCGCGGAGCCCCGGCTGTGGCTCGACGTCGAGCGGGAGCGGGCCCGGGGACCGGCCGCTCTCCGCGCCGCCGGGTGGCTGGCCCGGGCCCGGCTCGCGGCCGCCGAGGGGCGGTCGGTCTTCCCGGCCTGCCGGGCGGGGCTCGGGGTCGTCGATCGGTACGCGGCCGGCATGGGCGCGCTGGAGTTGCAGGCCGGTGTCGCCGGGCTCGCCACCGCGTTGGCGCGGACGGGGCTGGGCGCGGCCTTGCGGTCCGGCCGGCCGCGGACCGTGCTCGCGTGGGTCGAGCGGTGCCGGGCGGCCGCGTTCCGGGTGGCGCCGGTGCGGCCGCCGGAGGACCCGGCGCTCCGGGCGGCGCTGGTCGAGCTGCGCGACGCGCAAGGTGGTGCGCCGCACCGGGTCGCCGCGTTGGAGGAGACCGTCCGGCGGCTGTCCCTCGCCGCCCCGGGTCGCGTCCCGGAGCCCGCCGACCCGCCGCTCGGCCGGTTCGGTGACCGGGCATTGCTCAGCTACTGGGTGCACGACGGCGAGCTGGGCGTCGTCACCGTCGTCGACCGCGGGGTGCGGCTGCACCGGCTCGGGCCGGCCGGCCCGCTGGCGGACCACGTCGACGCGCTGCGCTTGGCGGCCGGTGTCGGCAGCCCGGCCGAGTCACTGGCGGCCGCGCGGCTCGACCGGGTCCTGCTGGCGCCGGTGCGCGCGGTGGTCGGCGACCGGCCGCTGGTGGTCGTGCCGGCCGGTGAGCTGCGGGGACTGCCTTGGGCGGCGCTGCCGACGTGCGCCGGGCGGCCGGTGTCGGTGGTGCCGACGGCCGCGGTGTGGCGGCCGCGAACGCCGGGGACCGGGCGGCGGGTCTGGGTGGCCGGCCCGCGGCTGGCACACGCGACGACCGAGGTGGCGACCCTGCACGGGCGCTGGGGCGGCCAGCGACGGTCCACTGTGGACGGAACGCTCGACGCCATGGAGGGCGCCGAGATCGCGCACCTCGCCGCGCACTGCCGGTTCCGCGAGGACAGCCCGATGTTCACCGCCGTCGAGCTCGCCGACGGCCCGCTGTACGCCTACGACCTCGACCGGCTCACCGAGCCGCCGCGGCTGCTCGTGCTCTCCGCGTGCGAGGGAGCGCGCGGCGCGCTCGTCGGGCTGGCGGCCGTCCTGCTCCGCCGCGGCACCGCCCTGGTAGCGAGCACGACCCCGGTCCCGGACGCCGCCGCGGAGCCCCTCTTCGCCGCGATGTACACCCGCCTCGCCGACGGGCTGAGCACCGCCGAGGCCCTGGCCACGGCCCAGCGCGACCACGGCCACCTCGGCTTCGTCTGCCTCGGTTAGGCCCGTCAGGCCAGCTTGTGCAGCCGCTCGATCGCCTCGTCCAGCACCTCGTCGCGCTTGCAGAACGCGAAGCGCACGATGTGGCGCCACCGGTCGGGATGGTCGGTGAACACCTGGACCGGGACCGCCGCCACGCCGATGCGTTCCGGCAGCTGCCAGCACAGCTCCGCGCCGTCGGCGAAGCCGAGCGGGCGGACGTCGGCGCAGACGAAGTAGGTCCCGGCGCTCGGGCGGACCTCGAAGCCCGCCGCCGCCAGGCCTGCGGCGAGGCGGTCCCGCTTCTTCGCCAGGTCGGCGCTCAGGGCCGACACCCACGCGGACTCGGTGCGCAGCGCGTGCGCCACCGCCGGCTGGAACGGGGCGCCGCCGACGAACGTGAGGAACTGCTTGGCCGCGCGAACCGCCGACACCAGCTCGGCCGGGCCGCACGCCCAGCCGATCTTCCACCCCGTGCAGTTGAACATCTTCCCGGCGCTGGAGATCGTCACCGTGCGCGCCGCCATCCCGGGCAGCGTGCCGAGCGGGACGTGCTCGACGCCGTCGTAGGTCAGGCACTCGTAGACCTCGTCGGTCACCGCGATCAGGTCGTGCTCCACGCACAGCGCGGCGACGCCCTCGAGCTCCGCGCGGGTGAACACGGTGCCGGTCGGGTTGTGCGGCGAGTTCAGCAGCAGCAGGCGGGTGCGCGGGGTGATCGCCTCGCGCAGGGCGGCCAGGTCGACGCCGAAGCGGCCGGACGGCTCCTCCACCAGCGACACCACCCGGCGGGTCGCGCCGGCCAGGGCGACGGACGCGGCGTAGGAGTCGTAGTACGGCTCAAACAGCACGACCTCGTCACCAGGCTCGACCAGCGCCAGCAGCGCCGCCGCGATCGCCTCGGTCGCGCCGACCGTCACCAGCACCTCGGTGTCCGGGTCGAACGAGACGCCGTAGCGGGTCCGCTGCTCGGCGATGGCCGCGCGCAGCTCGGGGCGGCCGGGGCCGGGCGGGTACTGGTTCACCCCGGAACCGATGGCCTCCTGGGCCGCGGCGAGCATCGACGGCGGCCCGTCGGTGTCCGGGAAGCCCTGGCCCAGGTTCACCGCCCCGGTGCGGGCGGCCAACGCGGTCATCTCCGCGAAGATCGTCGAGGTGAACGGCTGGAGACGGGGGACCAAGGCATTCCGGCGCACGGTTACGCATCCTCACGGACAATGGACCCGTGCGGCAACTGACAGCTCCCTTGACCAGCGCCCCCGTCCCCGGCGAGGCGGAGAAGCAGCGTGGCCTGCGGCGGATGAAGCTGGTGGCCCTGTCCTTCCTGCTGGGCGCCACCGTGATCTTCATCGCCACCTCGTTCTGGCAGTCCGCGGGCGCCCCGGCCTGGGCCGGCTACCTCAGGGCCGCCGCCGAGGCCGGCATGGTCGGCGCGCTCGCCGACTGGTTCGCGGTCACCGCGCTCTTCCGGCACCCGCTGGGCATCAAGATCCCGCACACGGCGATCATCCCCACCCGCAAGGACGCGCTCGGCAACAGCCTCGGCGAGTTCGTCGGCACCAACTTCCTCGCCGAGCAGGTCGTCCGCGAGCGGCTGCGCCGGGTCGGCGTCGCCGGCCGGCTGGGCGGGTGGCTGGCCGAGCCGGCCAACGCCGACCGGGTCACCGCCGAGCTCTCCACGGTGGTCCGCGGGGTCGTGGCGGTCCTGCGGGACGAGGACGTGCAGGCCGTCATGGAGCAGGCCGTCGTCCGGCGGATCGTCGCCGTGCCGTGGGGGCCGCCGCTGGGCAAGCTGCTGACCGGCGTGTTCGCCGACGGCGCGCACCACAAGCTCGTCGACCTCATGTGCGACCGGGCCTACGAGTGGGTCAAGAGCAACCACACGGCGGTGCTGCGGGTCGTGTCCGACCGGGCGCCGAGCTGGTCGCCGAAGTTCGTCGACTCGATGGTGGCCGACAAGGTCTACGGCGAGGTGCTGTCGTTCGCGTGGCTGGTCAAGACCGACCCGAACCACCCGATGCGCCTGGCCATCGACAAGTTCCTCGCCGAGTTCGCCCAGGACCTGCAGACCGACGAGGCCACCATCCAGCGCGCGGAGGCGGTCAAGCAGCAGGTGCTGGAGCACCCCGAGGTGCAGAACGTCATCGGCTCGGCCTGGGCCACCGCCAAGGCCATGCTGCTCGACGCCGCCGAGGACCCGTCGAGCGAGCTGCGCAAGCGCGTCCGGGACGGCCTGATCTCCCTCGGCACCCGCCTGAGCACCGACGACTCGCTGCGCGAGAAGGTCGACAGCTGGGTCGAGGGCGCGGCGGCCTACGTGGTCCTCAACTACCGCGATGAGATCACCACGCTGATCACCGACACGGTCCAGCGCTGGGACGCGGAGGAGACCTCGCGCAAGATCGAGCTCCAGGTCGGCCGGGACCTGCAGTTCATCCGGATCAACGGCACCGTGGTGGGCGCGCTGGCCGGCCTGGTGATCTACACGGTGGCCCAGCTGATCCTCTGACCGCGACCGCCGACCTCGCGGCGACGGCGTCATGAAGAAACCGGCGCCGCGGAACACAGTCCGAGCGCCCATCGAGACAGCCCGTCGGCGGCGCGCTACTCCGCGCGGGCGCGTTCGCGCCAGGCGCGGGCCTTCTCGCGGTTTCCGCACACGCGCATCGAGCACCAGGTCCGCGAGTGGTTGCGGGAGCGGTCGTAGAACGCCCAGCGGCAGTCGTCGGCCGGGCAGATCTTCACCCGGTCCCACTCGCCGCGCACGAGGAGCCTCGCCGCCGCGGCCAGGACCGCGCCGACCACGTCGCCGGCCACGAGGCGGGGTCCTTCCGCCGACAGCGACACCGTGACCTGCGCGGACAGGTCCGGGGAACCCGCCACGTCGCCGACCGCGGCACGCAGGGCCGAGCGGGCGGCCAGGGCGTCGGCCGAGGCGGTGAGGTCGTGCGCGGTGAGCCAGGACTGCCAGGCGACCTCGTCGTCCAGCACGTCGGTGCCGTTCTCGACGTCGACCGTGTTCAGGAAGTCGAGCACCAGATCCACATCCGTGGTGGTCACGACACCACTGTAGGCGCTACGCCGGTTGCTCCAGTATCGTAACCTCTGCAAGCTCAACACAGGTTACGGAGGACAACGATGACCGCTGCCGTGCCCCGGATGGGCTCCGTCGTGCTCGACTGCCCCGATCCCCGCGCGCTCGCCGACTTCTACGCCCGCCTCCTCGACTGGCCGCCGAACGAGCGCGACGAGCCCGGCTGGGCCACCATCGAGGGCCCGGATGGCGCCATGATCGAGTTCCAGCTCGCCACCGACTACCGCCCGCCGACCTGGCCCGACCCCGAGCGCCCGCAGATGTTCCACCTCGACCTGCGGGTCGACGACCTCGACGCCGCGCACGAGCGGGCCGTCGGGCTCGGCGCGAAGCCCCTCGACCAGCAGCGCACGTTCCGCGTGTACGCCGATCCGGCGGGTCACCCGTTCTGCCTCTGTCACTGCTGAATTCGCTGCTGAAACAGCAGCTCACAGCCTAAGCACAGGGTGTATAGACGACAGCTATACACCCTGTGTACTGTGTCCCGCATGTCAATCGGGCACACACTGCTAGGCCTGTTGGAACACGGGCCACGGCACGGCTACGACCTCAAGCGGGCCTACGACGAGCACTTCGGCCACGACCGGCCACTGCACTACGGCCAGGTCTACGCGACCCTGTCGCGCCTGCTGAAGAACGGCCTCATCGAGGAGTCGGGCGTCGAGCAGGGCGGCGGCCCGGACCGCAAGCGCTACGCGGTCACCGCCGAGGGCGTCACCGACGTCGAGCACTGGCTCACCACGCCCGAGAAGCCCGAGCTCTACATGCAGAGCACGCTCTATACCAAGGTCGTCATCGCGCTCATGTCCGCGCGCAACGCCGAGGACGTCCTCGACACCCAGCGCGCCGCCCACCTGAGCGCCATGCGCGAGCTCACCGACCGCAAGCGCGGCGGCGACCTCGCCGACCAGCTCATCTGCGACCACGCCCTGTTCCACCTCGAGGCCGACCTGCGCTGGCTGGAACTCACCGCGGCGCGCCTCGCCGACCTCGGAAAGCAGGTCCGTCATGGCTGAGGCAATCCTCACGGCCGACGCGATCGTCAAGTCGTTCGGATCCACCAAGGCACTCGACGGCGCCTCGATGTCCGTGCGGGCGGGCGAGGTCGTCGCGGTCATGGGGCCGTCCGGCTCCGGCAAGTCGACGATGCTGCACTGCCTGGCCGGCATCATCGCGCCCGACGCCGGCACGGTCACCTACGCCGGCCAGGACCTCGGCGCCATGCCCGACGTGCCGCGCTCGGCGTTGCGCCGCACAGAGTTCGGCTTCGTCTTCCAGTTCGGCCAGCTGGTCCCCGAGCTCACCTGCGTCGAGAACGTCGCGCTGCCGCTGCGCCTCGGCGGCCGCAAGCGCAAGGACGCCGAGCGGCAGGCCCGCGACTGGCTCGCCCGCCTCGAGGTCGACGACGTCGCGGCGAAGCGGCCCGGCGAGGTCTCCGGCGGCCAGGGCCAGCGGGTCGCGGTCGCCCGCGCGCTCGTCACCGGCCCGAGCGTGATCTTCGCCGACGAGCCCACCGGCGCGCTGGACTCGCTCAACGGCGAGCACGTCATGCGGCTGCTCACCGACACGTCCCGGGAGAGCGGCGCCGCGGTCATCCTCGTCACCCACGAGCCCCGGGTGGCGGCCTACTCCGACCGCGAGGTCATCGTCCGCGACGGCCACACCCGGCAGGTGGAGTTCGCATGAGCTCTCCGCGGGGGTGGCTGACCGACCTCGCCCTGGGGGTCCGGCTGGCCGTCGGGGGCGGCCGGACCTCCTTGGTGCGGTTCGCGCTCAGCTCGGTCGGCATCGCGATCGCGGTGGCCGTGCTGCTGATCGGCGCGTCCGTCGGCACCATGGTCGACCAGCACCAGCTGCGCAGCCATGCCGACTCGGTGGGGCCGAGCGAGAAGCCGGTCCCCGGCGTCGACCCGGTGTACTACCAGCAGAACCCCACCGAGTTCCGCGGCCAGCGCATCGCCGTCGCCTACGTCTACGCCGGCGGCGACCACGCGCCGGTGCCGCCCGGCCTGGACAAGCTGCCCGGACCGGGTGAGCTGATGGCCTCGCCGGCGCTGGCCGAGCTGCTGGGCTCACCCGAGGGGGAGCTGCTGCGGCCCCGGTTCCCGGACAAGATCGCCGGCACCATCGGCAAGGAGGCGGTCACCGAGCCGGGCGACCTCGTCGCCTACATCGGCGAGGACGAGACCTTCGTCGACAGCCCGAGCGCGTATCCGGTCTACGACTTCGGCTCGTCGCTGGCCCCGCAGCCGATGCCGGTCGACATCCTGCTGCTGGTCCTCGTCGGCGCGGTGGTGATCCTGCTGCCGGTGTTCATCTTCGTCGCCTCGGCCAGCCGGATCGCCGGCGCCGAACGCGACCGCCGGCTCTCGGCCCTGCGCCTGGTCGGCTCGGGCTCGCGGCAGGTGCGGCGGATCGCGGCGGCCGAGGCGGTGGTCAGCGCGCTGGCCGGGCTCGTGCTCGGTGCCGCGGTGTTCCTGGTGCTGCGCCAGTTCGCCGAGGGCATCGAGCTGTTCGACCTGCGGGTGTACACGAGCGACGTGGCGCCCGACCCGGCGCTGGTCGTGCTGATCGTGCTCGCGATCCCGGCGCTCGCGGTGCTCACGGCGCTGTTCGCGTTGCGCCGCACGATCATCGAGCCGCTCGGCGTGGTGCGCCGGGCCAAGCCGGTGCGCCGCAGGCTGTGGTGGCGGCTCGGGTTGGTCGTGGCCGGGGTGGCACTGCTGTTCACCCAGGGCGGCGCGCCGGAGAACACGCAGGTCTGGGCGTACGCGGTGGCCGGGGGCGCGGCGCTGCTGCTCATCGGGGTGCCCGTGGTCCTGCCGTGGCTCGTGGAGCGGGTCGCCGGGCGGATCGAGGGCGGGCCGTCGTCCTGGCAGCTCGCGATCCGGCGGCTGCAACTCGACAGCGGCACGTCGGCCCGCGTGGTGGGCGGCGTCGCGGTGGTGCTCGCCGGCGCGATCGCCCTGCAGACGGTGCTCATGACGGTCGAGTCCCAGGTCGGGCTGCCGGGTACGACCCAGGACGGCAAGCCGACGATCGAGGTGTCGACCGACGCCTCCCTCGCCGACGAGGTCGCGGCGAACGTGGCGGCCGTCTCCGCGGTGCGGGCGACGCACGTCGTCCGCGACCTCACCGGCTACGAGCCGGGCGCGCGCGGCGACAGCGGCGACAACCAGTACCTGGGGGTCATGGACTGCGCCGCGATCGCCGAGCTCGCCGGCATCCGCGACTGCGCCGACGGGCAGGTCTTCGCGATGGATGGCGCGGGCCCGCTGGCGAGGGGTGGCCAGCAGCTCGAGTTCCGCGAGTACCCGTTGACGCGGGCCGCTGTGTACGACCCGAACGACTTCGAGAAGGTCGGCAGCTGGACCGTGCCCGCGGACGTGCGCCACGTGTCGCGGCAGGCCGACTCGCGGGTGTACTCGTCGCTGCTCGTCACTCCGGGCGCGCTGGCCGGCGTGCGGCTGCCCGCCACGCGGGCCAGCATCCACGCGACCGCCGGCACGATCTCCTCCGACCAGCTCGAGGAGGTCCGCAACTCGGTGGCCGAGTTCGGGCCGGAGGTCTACATCTTCTCCTACAACACCGCCCAGGACCTCAACACCGGTCAGCAGATGTTCGTCTCCATCCGCAACGCGCTCTACGGCGGCTCGATCTTCACGCTGCTGCTGGCCGGGGTGAGCCTGCTCGTGCTGGCGCTCGAGCACATCCGCGAGCGGCGCCGCCCGCTGGCCGTGCTCGCGGCGAGCGGCGTGCAGCAGGGGGTGCTGGCCCGGTCGCTGCTGTGGCAGGTGGCGCTGCCCATCGCGCTGGGCGTGGTCGTCGCGATCCTCACCGGGGTGGGCCTCGCGTGGCTGATCGTCCGGCTCACCGGCGAGACGCTCGCGATCGACTGGGCCGGGGTGGGCCTGCTGTCCGGCGGTGCCGCGCTGCTGGCGGTGCTGGTGACCGGGATGACGCTGCCGTTCCTGCGCAGCGCCACCCGGCTCACGTCACTGCGCACCGAATGACGCGCACCGAGTGACGCGCACCGAGTGACGTGCACCGGTGACGCCGTGAACGACGCCTTCGCGGGGGGTGCGAAGGCGTCGTTCCGGGCCCCTCTCAGCCGGCCAGGTTCCAGCGGCCGGACAGGTGCCATGCGGCGCAGATGTTGACGTCGAGCAGGTAGGCGCCGGCCTGGCCGCACTGGCCGTCGGCGGTGCCCGGGTCGATCGGCTGGCCGTGGCCCATGCCGGTGATCGTGTAGGTCTCCACCAGGGTGCGGCCGCCGCTCGCGTAGACGGCGTGCGGGTAGCCGGCCACGGTGTCGGTGCTGGTCGGTGTCGACGGGATGCCGTGGACGTTGGTCCACTGCTCGGCCAGCTCGGTCGCGTTCATCGGCGCCACGGTGTAGTCGGCGCTGCCCTGCCAGATGCTCACCGTCGGCCACGGGCCGGTGTGCGAGCTCGCGGCGCGGACGGCGTTGCCGAGCTGGGCCGGGGTCTGGTTCTTCCCCGGGTACATGCAGGAGAACGCGTCCATCATGCTGGCCGCGCACCGGTACGCGATCCCCGCGACCACCCCGCCGCCGGCGAACATGTCCGGGTAGGTCGCGAGCATCACCGCGGTCATCGCGCCGCCCGCGGACAGGCCCGTCACGTGCACCCGCGCGGCGTTCGCGCCGGTGTCGGTGATCGTGCGGCGCACCATCTGCGCGATCGACTCGGCCTCCCCCTGGCCGCGGGTGGTGTCGCCGCGCTCGAACCAGTTGAAGCACTTGCTGGAGTTGTTGGCGCTCTGCTGCTCGGGCAGGACGACGGCGAAGCCCCACTTGTTCGCGAGCTGGATCCACCCGGCGCCGGTGCCGTAGCCGGCGGCGGTCTGCGTGCAGCCGTGCAGGGCGACGACGATCGGCCGGCCGGCGGGCAGGCCGTCCGGGGTGTAGCGGAACATCTTGAGGTTGCCCGGGTTGGTGCCGAACCCGGTCACCTCCACGATGCTCGCCGCTGACGCTGGGGTCGCGCCGGCCAGCAGGCCGGCGAGCAGGGAGACCGCGAGTGCGATCGCGGTGAACGGTCGTTTCATGCCGCACCTCGCTGTGTGATCGGCATCACTTTCCCCTTCGACGGTAGGCGGTCCGCGGTCCGCTGAGCAGGGTGCCGGCCACCACAATCCGCCCGCCGAATGTGGTGGTGGCAGGCATATGTATGCGCCCGGGCGGCTCCTAACGTCGACCGGGCAGCGTCGCGCAGGGAGGTTCACCATGATCGCCCGGGTTGCCGTACTGGCCGCCACCGTCCTGGCCGTGTCCGCGACGGTGGCCGCCGCCGACACCGTCCACAGTGGAACCGCCGGTGGCCAGCACTGTGCCCGCCTCGACCGGTTGCACGTCCCGCTGGCCCAGCGCCAGCAGGCCGCCTGCCTCGACGAGCTGACCACCGCCGGCACCGTCGCATCAGGACACACCGTGCAGGCGGACTGGACGGGCCTCACCCAGGCGTCGCTGTCCCAGCCGAGCGGCGTGCCGGGCATCCAGGTCGACGGCTACTTCCCGGACACCTCGACCACGAACACGAACAACGGCTGGAACCACGACGCCCAGTTCGTGCTGCGGCTGCCGGACCGGTGGAACGGCGGCCTGGTCGTGTCCGGCTCGCCGGGCAACCGGCGCCAGTACGCGAACGACCGCGCGATCGCGGACTCCGTGCTGGCCAAGGGATATGCGTTCGCCGCGACCGACAAGGGCAACACCGGCCCGGCCTTCTTCCACGACGGCCGGCGCCCCGGCGACGCCGTCGCCGAGTGGAACGGCCGGGTCACCCAGCTCGCCGTGGCCGCCAAGGCCGTCGTGGCGCAACGGTACGGCCGGCTCCCGTCGACGACGATCGCGGCCGGCATCTCCAACGGCGGCTACCTCGTGCGCTGGCAGCTGGAGAACAACCCGTGGCTGTTCGACGGCGGCCTCGACTGGGAGGGCACGCTCTGGCGCACGGCCGGGCCGAACCTGTTCGACGTCCTGCCCGCGGCCATGCGGGCCTACCCGGCGTACGCGAGCGGGGACCCGGCGGCGCACCAGGCGATGCTCGACGCCGGGTTCGCGCCCGGCTCGGAGTTCCTCTGGCCGTTCCACAACCAGGTCTACTGGGACTTCACCCAGCGCACCTACCGCGAGGAGTTCGACCCCACCTTCGACGGCGACCTCGACGCCGGGATCCCGTACTGCGCGAGCGGAACGCCGGCCTGCGACGCCGACTACGACTACGCCACCCGGCCCCGCGCGGTGCACGACGCGGTCGACCGGATCGGGCTGACCGGCCGCATCGGCAAGCCGCTGATCACCCTGCACGGCACGCTCGACACGCTGCTGCCGATCAGCCGGGACTCGGACGTGTACGCGAAGATGATCACCGACGCCGGCCGGGGCGGGCTGCACCGCTACCACCGCATCGAGAACGGCAACCACGTCGACGGGCTGGTCGACGTCTACCCGGACCGGCTCGAGCCGATCGCCCCGCACTTCCGGACCGCGTTCGACGAGCTGGAGTCGTGGCTGCGCCGGTGATATGACTCGGTGGTGATAGCACGAGTATGGCGGGGCTGGGCCCCGCCCGACCGGGCGGACGAGTACCAGCGTCACTACGAGGACGAGGTGTCCGTGCACCTCACGGGTGTGCACGGCTTCCGAGGGGCCCGGCTGCTGCGCCGGGTCGAGGGCGACGAGGTCGCCTTCACGTCGATCACGTTCTTCACGAGCATGCAGGCCGTGCGCGGCTTCGCGGGCGACCACCCGGACCGCGCGGTGGTGGAGGACCACGCCCGGCAGGCCCTGTCCCGCTGGGACGACGAGGTGACCCACCACGAGGTCGCGGTCGACCTCTGAGCGGTCCTACTCGTGGAGCTGGTGCAGGCGCAGGGCGAGCTGGATCTCCAGGGCCCGGTCCGGGCTCTGCCAGTCCTCGCCCAGGAGGGAGGAGATCCGCTCCAGGCGCTGGACGACCGTGTTCACGTGGACGTGCAGCTGCTCCTTCGCCCGGGTGAGGTTGGTGCCGCAGTCGAAGTACGCGCGCAGCGTCCGCACCAGGTCGGTGCCGCGGCGGGCGTCGTAGTCCAGCACCGGGCCCAGCGTCGTGCGGACGTAGCCGTCGAGGTCGGTCCGGTCGCCGATGAGCTGGCCGACGAAGCCCAGGTCGGCCAGCGCCGCGCCCTGCCCCGCCCGGCCCAGCGCCAGCAGCGTCCGCACGCACCGGGCCGCCTCCGCCGCCGCGGCCGCCAGCCGGACCGGCCCGCGGGCGGGTCCGGCCGCGCCGACCGTCACCGGGGCGTCCACTGTGGACCGGAGCTCGGCGGCCAGCTTCCCGGCCAGGCGTGGGGACTCGTCCGAGGACAGCAGCACCACCTGCTCGGCGTGCAGCCCGACGAGCGTCGCGTAGCGGCCGCAGGCCATCGCCAGCCGCCGCCGGGACACGCCGTCGCAGTGGGCGATCAGCACCGTGTGCGGCGCGGCCAGGTCGATGCCCAGCCGCCGGCCGCGGGCCAGCAGCGCCGCCTGGTTGCGCGACGGCGCGGTCAGCAGGTCCGTCAGCAGCTCGCCGCGCACCTCGTCCTCGGCCGCCGCCACCGACCGGCGCAGCAGCAACAGCAGCGCGGCCACCACGCCGGCCCGCTCGAACAGCCGCCGGTCGGCCTCGCCCATCGTGGGCCGGCCGGTCAGCACCAGGCTGCCCAGCAGCTCCGGCCCGGCCACGACCGAGCACACCCACTCGTCGCCGGCGCGCACCGCCCGGCCCGAGGACCGGGACGCGGTGATCGCGGCCGACGGCAGGGCGAGCGGACCGGTGTCGACCCTGGCGAGCTCCGCCCCCGCGTCGTCGAACAGCACGAGCCCGCCACCGAGGACCGAGGCCACCTCGGCGGCCACCTCGACGAGGTCGCCGCCGCGCAGCACCAGCTCCATCAGCCGGTCGTGCGCGTCCTCGCCGCGGCGCATCTCCAGGTTGTGCCCGCTGATCGTCTCGTTCGCCCGGCGCGTCGCGGCCAGCAGCTGCGCGTTGTCGATGGCGATGGCCGCGTGGTCGGCCAGCGACGACAGCAGCGCGACCTCCTCGGCGGTGAACTCCCGCCGGGCCCGGTCGGCGGCGAACAGCACGCCGATCACCTTGCTGCCCAGCGACAGCGGCACGCCCAGGATGCCGACCATGTGCTCGGCGCTGACCGCGTCGTCGATCGAGGTCGTGTGGTTGAACCGCGGGTCGTGCAGGTAGTCCGCGCTCGCGTACGGGTGCGCGCTCTGCGCGACCAGCCCGCCGAGCCCCTCGCCGTGCCCGATCCGCAGCCGGGGCAGCAGCGAGGACACCGAGCCGTCGGTGACCCGCATGTACGTCGTGCCGGCCGCCTCGTCGTTCAGGCTCAGGTAGGACAGGTCGACCCGCAGCAGCATCCGGGCCCGCCGCACGATCGAGTGCAGCACCTCGTCGAGGTCCTGCAGCTTCGACAGGTCGCGCGCGGTGTCGAACAACGCGGTCAGCTCGGCCTCGCGCCTGCGGTGCTCGGTGAGCGTGTGCCGGATCCGCAGCGCGAGCTGGGTGGCCTCCTCCAGCCGGGCCATCGCGGCCGGGTCGAGGTGGGCGCGTGCCTCGACGGCGACGTGCGCCAGCTGCTCGCCGCTCGCGTCGTCCGCGAGCAGGTCGAGCAGCCGGCGCACCGCGTCCGAGCCCGCGCTCACCTCGCTGTCCACGCTGGTCATGTTGTCACTCGGGCCTCCGGGGCGGGAACCTCGGCGACCACCACGCCCGGGTTCTCCTCCAGCGCCGTGCCCCTGGTCTCGTGCGCCAGGAGCACCGCGACCACCGTGATCAGACACATCGCGACCAGGTACAGCGACACCGGCAGCGTGCTGTCCCAGGCGTCGAGCAGGGCGACCGCGATCAGCGGGGCCGCCGCGCCCGCCGCGATCGAGGCGAGCTGGTAGCCGATCGAGGCGCCCGAGTAGCGCACCCGGGTGCCGAACAGCTCGGCGAAGAAGGCGGCCTGCGGCCCGTACATCGCGCCGTGCAGCACCAGCCCGACGGTGGTGGCGAGCGCGATGACCCCGAACGACCTCGTGTCGAGCATCGCGAAGAACACGAAGCCCCAGAGGCCCATCCCGACCGCGCCGAACAGGTACACCGCGCGCCGGCCGACCTTGTCCGAGAGCAGGCCCCACAAGGGAACCGTGACCAGGTGGACGGCCGAGCCGATCAGCACCGCGTTGAGCCCGACGGACCGCTCCAGGCCCAGCCCCTGGGTGAGGTAGACCAGGATGAACGCGGTGATGATGTAGTAGGAGACGTTCTCGCCCATCCGGGCGCCCATCGCAATCAGCACCTGGCGCCAGCTGTGCATGAACACCTGCACGATCGGCGCCTTCTCCGCCACGCCGCGCTCCTCGGCCTTGCGCGCGGCCTCGAGGAACAGCGGCGACTCGGCCACCGTGAGCCGGATCCACAGGCCGACCACGACGAGCACCGCCGACAGCAGGAACGGGATGCGCCAGCCCCAGGACAGGAAGGTCGCGTCGGACTGCGTGGCGGCGAGGATCGCGAGCACGGCGGTCGCCACCAGGTTGCCGGCCGGCGCGCCCGCCTGCGGCCACGCCGCCCAGAACCCGCGGCGCCTGGCGTCGCCGTGCTCGGACACGATCAGCACCGCGCCGCCCCACTCGCCGCCGAGCGCGAAGCCCTGGACCAGCCGGAGCAGCACCAGCAGCAGCGGGGCCGCGGCGCCGATCGTCGCGTAGGTGGGCAGCAGGCCGATGGCGAACGTGGCGCCACCCATCATCAGCAGGGCCACCACGAGCAGCTTCTTGCGGCCGACCTTGTCGCCGAAGTGGCCGAACACCAGCCCGCCGATCGGCCGGGCGACGAACCCGATGGCGTAGGTGGTGAACGCCAGCAGGGTGCCGGTCAGCGGGTCGGACGTGGGGAAGAACAGCTTGTTGAACACCAGCGCGGCGGCCGAGGCGTAGAGGAAGAAGTCGTACCACTCGATCGTGGTGCCGATCATGCTCGCGGAGACGACCCGTGCCAGGGACCGGTTGGCGGGTGCTGCGGGCAGGGAACTCACAAGATCACCGCACTTCGTTGAGGGGACTGGGTTTCCGGGGTCAGTTGGCGGTCCAGCCGCCGTCCAGCGGCACGGACGCGCCGGTCAGCGAGGCGGCGTGCGGGCCGCACAGCCACCGCACGAGCTCGGCGACCTCGGCCGGCTCGATCAGCCGCTTGACCGGCGAGCGGTCGAGCAGGATCTTCTCGACGACCTCCTCGGGCGGGAGCCCGTGGGCCTGCGCCTGGGCCGCGATCTGGTTCTCCACCAGCGGGGTGCGCACGTACCCCGGGTTGACGCAGTTGCTGGTCACGCCGTGCGGGGCGCCCTCGACCGCGGCGACCTTGGACAGCCCTTCCAGCCCGTGCTTGGCGGTCACGTACGCGACCTTGTAGGCGCTCGCCCGCAGCCCGTGGGCGCTGGAGATGTTGACGATGCGACCCCAGCCGCGGGCGTACATGTGCGGCACGCAGCGGCGGATCAGCAGGAACGGCGCGGTCACCATCACCTGCTGGATCAGGGTGAACCTGTCGGGCGGGAACTCGTGCAGCGGCGCGACGTACTGCAGGCCCGCGTTGTTGACGAGGATGTCGACCTCGGCCGGCAGCGTCTCGATGGCCGCCGCGTCGGCCAGGTCGACGACGTGCGCCCAGCCGCCGACCTCGCCGGCCACCCGCTCGGCCGCCTCGCCGTCCCGGTCGACCACGTGCACCTTCGCCCCCGCCGCGGCGAGGGCCTGCGCGCAGGCCCGGCCGATGCCGCTGCCACCACCGGTGACCATGGCGATGCGGCCGGCCAGGCCGTTGTGAGCTGGAGCACCTTCCATGCCCGTCAACGCTAGGTTTCGCGCCGTACCGCGGCCATGTGTCGGGCGCCCATAGCATGGTGGTCGGTCGTATGGCCTCGGGCCATGTGCGGGCGCCGGAGGCGTGATTTGCGTAGTCTTGCATGTGTGATTTGCCCGAAGTGTCAGAACACGATGCGTACCGTGGACCGCCAAGGCATCCACATCGACCAGTGCGACGGTTGTCGCGGAATCTTCCTGGACAGAGGCGAGCTCGAGACGATGCTCACCGCCGAGCAGCAGTACGCGGCCGCGGCCGCACCGCCGCCGTACCAGGGGGACACCCGTCGCGCACCGGCACCGCCACCAGGGGGCGGGTACTACCCGGACTCCCCGCGTGGGTACGGCCGCGGGAGCTATCCGGACTCGCCGAAGGGCTACGGCCACGGTGGGTACCCGGACTCGCCGCGCGGCCACAGCCCGGGTGGGCACGGCGGCCACGGTGGCCATCGCCGGCGCAAGAGCTTCCTGGAACAGCTCTTCGACTGACCCGCCTCCCCGCGTGAACCCCATGATCTGCGCGGGGTGCGGGCGGTGGACCGACGAACCCCGCGTACTCCCCGACGGCGCCGGCACGGTCCTCGCGTGTGTCTCATGTGGACACCGCGAGCCGTACCGGCGCCTCCCGCTGTTCGCCCTCACCGGGCCGTCGGGCACCGGCAAGACCACGGTCGGCCGCCTGCTCGCCGGCCTGCTCGGCGATGTCGCCGTGGTGCTGGAGCAGGACCTCCTGTGGGTCGGCGCGCTGCGCGACCCCACCGGCGACTCGGCCGCGTTCCGCCAGACGTGGCTGCGCCTCGCGGCGAGCGTGCAGCAGAGCGGGCGCCCGGTGGTGCTGTGCGGCACGGTGGCGCCGCCGCAGTTCGAGCCCTGGCCGGAGCGCGCCCTGTTCGCGGATATCCACTACCTGGCGCTGACCTGCCCGTCCGCCGAGCTGCGCGCCCGCCTGCGGGCCCGGCCGGCCTGGCGCGCGTGGGACGAGGAACGGATAGCGGAGATGCTGTCCTTCAACGAGTGGGTCCGCACCGAGGCCGCCCGGACGAACCCGCCGATGACCCTCCTCGACACGACCGGCGCTTCCCCCGCCGACACCGCGGCCGAGGTGGCCACCTGGGTCCGGAGCCACCTCGATCGGATGTGACGGGACGCACCCACCTGCGCAAGCAGGGCGCTTGCAACTGCTAGCACGCCCGCGTACCGTCGGTGGTGTCGCGAGGAGGTGACCACGATGAGCGAGCCGGAGCAGCCAAGCCAGGACGGCCACGGCCGCGCCATCGACCAGGTTGCCGACAAGGTCGCCGACCTCGGACGGGACATCGGCGAGTACATCAAGCAGCAGCGCAACAGCGCCAAGATCTCGTTGCGCCAGCTCTCGAAGCTCGCCGGGGTGTCCAACCCCTACCTCAGCCAGATCGAGCGGGGCCTGCGGAAACCGTCTGCGGAGATCCTCCAGCAGATCGCCAAGGGCCTGCGGATCTCGGCCGAGGCGCTGTACGTGCAGGCCGGCATCCTCGATGTCGCGCACGGCGGCCCGGTGGTCGACGCGGTGCGTGCCGACGACGCGCTCACCGAACGTCAGAAGCAGATCCTGCTCGACGTGTACGAGTCGTTCCGCCGCGAGAACGTCCCAGAGTCCACAGTGGAGGGGTCCGATGTGGACAGTGAAGCAGCACGACGGACCCCGCCAGAGGAGTGAGTGAATTGGTTACGCTGCCGAAGACCGATGACGTGCGCAAGGCGGGCGAGCAGGCCGTCGACCTGCTGCGCACCCCGCTGCTGGCCGCGCTGGGCGCGGGCGACCTGGCCACCCAGGCCGTGCGCGACGCCGTCAACAAGACCCGCAGCCGGGTCAACGAGGGCGCCGACGCCGCCAAGGGCGCGGTGGACGAGCTGCCGAGCGACCTGGCCGGCCTGCGCGACAAGCTCGACCCGGCCGAGCTGCGCAAGCTCGTCGACGAGTACACCGACGCCGCGCAGAAGCTCTACCAGAAGCTGGCCGACCAGGGCGAGGACACGCTGACCAAGCTGCGTGCCCAGCCGCAGGTCCGCAAGGCCCTTGACCAGGTCGAGGAGGCCATCGCCACCCTGCAGGAGCGGGTGGGCGACGTCGCGGGTGACGCCCGCGAGGTGGCTGACGAGGTGCTGGCCCGGGTCACCCGCCGGACCCGCTCGGTCGGCGAGAAGGCCGCGCGCTCCGCGGAGAAGCTGGGCGCCGAGGCCGCGGTGGCCGCCGAGGACCTGGGCGAGGACGTGGCCCACGAGGTCCGCAGCACCTCCCGCAAGGTCGCCAACCGCACCGCGCCGCGCAAGGCCGCGACCACGCGGACCAGCGCGACCACCCGCAAGACCAACGGCGCCCCCAAGAAGTAGGGCGCTGCCCGACAAGGCCCCGGCACCGCGCGTGCCGGGGCCTTTCGTATGGGTGTTCGGTGGCTTGTGGCCGGTCCGCTGGTCACTCGCGGCGGTCCGCACGTAGTCTGGTGGCGTGCCGTACGAAGCGCTGTTGATCCTGCAGATCATCGACTGGGCCGCGGTGCCGGTCGGGGTCTTCGCGTTCATTCACGCGTTGATGCAGCGTCCGGACGCCTACGCGGCCATCGACCGACTCACCAAGCCGGCCTGGCTCGGCATCACCGGTGGCGCCACCGCGGCGCTGCTGCTGTTCAGCTTCGCCGGCATCGGGTGGATCTTCTGGATGGCCGGGCTCGTGGCCGCGCTCGTCTACATCGTGGACATCCGGCCCAAGCTCATCGAGGTGCAGCGCGGCCAGCGCTGGTGACTAGGTTGGTCGCGTGACCAGCTGGACCATCTCCGGAACGCTGCGCGTCGAGCGCGCGCTCGACCGCCCCGACCTGCTCGCCGACCCGGTGGCCAAGGCGCTCGCCACGTTGCCGGCCGCCGAGGGCCTCGGCGTCGCCGCCATCGACCCCGACCTGGCCGACACCGCCGCGTTCTGCGAGGCCTACGGCTCACCGCTCGAGGCGTCGGCCAACTGCGTGGTCGTGGCCGGCAAGCGCGCGGGCGAGGAGCGGTTCGCCGCGTGCCTCGTGCTGGCCACCACCCGCGCGGACGTCAACGGCGTGGTGCGCAAGCGGCTGGACGTGCGGAAGGCGTCGTTCGCGCCGATGGACCGGGCGGTCGAGCTCACCGGCATGGCCTACGGCGGCATCACCCCGGTCGGCCTGCCCGCGCAGTGGCCGCTGCTCCTCGACCCGGCCGTGGCCGCCGCCCCCGAGCTGGTGATCGGCAGCGGCATCCGCGGCAGCAAGATCCTCATCCCGGGCCCGACGCTGGCCGCGTTGCCGGGCGCGGAGGTGCTGGCGGGCCTGGGCCGCTGAACCGTCCTTTCACGGTCTGTAGGCATTCGCTCGGCGGAGGCGTTCGGCCGCTTGTGCCCGGAGTGCGTTGCCGGACACCGGGGTGACGCCGTGCAGTGCGTCCCAGCGGGCGTCGTGCGCTGCCGGCCACAAGCTGGCCGCCCACGCGACCTCCTGCTCCACGGCCGTGAACAAGCGCCCCCGAATGTCCTGATAGGCCGCCAGGAACGCCTCGGAGCTCTCGATCGGCGCCAGCGTGGCCGGCCCGACTTTCGCGAACGCCCCACTCGCCGCTCCCACCAGCGCCGCCTCCGGTTGCCACGCCAGGCTGTCCCAGTCGTGCACCGCCCACACCTCCCGACCGTGCCACCGGAGGTTCTGTGCCTCGAAGTCGGCGTGGCCCAGCACGCACGGCAGGCTGGCGGCCAGCAGCCGCCCGCGGGCGCGGTCGGCCGTGTCGACGACGTAGGCGGGCACGGCGCTCTGGTCCCGGTCATCGAGGAACTCGATCGCCGGCCACACCCCGGAATCCGGGTGGTCCCAACGCGCCCAGCGCGGGTTCGGCAGCGGCGGTGCGACGGTCACGTCGGCCAGTTCGGCCATCAGCCGGGCGAACACCTCCGCATAGCGCACGGCCACGTCCGGCGAGTCCCCGGGCAACATGTCGCCGCCGGGCCGGAACTCCTCGGCGTGCACGGCCAGCGAACCGACACCGACCACCGGCGTGAGCGGCCGGGCACAGGGAAACCCGCGCTCGGCCAACCGGTCCTGCGCCGCGACACACGACCCGGCCCGGCCGTCATCGGCGCGCGCCTTGACCACGACGTCCGT
>NZ_DASWSJ010000003.1:0-2524 GCF_036402745.1 Actinophytocola sp. | reverse complement strand
TTCTCTCGGCCTGCCCGACGAGCGGATCGCATCCTCGCGGACCGTGGAGTTCGCCGAGAAGTTCCCGCCGATGGACGTCGTGCTGAACGCTCTCTCCGGTGAGTTCATCGACGCGTCACTGCGGTTGGTGCGTCCGGGTGGCCGGTTCCTGGAGATGGGCAAGACCGACGTCCGGGATCCGGACGGGGTGGACTACCAGGCGTTCGACCTCGCGGAGGCCGGCCCGGAGACCGTGCGGGAGATGCTGGCCGAGTTGCTGGCGTTGTTCGCCTCGGGGGTGATCGTGCCGTTGCCGGTGCGGTCGTGGCCGGTGGGGCGGGCGGTTGAGGCGTTTCGGTTCATGAGTCAGGCCAGGCACATCGGCAAGTTGGTGTTGAGGATGCCGCCGGTGTGGGACCGGGACGGGACTGTGTTGATCACGGGTGGTACTGGTGGTCTGGGTGTGGTGCTTGCGCGGCATCTGGTTGAGCGTGGGCATCGGCATGTGGTGCTGGCCAGTCGCACCGGTACCGATCCGGGTGGGCTGGGTGCCGAGATCACCGTGACCGCGTGCGACGTCACCGACCCGGCCGCGGTGCGCGCCCTGGTCGGCGGGCTCGACCAGCCGCTGACCGCGGTGGTCCATGCGGCGGGTGTGCTCGACGACGGCGTCATCGACCAGTTGACCCCAGAACGGCTCGCGACCGTGATGGCGCCCAAAGCCGGCGGCGCGTGGAATCTCCATGAGGCGACAAGGGACCACCCTCTCGCCGCGTTCGTCCTCTACTCGTCGGCCTCCGGTGTCATGGGCACCCCCGGGCAGGCCAGCTACGCCGCCGCGAACACCTATCTCGACGCCCTCGCCGCACACCGGCACGCACTCGGGCTACCGGCGACCTCCATCGCCTGGGGGCCGTGGGATCCGAGCGTCGGCATGACCGCCGGGCTCGCCGAGGCCGACACCAGGCGGACGGCGCAGGCCGGACTCGTCCACATCGGACCGGCACAGGGCGTTGCCATGTTCGAGGCGGCTGTCGCCGCGACCGGCCACCCGCTCGTCGTCGCCGCCGCGACCGGGATGGGCCAGACCTCCAGTGGGCCGGTCCCGGCGATCCTGCGCGACCTCGTCCGGAACGCCCGCCGCACGGCGGCCACCGGTGCCATCCGGTCCGATGTGGACTTCGCCGCGGCGCTCGCCGCGCGGCGGGAATCCGACCGGCTCGCCTATCTGGTGGAGCTGGTCCGCACCGAGGCGGCCGACGTCCTCACGTTCGCCTCGGCCGACGCGGTCGGTACCCATCAGGAGTTCCGGGACCAGGGCTTCGACTCGCTCACCGCCGTCGAACTCCGCAACCGGCTCGCCACGGCAACCGGCCTGCGGCTCCCGGCCACGCTGGTGTTCGACTACCCCCACCCCACGGCGCTGGCCACCTTCCTGCTGGGCGAACTCACCGGCGCCGGCCTGCCGGACACGGCGCCACTGACCGCCGCCGCCCGCACCGACGACCCGATCGTGATCGTCGGCATGAGCTGCCGGTACCCCGGCGGCGTGCGCTCGCCCGAGGACCTGTGGTCCCTGGTCGCCGACGGCCGCGACGCCGTCGTGCCCGCGCCAGCCGATCGTGGCTGGGAGCTCGACGGCGACCTGGTGGGTGGCTTCCTGGCCGACGCGACGGAGTTCGACGCGGCGTTCTTCGGCATCTCGCCGCGCGAGGCGACGGCCATGGACCCACAGCAGCGCGTCGTGCTCGAGACCGCCTGGGAGGCCTTCGAACGGGCCGGCATCGATCCGCGCGGCCTCGCCGGCACACCGACCGGCGTGTACCTCGGCGCCGCCGACGCCTCGTACGGCACCCTGCTCACCGGTTCCGGCGACGCCGGCATCGAGGGCTTCGTCATGACCGGGACGACGACGAGCGTCATCTCCGGCCGGATCGCCTACACCTTCGGCCTCGAAGGGCCGGCGGTCACCGTCGACACGGCGTGCTCGTCGTCGCTCGTGGCTCTCCACATGGCGACGCAGGCACTGCGCTCCGGGGAGTGCACGCTCGCGCTCGCCGGCGGCGTCGCGGTGCTCGCCACTCCCGGACCGTTCTCCGAGTTCGCCAAGCAGGGCGGCCTCGCCCCGGACGGGCTGTGCAAGGCCTACGCCGACACGGCCGACGGCACCGGCTGGGCGGAAGGCGCCGGCGTCCTCGTGCTGGAACGCCTGTCCGACGCCCGGCGCAACGGGCACCGCGTGCTCGCGATGGTGCGCGGCTCCGCGGTGAACTCCGATGGTGCGTCGAACGGCCTGACCGCGCCGAACGGTCCGTCGCAGCAGCGGGTGATCCGCAAGGCACTGGCCAACGCCGGGCTGTCCACTTCGGACGTCGACGTGGTCGAGGCGCACGGCACGGGTACTGCTTTGGGCGACCCGATCGAGGCGCAGGCGTTGCTGGCGACCTATGGCCAATCGCGCTCGACGCCGTTGCTCCTCGGGTCGGTGAAGTCGAACATCGGCCACACGCAGGCCGCCGCCGGTGTCGCCGCCGTGATCAAGATG
>NZ_DASWSJ010000002.1:0-24374 GCF_036402745.1 Actinophytocola sp. | reverse complement strand
TGATCCGGGACGCCGACATCCTGGTCGAGAACTTCGCGCCGGGGGCCATGGACCGGATGGGCCTGTCGTGGGAGTTCCTCCACGAGCTCAACCCGCGCCTCATCTTCGGCTCGGTCAAGGGGTTCAACGACGACTCGTCCTGGTCGGACCTCAAGGTCTACGAGAACGTCGCGCAGTGCGCCGGTGGCGCCGCCTCGACCACCGGCTTCTGGGACGGTCCGCCGACGGTCAGCGCCGCCGCCCTCGGCGACAGCAACAGCGGGATGCACCTGCTGATCGGCATTCTCACCGCGCTGCTCGACCGCGAGAAGACCGGCACGGGCCAGAAGGTGTCGGTGTCCATGCAGGACGCCGTGCTGAACCTGTGCCGGGTCAAGCTGCGCGACCAGCAGCGGCTCGAGCGGGTGGGCTACCTCGAGGAGTACCCGCAGTACCCGAACGGCACGTTCACCGACGTCGTGCCCCGCGGCGGCAACGCGGGCGGCGGCGGCCAGCCGGGCTGGGTGCTCAAGTGCAAGGGGTGGGAGACCGACCCCAACGCCTACATCTACTTCACGCTCCAGGAGCAGAACTGGGCGCGGACGTGCGAGGCCATCGGCAAGCCCGAGTGGACCGACGACCCCGCCTACAACACCGCCGTGGCCCGTCAGCCGCGCCTGTTCGACATCTTCGCCGACATCGAGACGTGGCTGGCCGACAAGACCAAGTACGAGGCGGTCGACATCCTGCGCAGGTACGAGGTGCCCTGCGCGCCGGTGCTGAGCATGAAGGAGCTCGCCGAGGACGCCGACCTGCGCAAGAGCGGCACGGTCGTCGAGGTCGACCAGAAGGAGCGCGGCACGTACCTGACGGTCGGGAGCGTCATCAAGTTCTCGGACTTCACCCCGGAGATCACCGGCGCCCCCCTGCTCGGCGAACACACCGACGAGGTCCTGGCCGGCCTCGGCTACGACGCGGACGCGATCGCCCGCATGCACGCCGAACACGTCGTCCGCTGACCTCAGTGGACAGGTGCCCTGCGAGCCTCGCTCGCGGGGCACCTTTGTGTCGCTCGAAAACCTGAGGGTTACCCGGCGGGCGCCGGTTCCTCGCCGCCATTCATCCACTGTGGACCTGGGGTGGACATGGTGCGGTTGGACGGCCGCCGCCGCCGGGCCCGTGGGTTCGCGCCTACCGCTCCTCGCGCCCCAGGACGAGGTCGAAGCGGTCGTGGTCGTCGCCGTTGAGGGTGATCGGGGTCGCCACCGGCGGATAGCCGGTCGCGATCAGGGTGTACTCGTTGCCGGGGAGGTCGGTGAAGGCGTACACCCCGTCCTCGGCGGTGGGCTGGGTCGTGACGACGTTGCCGGTGGCGTCCAGCAGGGTCACCCGGGCGTCCTTGAGCGGGCGGCCGTCCTGCGCGCGCACCGTTCCCCGCACGCTCGCCGCGCGGCGGAGCTCGACGTCGTGGCGGGTGCTCGCGCCGGAGACGGAGACCACCTCGCTCGCCGGGCGATGGCCGGCTGCGTTCACCGTGACGGTGTAGCGGCCCGGGAGCAGGCCGTCGATCCGGTAGCCGCCGTTCGGGCCGGTGGTGGTGGTCTCGTCGCGCCGGTCGGTGGCCACCACCCGGGCGCCGGCCAGCGGGGTGCCGTCCGCGTCGCGCACGGTGCCGGTGAGGCCACCCGCGCCGGCGAGCATCACCAGGTCGTACGCGATCGGCGCGCTGCCCACCGTCAGCGTGGCGACCTGCGGCTGGTGAGCGGACGCCGAGCCGATGAGCACCACGCCGCGCCCGGTGGGGACGTCCACCGCGTACGAGCCGTCCGCGCGCGCGGTGGCGCGGGCGAGCTGTCGGCCCGCCGGGTCGAGCAGCGTGATCACCGCGTGCGGCACGGGCGCACCCGCACCGTCCAGGATCCGGCCGTGCATGAGCGTGCTGCTCGCGGCCACCACCGCGCCGTTGCGGGACGGCACCGGGGCGGAGCCGTTCCCGGCGTGCGCCGGCAGCGGCCGGGGCGGCAGTGGCCGGCCCGGCAGTGCCTGGCCCGGCAGTGGCTGCGCCGGCAGCGGCTGGGTGGCGGTCGCCACCACCGGCGGGTCCGCGTCCTTGCGGCGGAAGAGCAGCATCGTGACGATCGCGCCGACGGCGAAGAAGCCGCCCGACCACCAGTAGGCGGTGGCATAGCTGTGCAGCGCGGCGTCCGCCTGGACCAGCGGGTCGGTCGGGTGGCTCCGCACGAAGGTGACCGCGGCGCTGGCGACCAGGGTGTTGAGCAGGGCGGTGCTGATCGAGCCACCCACCTGCTGGGTGGCGTTCGTGGTGGCCGAGGCCACGCCCTGGTCGGCCATCCGCACGCCGAGCGTCGCCCGGCTCATCGCCGCGGGCATGGACAGGCCGAGGCCCAGCCCGATCAGCAGCAGCGGCGGCAGCACGTGGGCGGCGTAGGTGCTGTGCAGGCCGAGGCGGGTCAGCCAGACCATGCCGCTCGCGGCCAGCAGCATGCCGATCGGCACGATCACCTTCGGGCCGATCCTCGGCACCAGCCAGTTGGTGGAGAGCTGGGCCGTCACCATCAGGATGCCCACCATCGGCAGGAACGCGACACCGTTGCGCACCGGCGAGTAGCCCAGTGTCCCCTGCAGGTAGTAGGTGAGGAAGAGGAAGACGCCGAACATGCCGGCGGAGGCGATGAGCACGGTGGTGAGGGCGGCGCCGCGGTTGCGGTCGGCCAGCACGCGCAGCGGGAGCAGGGGATGCGACGCGCGGCCCTGCCAGCGGAAGAAGGCGAGCAGGAGGACCGCACCGGCGACCAGGAAGCCCCAGGTCGACGTGCTGCCCCAGGAGTGCGTGCTCGCGTTGCTGAAGCCGAAGACGACGCAGAACAGGCCGCCGGAGACGAGCACCACGCCGGGGACGTCCAGCCGGGGCCGCTGCGCCGGGACGGACCGGCGGAGGAACACGAGCGCACCGGTGAGCGCGAAGACCGCGATGATGTCGTTGACGTACAACGTCCAGCGCCAGTCCAGGTACTCGGTGAGCAGACCGCCGAGCACCAGGCCGATGGCGGCGCCGGAACCGGCGATGGCGCCGTAGATGCCGAACGCCCTGGCGCGTTCCTTGCCGCCGGGAAACGTCGTGGTGAGCAAGGAGAGCGCGGCCGGGGCGAGCAGCGCGCCGAAGAGGCCCTGGGTCGTGCGGGCGGCCACGAGCATGGTGAAGGTGGTGGCCGCGCCGCCCACCGCCGACGCGCTGGCGAAGCCGATGATGCCGATGACGAAGGTGGTCTTGCGTCCGAAGAGGTCGGAGAGCCGGCCGCCGAGCAGCAGCAGGCTGCCGAAGGCCAGCGAGTAGGCGGTGACGATCCACTGCCGCCCGTCGTCGGTGAAGTGCAGAGCCTGCTGGGCCGACGGCAGCGCGATGTTCACGATCGTCCCGTCGAGCACGACCATGAGCTGGGCGAGGCCGACCACGGCCAGCACCCACCAGTGGTTCCTGGGCCGCCCGGCGCGGGCGTGACCGTGGTGGGCAGGGCCCGGCGGCTCGGCCGGGGCTGGCTCGACGCGCGCGTCGAGGCGAGTGGATGTCATGAAACCGTCCCCTGTCGATGGACCGCGGACCCACGGGCTCACCACACCATCGCTTGTGTGCCCGGCTGTGTCGTCGGGGGCAGCGCCCAACTGGCCCGGGTGCTACCGGGAATCACCGCACTCCTGCCAGCGGTAGGTGCGTCGCAGCCAAGGTGCGCGATGCTTCTCGGCAGCGCACCATGAGAGAGACGCACGACGCGGCGAAACCACAACAGCGGAGGCCGCTGATGGCAATGCTCAGCCGCATGTCCCAAGCTCGATCGGGTGTCGCTCGGGTGCCGACGTGACCGCGGTCCTCGGGACCGTCGGCGGCGTACTCGCCTCGGTCGACCAGGACTATCTCGTGCAGGCGCGGCAGCTGCAGGCACTGTCGCTCGCCGTGCACATTCCCTTGGTGTGCTTCGGGATCGCCTTCCCCGCGATGGTCCTGTTCGCCGAGTGGCGCTACCTGCGGACCGGGGACGCGCTGTTCCGGACGCTGGCCCGGCGCTGGTCGAAGGTGATGCTGGCGCTGTTCGCCGTGGGCGTCGTGACGGGAACAATTCTCAGTTTCGAGCTGGGGCTGTTGTGGCCGGAGTTCATGGCCGGTTTCGGCAACGTGTTCGGGCTGGGTTTCACGCTCGAAGGTTTCTCGTTCTTCGTCGAGGCGATCTTCATCGCGATCTACGTCTACGGCTGGGACCGCCTGCCGCCGAGGCCGCACTTCCTGTCCGGCATCCCGGTCGCGATCGCCGGCGTGACGGGATCGCTGTTCGTGATCTCCGTCAACGGCTGGATGAACCACCCCGGTGGGTTCGAGCTGCGGGACGGCAGTGCGGTCAACGCGCACCCGTGGTCGGCGCTGTTCGGCAACTCCTATTTCTGGCACGAGTTCGTGCACATGTATTTCGCCGGATACATCGTCGCCGGTTTCCTCGTGGCCGCCACCTACGCCTGGGGCTTCCTGCGCGGACGCAGGGGCCGTTACGAGCGGATGGCGCTCACGATCGCGCTGTCCGCCGCGGCGATCGCCGCGCCGCTGCAGGTCGTGATCGGGGACTGGGCCGCACGTGAGGTCGCCGTCGCGCAACCGACGAAGCTGGCGGCGCTCGAAGGGCTCGGCCCGACCACCAGCGGCGCACCCGAGCACCTGCTGGGCTGGTACAACGGCCACGAGGTCGTCTACGGCATCGAGATCCCGCGCCTGCTGTCGCTGCTGGCCTTCCACGATCCCAACGCGACGGTCCAAGGCCTCGACGCGGTAGCCCCGCAGGACCGGCCACCGGTCAACGTCGTGCGCTTCGCCTTCCAGACGATGGTGGGCATCGGGACGCTGCTGGCCCTGCTGGGCGCCGTTTACCTCTACACCCGCCTGCGCCGCAAACGGCTGCCCCGGTCACGCTGGTTCTACCGCGCCGTCGTGCTGGCGGGTCCGTTGTCGGTGGTCGCGCTCATCGCCGGCTGGATCACCACCGAGGTCGGGCGCCAGCCCTGGATCGTCTACGGGGTCATGCGCACCACGGACGCGGTGACCGGCGCGAGCGGGATCCCGGTCGGCTACGCCACTCTCGTCCTCGTCTACGCGGGCCTGGCGACCGCGGTCTGGTTGCTGCTGCGCCGGTTCCGGCGCGTGCCGCTGGAGGAGGACCACCAGGATGGCTGAGATCCCGATGGTCTTCATCCTGGCCGGTCTCGTCGCCTACACGGTCCTGGCCGGCGCGGACTTCGGCGCCGGGCTCTGGACGCTGCTCGCCGGACCCGGCCGCGCCGGCCGCACGGCGACCCGCGACCACGCACGCCACGCCATGGGGCCGGTCTGGGAGGCGAACCACGTCTGGCTGATCTTCGTCCTCGTGGTGACCTGGACGGCCTACCCGCGCGCCTTCGGGTCGATCACGTCCACCCTGGCGGTGCCGTTGTTCATCGCCGTGGTCGGGATCGTCCTGCGCGGGGCGTCCTACGCGCTGCGCGGTCAGCTCGAGGGAGCCCGCGGTCAGCGCGTGATCGAGAACCTGTTCGCGCTGTCCTCGGTGCTGACGCCGTTCGCGCTGGGCACGGTCGTGGGTGGGATCGCCTCCGGCCGTGTCCCCGTCGGCAACGCCGCGGGCGACCCCGTCACCAGCTGGCTCAACCCCACCTCGGTGGTCATCGGCGCGCTGGCCGTCGCCACCGGTGCCTACCTCGCCGCGGTCTACCTCGCCGCCGACGCGCACCGGCTGGGGGAGCCGACGCTGGAGCGCGACTTCCGCGCCCGCGCCCTCTGGTCGGGCGTGTGCGCGGGCGCGCTCGCGGTCGCCGGCCTGGTCGTCGTCCGCTTCGACGCCCCCGCCCTGTTCGACGGGCTGACCAGTGACGGTGGCGTCGCGATGATCATCGTCTCCGCGGCCGCGGGACTGACGACCCTGTTCCTGGTCTGGCGCAACCACTTCGGCCTCGCCCGCGCCTCGGCGGCCCTCGCCGTCGCGGCGATCCTCGTCGGCTGGGCCCTGGCGCAGAGGCCCCGCCTCCTGCCCGGGCTCACGATCGACCAGGCCGCCGCCGGCCGCTCCACGCTGATCGCCGTCATCGTCGCCGTCGTGGTCGGCGCGGTCGTGCTGGTTCCCTCGCTGGTGCTGCTGTTCCGCCTCGTCCTCCGGGGCCGCTTCGACCCGGCGGACGTCCCCGACGTGCCCGTCCCGGGCAAGCCCCACCATGCCCGGCAACGGAAACCGCGCCTGCTCGCGGCCACAGCGGTCACCACGCTGGTGCTCGGCGTCGGCGTGACCGTCGTGGTCGGCGACGGCTGGGCCCGCGTCCTCGGCATCGTCTGCCTGTTCGCCGGCGCCGTGTCCACCTTTGCTCTCACGGCGACGGAACCACCCGAGCGGACGTGACCCGCCGTGTCACGTCCGGACGGCTCCGGGCTGGTAGAGCGTGGCCACGGCGGCGACGTCGGCCTGGTCCAGTCCCAGGGCCGCCGCCCTCTCGTAGAGGCTCCGCGCCACCACGGCACCCGGCAGCTCCACCTCGGCCGCCTGGGCGATGCCGATTGCCAGGCCGGCGTCCTTGGCGCCGAGCCCGGTGCTCCACCACCCCTCCTGCGAGCCGGTCAGCACACCCTCGAAGCGGTTCTTCAACCCGGGCGCGACCATGGGGCTGGCGCCCAGGAGCGCACGAAGCTGCTCGTCGGTGAGGCCGCCGGCGCGGCCGACGGCGAATGCCTCGGCCAGGGCGACGATGTCCGCCAGCAGCAACAGGTTGGTCGCCAGCTTGGCGGTGATGGCCAGCGCCGCGGTGTCATAGCGCTGCACGGTGCTCGACAGCGACGCGAGCAGCGGCCCCAGGCGGTCCAGGAGCTCGCCGGGTCCGCCCGCGAGGTACACCGCCTGGCCCGCGCGTACCGCGACCGGGCTGCCGAGTACCGGCAGGGCGAGGAAGCGAGCGGGGAAGGCGGCGGCGAGCTCGCTGCTGAGCGTGGGCGACACCGTCGAGCAGTCGACGTAGACGGTCCGGTCCGCGAGCGCCGGCCGCAGCTCCCCGATGGCGACGGTCCTGACCGCGGAATCGTTGGCCAGCATGGTGATCGCGACGTCGGCACCCTCGACGGCGGAGGCGACGCCGGGCGCCTCCCGGCCGCCGGCGGCCACGATCTCGGCCGCCCTGCCGGGCGAACGGTTCCACACCGCCACCCGGTGGCCGTCCTCGAGCAACCGCCCCGCGATCGCGCGGCCCATCCGTCCCATCCCCAGCACGGCGACGTCCATCCCGGCCTCCTCCTTCGGTATCACGACATCCTCGAGACTGGCCCGCCGGCGCCGGGTCGTCGTCGCAGCCAGCACCCAGTGCGGCTTCCTGCTGGCTGCAACGACATGCCCGTTTCCGACTGCGAAACTGAGTCGATGGGATGGCGCCGGTCGGTCGCAGAGCTGCGCACCATGGTGAGCGGCGTCGATCCGGGCCTGGTGCGGCTGCGGATGGCCGCCATCGGGACGGCGTCGATGGTGCTCGCGACCGTGGTGATGACCGGCGTGCGGGCACTGACCGGGCAACCGGTGACCGTGGAGCTGTTCGCGGGCGTGTTGGCGATGTTCGCCAAGATCGCCGTGAACGAGCCCGACGTGCCACGACTGCGGGTGACGATGCTGCTCATGCTCGGCCCGGCCATGGTCTCGATCGTGGTCGGGACGATGCTGGTGCCGCACCGGATCCTCGCCGACGCGGTGTTCGTCGTCGTCACCATGATCGCCGTCTACGTCCGCCGCTTCGGCCCGCGCGGCTTCGCGCTGGGCATGGGCGCGTTCATGCCCTACTTCCTCACCCAGTTCCTGCATGTCACGGTGGCGCAGCTGCCCTGGCTGCTGCTCGCGGCCGCGACCGGGATCGGCTCGACGCTGCTGCTGTGCGGATGGGTGTTCCCCGAGCGGCCGCCGCGCACCCTCGACCGGCTCGTCCGCGCGTTCCGTGCCCGCGTGCACGGGCTCGTCGACGCGGTCGCGGACCTGCTGGTGGCCCGGCCGGACGCCGTCGACGACGAGCTGCGCGAGCTCTCGCGCCGCCGCGCCCTGCTGAACGACACCGCGCTGCTGCTGGCCGACGCCGTGGAACGGCACCGGGAGGACTTCGCGGGCGGCGACGACGAGGCCCTCACCCTCGCGATCCTCGACGCCGAGCTGGCCGCCGAGGGCCTCGCCACCGGGACCGCGCAGCTGGTGCGGCACGCGCCGGTGGACGCCGACAGCCGGCGGGTGCTGCTGGCGGGGCTGCGTGGCCTCGAGGCGGCCTCGGCCACCGGCACCCCGCCGGCGCGGGTCGTCGCGCAGCTCGACGAGGCCCGGCGCGGCGTCTCCCCGCTGGCCGCCGAGACCGAGGGACACCCGTACCGCACGCAACGGGTCGCGTTCGGGGTGATCCGCCTGGCGAACGCGCTGCAGGCCGCCCGGCGCGCGAACGGGCAGGCCCCGACGACAGCCGACGACGCGGCGGCCGGCCCGCCGCCGGACGAGCCCGCCGACCCGGACGAGCCGGTGGGTTCCGGTGCCGCCACCGCGTCGCCGCGCGCACTGCGGCTGAGCACCCGGCAGGCCATCCAGGTCGGCGTCGCGACAAGCCTGGCGATCGTCGTCGGCGAGCTGGTTTCGCCGGCGCGCTGGTACTGGGCGGTGCTGACCGCGTTTCTCGTGTTCGCCGGCACCAGCAGCCGCGGCGACGTGCTCAGCCGGGGCTGGCAGCGCACCACCGGGACCATCGGCGGCGTGCTGGCGGGCATGGCCCTGGCCGTCCTGGTCAGCGGCCACGAGGGGCTTGCTCTGCTGGCGATGTTCGGCTGCGCGTTCCTCGCGCTGTACCTCGCCCGGATCTCGCAGACGATGCTCGCGATGTGGATCACGGCGGTGCTGGCTGTCCTGTATGGACTGATCGGGCTGTTCAGCGTGCAGACGTTGGTGTTGCGGATCGAGGAGACCGCCGTCGGCGCCGCGATGGGCATGCTCGCCGCGTACCTGGTGCTGCCGAAACGGACCCGGGAGGCGTTCGGCGAAGCCCTCGACGACGTGGTGGACGCGGCCGACGCCGTGCTGGCCGTGTCCGTCGACCGGATCCTCGGTCGGCTGCCGGCCCGCCTGCCGGGACTGCTCACCCAGGACCTGCACCAGGCGTTGAGCACGCTGCGCGAGCGGGCCAAGCCGCTGGACAGCCCACTGGCGTGGCGCCGCGGGCGGTCCAGCTACCAGCGCACGGTGCGGGTGCTCACCGCCGTCGACCACTACGCCCGCAGGCTGGCTCAGGTCGCCGGCGACCTTCGCGAGCCCGGGTGGGCGCCGACCCTGCGGCCCGCGACCGCCGGTGTCCGGGCCAACCTCGACGCGCTGCGCCAGGTGCTGCGTCGCCGCGACGCCGGGCCGATCTCCTCCGCCGAGGTGACGGTCGACGCCGCGGAGGCCTACGCCGCGCGCGTCGCCGACCCGGACCGCCGCGCCGCGCTGCTCACCACGGCCCGGCTGCTGCGCCGCACCGACCAGGTGGTCGTCACGTTCGCGACGGACCTCGGCCACGCCGGCGAGGCGCCCGCCGACGACCGCATTCTCCACACCTCCGGGGAAAGAGAGCACCGATGACATCGCCAACCGATGACAGCCACGACCGCGAGCAGCGGATGTTGGGCGCGGTACCGAACGTGCCCGCGCTCGGCCGCGGACCCGCGCCAGGCCGCTACTCCCGCCACGACTACCACCACCCCGCCGCGGGCTGGGGTGCCGCGCGCAGCGTCGCGCACGTGCTCGAACGGGCGGGCGAGCCGCTGGAGGGCTTTCGCGCGATGTTCGTCATGAACCACCAGGACGGTGGGTTCGACTGCCCGGGCTGCGCCTGGCCCGACGACCCGAGCGGGCTGCGCCTGGACATCTGCGAGAACGGCACGAAGCACGTCACCTGGGAGCTCGCGCCCGCGAAGGCCGGCCGCGACTTCTTCGCCGCCCACACCGTCAGCGAGCTGGCCGGGTGGAGCGACTACGACCTCGAGGCGGTGGGCCGGCTCGCCGAGCCGATGAGCTACAACCCGGTCAGCGACAGGTACGAGCCGATCTCCTGGGCCGATGCCTTCGCACTGGCCGGAAGCGCGCTACGCGGGTTGGCCGGCCCGCACCAGGCGTCGTTCTACACGTCCGGGCGCCTGTCCAACGAGGCGACTTTCCTTTACCAGCTCTGGGTGCGCGAGTTCGGCACGAACAACCTGCCCGACTGCTCCAACATGTGTCACGAGGCGAGCGGTCGCGCGCTGACGGCGGCGATCGGCAGTGGCAAGGGCACGGTCGACCTCGACGACTGGGAGCAGGCGGACGCGATCTGGTTGATGGGCGACAACGCCGCGACGAACGCGCCGAGGATGCTGACCTGGCTGGCCGAGGCCGACCGGCGCGGCGCGCAGCTCGTGCACATCAACCCGTTGATCGAAGCGGCGTCGCGGCGGACGATCGTGCCGCACGAGTTCGTCAACATGGCGACCTTCCACACGACCGAGACCGGCACGATGAACGTGCAGGTGCGCATCGGCGGCGACCTGGCCCTGCTGCGCGGCGTCGCCAAGGCCGTCTTCGAGGCGGCGGAGAAGGACCCGGACGTGCTCGACCGGGACTTCATCGAGCGCTACACCCACGGCGTCGACGAGTATCGCGCGCTGGTGGAAGCCACCTCCTGGGCAGACCTCGTCCGCGACGCCGGCGTGGACGAGGCCGGCATCCGCGCGCTCGCCGACTCGTACCTCGGATCGAAGCGCGTGATCATCGCCTGGTGCCTGGGCCTCACGCAGCACGAGCACGGCGTCGACACGGTCGCCGAGATCGTCAACCTGTTGCTGCTGCGGGGAAACATCGGCCGCGAAGGAGCGGGGCCGTGCCCCATCCGCGGGCACAGCAACGTGCAGGGGAACCGCACCTGCGGCATCAACCACCGGCCGGACAAGGTCTTCCTCGACCGGCTCGCCGAGGTGTGCGGGATCGATCCGCCGCGCGAGCACGGGCTGGGCACCGTCGAGACGATCGAGGCGATGCGGCGCGGCGACCTGAAGGTGTTCGTCGCGCTGGGCGGCAACTTCGCGCTTGCCACCCCGGACCAGCCCTACACGTACGAGGCGCTGCGCAACTGCGACCTGACCGTGCAGGTGAGCACCAAGCTCAACCGCAGCCACCTCGTGCACGGCAAGCGCGCGCTGATCCTGCCGTGCCTGGCCCGAACCGACAAGGACGACCAGGCCGGCGGCGTGCAGGGGGTCACCGTCGAGGACGCGATGTCGATGGTGCACATCTCCTACGGGATGAAGAAGCCCTCCTCGCCGCACCTGCGTTCCGAGTGCGCGATCATCGCGGGCATGGCCGCGGCCACGCTGCCGGACACCAAGACGCCCTGGCAGGACTACGTCGACGACTACGACCGGATCCGCGACACGATGGCCCGCGTGCTGGACGGGTTCGAGGACTTCAACGCCCGCGCCCGCCACCCGCACGGGTTCCGCCTCCGCCAGCTGGCACGCGAGCGCGTGTTCCAGACCCCGTCCGGTCGCGCCGAGTTCTCGCCCGCGCCGCTCCCCGACGACGTCGACCCCGGCGAAGGCCGGCTGCTCCTGACCACGGTCCGGGCGCACGACCAGTTCAACACCACCATCTACTCGAACGACGACCGCTACCGGGGTATCCAGGGCATCCGCACGGTCGTGTTCCTGAACGAGCAGGACATGCGCGACCGCGGCCTCGAGGACTTCGACCTCGTCGACATCACGAGCTTCTCCAAGGACGGCACGCGGCGAACGGTGTACGGCTACCGGGCCGTCCGCCACCAGATCCCGCCCAGCTGCGCCGCGGGCTACATGCCGGAGCTCAACGTCCTCTGTGGAATCGCCGACGTGAGCACGCAAAGCGGCCAGCCCGTGACGAAACACCTCGTCGTCGAGGTGACGCCGGCCCGGTGAGAAGCGCGGGGCCCGGTCGCGTGCCCGGGCCCCGCGCTCCGGTCATCCGACGCGGTACGGGCCGGCGACCGGCCGTCGCGGGGTGGCCGTGGTGGCCAGTGCCGGCTGGTCGGTCGACGGGCAGCGCAGGCCCCACTCCGGCGGCTCGAGGTCGATCAGGTACGCGTCGACGGCGGCGTTCACGCACTCGCTCGGGCCGCCGTTGCCGTACGCCGTGTGGCCCCAGCCTTCGTAGGTGATCAGCCGTGCGCCGCTCTGCCTCGCGGCGGCGAGGTTCCACTCGTACACGGTCGCCGGGTCGTGCACGTTGCCGACCATCACCAGCGGTGGCGCGCCGTGGACGCGCAGCGGCCGCTGCGGGTTGGTGGTCCTGGTCCCGCTGCCGACGCACGTCATCGAGTGGTCGACGTACGGCGACCACTCGACGTTCGGGAACTTCTGCGCGAGCCGGGCCCGCAAACCGGCGTACTCCGCGTAGTCACGCACCTTCCAGCGCCAGTCGCCGCACCAGATCGACGGGTACGGGTCGTTGCCGATCTCCCCGAACGCGGAGATCGACGCGGTGGTGCCGGTGCCGTCCCGCAGTGACCGCAGGACGCTCGCGATGTCGCCCCACGCCTGCGGGAAGACGGTGAGGAACCCGTACCGGGCCAGGTCGTAGAAGCCGACGGGCACGCCGTCCGGGTCGACGAGGGTGCCGGCCCTGGCGCGGGCCTTCAGGTCGGCGTACACGGCCTTGGTGTCGAGCCCGTACAGCGCGCAGGTCCGCGTGCTCTCGCACCAGGCGGCGAACTCCAGGAACGCCTGCTCCACCGGCGCGGTCTCGCTGCGCATGAAGTCCCACACGTTGTCGATGCTGTGGTTCATGTTGCCGTCCATGACGAGCGCACGCACCCGGTGCGGGAACCGCTCCGCGTACTGCTGGCCCATCAGGCTGCCGTAGGAGTAGCCGAGGAACGTCAGCTTGCGCTCGCCGAGCGCCGCGCGGACGGCGTCCATGTCCCGCACGGTGTGGAGGTTGTCCACGTGGTCCGCCAGCGGTCCGGAGTTCTCCCGGCAGCTGTCGTGCAGCGCCCGGTTCATGCTCGCCAGCTCGTCGAACTCGGCCTGGCTGGTCGGGTGTTTCGCGGCGTTCACCTGGCCGGCCAGGTCGACGTCGCAGAGGACCTGGCTGCTCGTGTTGATGCCGCGCGGGTCGAACCCGACCCGGTCGAACCGGGCGTTGACCGCGTCGGTGAACGGTTCGAAGACCTTGATCATCGCGACGCCGGAGCCGCCGGGACCGCCCGGGTCCACGAGGATCGAGCCGATCCGGTGCTTCGGGTCGGTGGCCTTGCGGCGGGCGAGCCCGAGGTGGATCTTCTCGCCCCTCGGCCTCGCCCAGTCCAGCGGGACCTCGATGGTCGCGCAGTCGACGCCGTCCGCGTCGGGACAGGGCTGCCAGTTCACGCTCGGCGTGCCGGTCGGCACGGCGGTCGGCACGGCGGTCGGCACAGCGGTCGGCACGGCGGCCGCCGTCCCCGGCACGATCACCGCACCTGCCGCTAACAGTGTGCCCGCCAACAACGCGAGCAAGCTTCGCTTCCCCATGTGGAGCCCCCATTTCCCGTGTGTGCAACAGATGCGACACGACGCCGCCCATCATGCCGCCGTGAGGTCTCGGTTGCCAGGAAACGGGGTCAGCAAACCAGAACGGGCCGGGGCCGTTCAGTCGGTGACGTAATGGCCTTTCTCGATGTCCGCGATCAGCGCGGGCCCCTCCGGCCGCCAGCCCAGGCGTTGCCGGGTCAGCGCGCTCGACGTCGGGTTGTCGAGGGCCACCATGGCGGAGAGCCAGCCGAAGTGCTCGGCCGCGTCCTCGGCGGCGATGCCGGCGACCGGTAGCGCCAGCAAGCCGCCGATGGCCTCGGCGATGTCCCGGAACGGCACGCCCTCCTCGCCGACGCCGTGCAGTCGCGAGCCGGCCGGGGCGGCCTCCACGGCCAGCCGGTACAGGCGCGCGGCGTCGAGCCGATGCACCGCGGGCCAACGGTTCGAGCCGTCGCCGACGTAGGCCGACACGCCCTTCGCGCGGGCGATGCCGATCAGGCTCGGGACGAAGCCGTGCTTGTCGCCCTCGCCGTGCACGGACGGCGGCAGCCGCACGACCGAGGGCCGCACGCCGCGTTCGGCCAGCGCCAGGGTCGCGTTCTCCGAGTCGCCCCGGCGCACGCCGTCCGACCCGGCGTCCTCCTCCGTCCCGGCGCGCCCCGGCGTGACCGCCAGCGTTCCGGAGGTGTTGACGAACGGCTTGCCGGAGCCTGCGAGCGCGGCCCCGATCGCCTCGACGGCACGCAGGTCGATGACGCCGGAGGCCTCGATGTCGGAGAAGTCGTGCACGTAGGCGAGGTGGATGACGCCGTCCGCGGCGTCCGCGCCGCCGCGGAGGCTGTCGAGGTCGTCGAGGGCGCCCCGGTGGATCTCGGCGCCGGCCGCGGTCAATGCCGCGGCGGACGTGTCCGACCGGGCGAGGCCGAGGACCTCATGGCCCGCGTCGAGTAGCTCGCGGACGACCGCGGAGCCGATGAATCCCGTCGCGCCCGTGACAAACACACGCATGGTGAAACCCCTTGGTTCTTCGAGTCGGTCCCGGCACCAGAAGGTGGCGGGCTCGTACCTCCACGCTAGGAACGGCCGGGGCCGCCGTCCAAGGCCTGTTTCGTATCAAGCGATACCGATCGAACATCATCGCTGCTCAGCTGGCTGCCGAGGCGCCGCTCGGCGAGGTCGCTGGTTACCGTAGGGGTATGTCCGACTCGCTGTCGCCTCCGGCGGACCTCGACCTGCGGCTGGTGCGCTACTTCACCGTCGTCGCCGAGCACCGGCACTTCGGTCGCGCCGCCGCCGCCCTCCGGCTCGCGCAGCCGTCCCTGAGCCGGCAGATCCGCCGCCTCGAGCAGCAACTGGGTGCGCGTCTGCTGGACCGCACCCCGCAAGGCAGCCGGCTCACCGAGGCCGGGGAGGTCTTCCTGCCGCGTGCCAAGGCATTGCTGCGATCGGCCGGCCAGGCCGCGGCCGCCACCCGGGCCGCCGCCCAGCCCAGCCGCATCACCATCGGCTACACCACGAACCACATCGTCACCCCGGCCGTGCGCGACCTGCGCCGCCAGCACCCGGACGCCGACGTGCAGGCGCTGCACCTGGCGTGGAACGACCCGCGCCCGGCGCTGCTCGACCACCGGGTGGACGCGGCGGTGACCCGGCTGCCGTTCCCGACCGACCAGCTGCACGTGACGATCCTCTACGACGAGCCCCGGGTGCTGCTGGTGCCGCTGGACCACCGCCTGGCCGGCAAGGAGTCCGTCACCCTGGACGACATAGCCGACGAACCCCTGCCCCGGCTGGCCGCCGACCCGGCCTGGAACGCCTACTGGCGCATCGACCCACGACCGGACGGAAGTCCGGCACCCGACGGCCCCTTAGTCGACGCCGTCGAGGACAAGAACGAGCTCATCGCCGCGGGGCTGGCGGTGGCGATCGTCCCGGCCGGCGCGGTCCGGCGCCCCGACCTCACCACGGTCCCCCTGCACGGCGTCGACCCGGTCCACGTGGTCCTGGCCACCCGCGCCGACGACCACAACCGCCTCGTGGCGGCGTTCCGCAAGACCGCCCAGGCCCACCTCACCGGCCCCGCCCCGGCCGACCGTTAACGTTGTCTCTCGAGCGAGGGGCGGGGACAGCGGATGACATCGCGCAGTTTTCGGATCGGTGGGGACTTGAGCGTGCGGCGGCTCGGGTTCGGGGCGATGCAGCTGCCGACCGAGCCGGGGCCCCTCCGGGAGGCGTCTGTCGCGGTTGCCCGGCGGGCGGTCGAGCTGGGGGTCACGCTGATCGACACCGCCCACCTGTACGGCGGGGGAGCCAACGAGGAGCTCCTCGCCGAGGCCCTGTACCCCTACCGGGACGAGCTGCTCATCACCACCAAGGTCGGCGTCGCGCGGTCGGGCCCCGACGGCGCGTGGAAGCTCGACGGGCGACCGGACGTCGTGCGTGACCAGGTCGACCAGGCCCTCCGCCGGCTGCGCGTCGAGCGGATCGAGCTGCTCCAGCTGCACCGCATCGACCCGGAGGTACCGCTCGCCGACCAGCTCGGCGCACTGGGCGAACTCCGGACCGCGGGCAAGATCGGCCGCATCGGGTTGTCCGAGGTCACCGTCGCCGAGCTCGGGCAGGCGCGGGAGATCGTCGACATCGTGAGCGTGCAGAACCGCTACAGCCTGCTCGACCGCGAGCACGAGCCCGTGCTCGCGGCCTGCGAGGCGGCGGGGATCGCGTTCCTGCCGTGGCGGCCCATCGCCGGGGCGGCGTCGGGCGCGACAGCCGAGCTCGCCGCCGTGGCGGCCGAGCTCGGCGCCACCCCCGCGCAGGTCGCGCTCGCCTGGCTCCTCGACCGCTCCCCGGTCATCCTCCCGATCCCGGGTACCGCCCGGATCGAGCACCTTGCGGAGAACGTCGCCGCGGCGGACCTGCACCTGACCCCGGCTCACTACGACCGTCTCGCCGTCGTGGCAGCGGGAAGCACAGCAGCAGGGCCGCGGTGAACAGGCCGATGACCAGGCTGGTCCCCGCGGCGGTCCCGGAGTCGCCGGTCGCCGAGCGTCCGAAGTAGACGGTGCCGATGAGGCCCAGCCGCATGGTGAGGTGCGGCGGCGGATCGAGGCGAGCTTCGGGGCGCTGAGTGTGGCGGAAGCGATGCCCGCGACCCGCTGGGTACCGGGAGCCGCCGCCATGACCTGTTCGCCCAGATCGGCCCGCACCCGGTCCGGTCGTTGCTCGAGGCCCATGGCGCCGAGCTCGATCAGCTCTGTGCCGAGCTCGGCGCCTCGTCGTGACGGCCGGCTGTCACCAGCGGTCGGAGGTGACGATCGCGACCAGCTGGTCGACGGTCAGCGGTGGGCGCGGGGCGAGCACCTCGCTGGCGCCCTTGGGGGAGCGCTCGTTGCTGACGTGCATGAGGATCGCGACGCCGTCGGGGCGGATGAGGTTGGCCTGGTAGGTGACCCCGTTCGGCGCGCCCGCCAGTGCCGTGTGGGAGGTGGCCAGCGAGGAGCCGTCGGGGAGGCGGCGCACGGTGCAGCTGGCCGGGTCGGGGTTGTCACACCAGGCGACGCCGCCGGACCATGTATTCACCGAACTCCACCGACTCACTCCCGATCCGCGACTCGACGTGTGATCGCACCCCTTAACGGCGCACCCGGCCGAACCGTTGCACGCCGCACGGAGAAACCTCACCCGCCGCCGGCGACCGGGACGCCGCCCGTAATGCCCGGCGCTCCCGGGGCGAGTAATAGACACCAGCTCGTCCCGGGAGGCGTTGTGACCCAAGCGGACTCGGCAACCGAAAAGGCCCAGGCGGAGGCGGAGCTCGCGAAGCTCAACGCCGAGCAGAAGAGGAGGGAGCTCGCCGAGTGGACCAGCGAGCTCGCTCGCCGGCGCCGGGAGGCCGAGAACGAGAGCGCGATCGCGACGGCCAACAAGAGCTCCGACGACGCGCGGAGCAGCCAGTGGACCAACCTGGTGTCGGGTCCGGCGGGCGTCTCGCCCAGCGGGACCACCGTCTCCGGGGAACAACCGATCCTCGGCGGTGCGCTGGCGATGAAGGGCCTGCGGTCGGCGGCGGAGAAGGTCGTCGCCGTGGTGCACGGCAAGGCGCCGGCCGCGAAGTCGATTCTGGTGACCAGCGAGACCGACCTCGCGACCAGCGATGCCGCCTACCTCGCCGTGCGGAACTCGCTGGACGAGCTGCACGCCGCGGCCACCCAGCTGCTGGCGCAGGAGTGGCCGCCGCCCATGACCGAGCTGGCCGCGGTCGGCGTCGTCGCCGATCTCATCCCGTCCGTGCTCGGCATGCTGGCCGCGAAGCGCGCCGTGTCGACGTTCGCGACCTCGGTGGACGACCTGTCGGCGGCGGCGAACGTGATCGGGGCCCTCATCGACGCGCAGCGCGACTACGACGTGGTGCACGACGACTTCCGGATGCGTGGGCCCGGTGCGATAGACGAGCGGCTCGGCGAGCTGGGCACGAAACGGGGGAGCCTGGTCGAGGCGGCGCAGGTGGCCGTGCCGGCGGGCTACGAGGCCGAGTGGATCGCGCGCAAGGAGCGGATCAAGACGCTCATCGCGGCCATCGACGCGTTCACCATCTCCGTGCAGACCGTTCCCACCGGGTCGACCCGGTCCACCCTGACCAACGCCGCGCTGTACGAAGGACTGCACACCGGGAAGATCGACCACGTGTTGCTGGTGAAGGGTGTCGCGGGATCCGGCGCGCAGATCGTCACCGACCGTCCACTGTGGTTCAAGGACAAGTTCTCGGTGGTGGCCACGACGAACATCACCTACGTCCTGCTGAACGTCGCCACCAACCAGATCGCGCACAGCGGCACGGCGTCCGCCACCGTGTCGCTGCACGGCACGATCGGCACCAAGCTCGGCGACGAGTTCGGCTGAGGCCCTCCCGACCGTCGCTCAGGCGGTGTACCCGCCGTCAGCTCCGACGGGCCTCAGCGCCGGTGTGGGGGAGTGTCGATCAGCAGCGCCGCGGTGAAGGTGGCGCCGATGGCGACGGCGAGCAGCGGTGGGAGCAGGGGGGCGTTGCCGGCTCCGGCGGTGACGGCGAGCGCGCCGGCCAGCAGCGCGATGACCACGGATGCGGCGATCTTCCAGTCGTCGCCGATGACGAAGTCGTACCAGAAACGGAAGAACGCCTTCACGAACGTCATCGTGCGACTCCCTCGGGGACACGTCGGTAGCGGGTGATCAGCCCGCGGGAGAGCAGGAACCAGGCGGCGAGCAGGACGAGGATGGCGGCGTCCGCGCCGGGCCAGGTCAGGCTCGCGCCGCCGGGGCGCAACGCGCCGAGCCCCTCCACCGCCCAGAACGTGCCGAACGTGGCCAGCATCAGGCCGACGCCGTACTTGAGGGTGTTCTCCGGCACCCGCGACAGCGGCGCGCGGGCGACCGCGCCGGCGGCCACCACGACCACCACCGCCGCGCCGGCGGCGGCGACCGCGACCGGCACGTTGCCGGCGTTGAGGCCGAACGTGATGACGATGAAGACGACCTCGACGCCTTCCAGGAACGTGGCCTTGAAGCTGACGAGGAACGCGAACCAGTCCAGCCCGAGGCGCCGCTGGCCGCCGGCGGCGCGGGCGGCCTCGCTCTGCCGCCGGAACGCCTCGTCCTCGTCGTGCTCCGCCTTGCGCCCGGAGCTGCGCAGGATCGCCTTGCGCAGCCACTGCAGCCCGAAGATCAGCAGCAGCGTGCCGACCGTCAGCTGTAGCGCCGAGCGCGGCAACCACGTCACCAGCGCGTAGCCGGTCACCGCGGTGAACCCGGCGAGCGCCACCAGCGCGGCGGCGCTGCCCACCAAGGCGGAGCGCCAGCTCCTGGTCACGCCCATGGCCAGCACGACGGTGAACGCCTCGACGACCTCCACCGCCGCCGCCACGAACGTGGCGATGGCCAGTCCCCAGACCGCACCGACACCCATGACCCAACCCTTCGCCTTACCCGGCGCCTGACCCGCGTCCGGTGTCGATCAGGACTCCCGGCCAGCATCGCGCGATCGCCTCGTGCGGGCATCGCCGCCAGCGGCAGTCCTCGGTTACCGCCACCCGCAGTCCGCGGATTCCCGCTAGCCGCCAGTGCGGATGGGCGCTCGCCGTGATGACGCGGTTCGGTCCGAACGCGATCGTTGGTGATGCCCAGGCACGACCGGTGACCGAAGGGGAAAGCCATGACACAGACGGCAGTCCCCGTCACCGCCCGCCGGCGAGCTGGGCGGTCCGTGGCCGGGAGGTACGCCCGGCTGGGGATCGTCCTGGTCTGTGCCGCCTCGCTGGTGGTCGGCTACCTCGACGTCGTGCTGCTGCACCGGGTCGACCCGGTGGCCGACCCGGTCAGTGACTACGTCTTCTACGGTCCTGGCGAACCGTTGTTCGTCCTGGCGGTGCTGCTGATGGTCCTCGGCGGGCTGGCCTTGACCGCCGGGATGACGGGCGTCGGCATGCCGAGGAGTCGGAGCGTTCGCGTCCTCTTCGGACTGTGGGCCGCCGGGATGCTGATCTGCGCGGTGTTTCCCGCCAGCCGGCTCGCGAGCGACCCGACCGTGTCGGGTGAGCTCCACCGCCTCGGCGGCGCGGTGTTCCTCACCTGCCTCCCGCTGGCCGGCCGGCAGCTCGCCCGGTCGCTCCTGAACCATCCACAGTGGACGCTCTCGGCCGGGTGGATCCGCCGGTTCGCCACCGCGACCGTGGTGACGGCGGTGGCGTTCGGACTGTCCCAGGTGGCGCCCCTTCCGCAGGGACTGCTGGAACGTCTCGCGCTGGGCGCGGAGGCGGCGCTGCTGATCATGCTGGCCGTGACCGTGCGACGGGCGGCCCGATGACGCTGACCGTCGTCGCCGCCTGCTTCGCGGTGCTCGCGGCCTGTTGTTTCGCCGGCGCGGTCGCGCTGCAGCACGGCGCTGTCCGGGCCACCGGCACGGGCGAGTACCTCGGCGTCCGCGCACTGGCGCGGGCGATCCGCTCCCGCCGGTGGCTGGCCGGATCCGGTCTCGCGGTGACCGGAACCGCTCTGCACGTGACCGCCTTGTCCCTCGCGCCGTTGGTGATCGTGCAGCCCATCGGTGTGCTCAGCCTGGTCCTGACCGTGGTGCTGGGCGCCAGGGCCCGGGGCCTCGCCGTGGCGCCCCGGGTCCGCACGGCCATGATCGCTGTCTGTGGCGGCGTCGGCGGGTTCGTCGTGCTGGCCTCGCTCAGCGGCACGGTCGGTGGCACGGTCGGCGGGGCGTCGGCGGCGGACCTGGCGCGGTCGGGGTCGGCGCAGCTGGTCGTGGTCGGCGCGGTTGTCCTGGCCGCCGTGGGCATGCGAGCCCGCGGCCGGGCCAGGAGCCTGGTCACCGCGGCGGCCGCGGCCGTGCTGTTCGGCACCGGGTCGGCGCTGACCAGGGCGGCGTCGGTCGGCGTGATCGGCTCGCACGACATCGCCGCCGGAGTCGGGCTCGCCGCGGAGTCCGGCCTGCTGATGCTCGTCGGCGGGTGGTTGCTGCACCAGGCCTACGCGGCCGGCCCGCCCGCCCTGGTCATCGCGGCCACCACCGTGATCGACCCGCTCACCGCCGTCGCCATCGGCCTCGGCGCCTATCGCGAGGCGGCCGGCGTCGGCCCGGCGCTCGCAGCCGCGCAGCTCGCCCTCGCCGCCGTCGCCATCGGCGCGGTGATCGTTCTCGCGCGGTCCGTCCCGGATCCGCGGCCCATCTCCCAAGGAGAACGACATGTCCAAGACCGGCCCCGCGCTGCGCATCCTGATCGCCGCAGACACGTTCCCACCTGACGTGAACGGCGCCGCGCACTTCGCCGAGCGCCTCGCCCGCGGCCTCGCCCGCCGCGGCCACGAGGTGCACGTGGTCAGTCCGGCGCACGCCGGCACCACAGCCACCGACGGCGCCACCGTCGGCGCCACCGACGCTGACGGCGAGATCACCGTGCACCGCATACCGTCCCTGGGCACCCCGTTCCATCCGACCTTCCGGGTCAGCACGCCGTGGGGAGCGTCGCGGGCCGTGGCACCCCTGCTCGCCCTGCTGCGGCCGGACGTCGTGCACGTGCAGTCCCATTTCGCTGTCGGCCGGTCGACGCTGCGGGCGGCCGCCGCGTACGGCGTGCCGGTGGTCGCGACAAACCACTTCATGCCGGAGAACCTGCTCGGCTACGCGCCCCTTCCCCGCCCGCTCCGGGCGCCGGTGGCGCGCTGGGCCTGGCGCGACCTGGTCCGGGTGTATCGCCGCGCGCAGGCCGTCACCGCGCCCACCCCGCGGGCGGTGCGGTTGCTCACCGACAACGGCCTGCCCGGCGACCCGCTGGCGATCTCCTGCGGAATCGACCTCGGCCACTACCCGGCCTCGCGGACCCGCGCCGGGGCGACGCCGGTGTCGGTGTTGTTCGTCGGGCGCCTGGACAAGGAGAAGAACGTCGACGAGCTCATCCGGGCCGCGGCGGTGGTGCCGGACGTGCGGCTCGACATCGTCGGCGACGGCGCCTGCCGGGCGAGCCTGACCGCGCTCGCCGAGGACCTCGGCGTGGCGTCGCGCGTCCGGTTCCACGGCTTCGTCTCCGACGACGAGCTGGTCGCCGCCTACCAGCGCGCCGACGTGTTCTGCATGCCCGGCACCGCCGAGCTGCAGAGCCTGGCGACCATGGAGGCGATGGCCGCGGGCCTGCCGGTGGTCGCCGCGGACGCCATGGCGCTGCCGCACCTCGTCCGGCCCGGCGTCAACGGGTTCCTGTACCCGCCGGGAAACGTCACGCTGCTCGCCGCCGCGCTGGCCGAGCTCGCCGACGGGCCGGCGGCGCGCACCGCCATGGGCCTGGCCAGCCGCAAGATCATCGCCGGGCACGACATCCAGCGCACCGTGGACGCGTTCGAAAGCCTCTACCGGGCCACGATCAGCACGGTCACGTCGTCGGCGGTCCAACCCACGCTCGCCGCCTGAAGCGGCGACCCGAGTGCCAACAAGGAGACCTGGCCGGGATCGGCGGTGCGAGGGCGCTCGGCTACTGGCCCGTCGAGGTCGACTCCGCGGGTTCCAGTGGTAGCTCGACGACCAGGGTGGTGCCGTCGCCCGCCGGGCTGGTGACGGTGAGCGTGCCGCTGAGGGCTTCGACGCGGTCGGTGAGTCCGATGAGGCCACTGCCGCGTCCGGGGACCGCGCCGCCGTCGCCGTCGTCCCGGATCGTGAGGCGGAGCCGGCTTTCGCGGGTGTGGAGGCGAATGTGGACGGTCGTGGCGTTGGCGTGCTTGGCGGTGTTGGCGAGCGCCTCGGAGACGACGTAGTAGGCGGCGACCTCGACGGGATCGGGGAGTCGCGCGGGGACGTCCACCTCGAGCTCGACCGGGACGGTGGCGCGGCGGGCGAGCGCCTTGATCGCGGCGCGCAGGCCGCCGGCGGTGAGGATGGCCGGGTGGATACCCCGGGACAGCTCGCGCAGCTCGTCGAGGGCGGTGGTGAGCTCGTCGGCGACGCGGCCCACCCCCCTGCCCCCGTCGGGCTCCGCCTCGATGTCGTGGAGGTCGAGGACGAGGGAGACGAGCCGTTGCTGGATGCCGTCGTGGAGGTCGCGCTCGATGCGCCGGCGTTCCTGGTCGGCGGCGGCGACGATGCGGGTGCGGGAGGCCGCGAGCTCGGCGCGGCTGTGCCGCAGCGAGCCCGACATGGTGTTGAAGCTGTGCTGGAGCGCACCGATCTCGCCGGGGCTGTGCTCGGGTAGGCGGCTGCTCAGGTCGCCCCCGGCGATGCGTCTGGCCATGGCGGCGGCGCGGCGGACCGGCCTGGCGATGACCATGGTCAGGTAGGTGCCGAACGCGGCGATGAGCAGCACCGAGCCGGCGAGGCCGGCCGTCGCGGCCACGGTGGAGCGGTGGTCCGCCGCGTCGGCGCGGTCCTGGCGCTGGGTGGCGAGGGTGTTCTCGGTGGTGAGGAACTGGTCGAAGTCGACCCGGATGGCGTCGAGGAGGCGCTTGCCTTCCTCGGTGACGGCGGTGGTGCGGGCGGCGGGCGGGTCGCGTTGGGCCAGGGCCACCAGGGGGAGGGAGTAGTCGCGCACGTAGGAGTTGATGGCCGTGGCGATGCGGTCGGCGATGGCGTGCTGGCCGGGGTTGTCCGCGACCATCCGGGTGAGCTGGCCGAGCTCGGCCGGGATGGCGGCGCGGGCGGCCCGCCAGGGTTCGAGCAGGTTCTGCGTGCCGGTGATGACGAACCCGCGTTGGCCGGTCTCCAGGTCGACGACGAACCGTTCGAGCTGGTTGGCGACCACCAGCACGTCTTCGGAGCGGTGTGCCTGCTGCTGCAGGTCACGCAGCTGCGCGGAGGAGGAGATCATGACCACGAACGCGCTACCGACCACCACCGCCAGCAGCGCGCTGGCGGCGGCGAGACGCAGAGTGAGTCCGACCCGCACGTCGTCAGCCTCCGGTCGGTGCCAATAGGGCAGCCTAGCGGATGCGGCCAAATGGCCGCGTCTGTCGACGAAGCCAGTCGGCCGTAGGACTAAGGCCTGTCTCGTAGATCATCGTGTGAAGGAAGTCCTGCGCCGACCACGCCGACTACCGGAACCTCAGGGGACCGTGACGGCACCCAGCCACCACCCACCTCGATACCCGCACTATTCGCTGGGACGCAACGCACGCTGTCAATCCCGGGGAGGCGGGCTAGTCCCAATGCCGGTGGGTTAGGTGGTTGTGGCTGGTCGGCGCCGGTGCCCGGTCTTGCTGGGAGGAGTGATGCCGACGGCTGAGTGAGGCGGTCTGCTGGCCTGGTGTCGCTGGCGATGCTGGGCCCTCTTGACCG
>NZ_DASWSJ010000001.1:0-41743 GCF_036402745.1 Actinophytocola sp. | reverse complement strand
TTCGTGTCAGCGCTGGGCGGCCGCGGCGAGCAGTAGGGCGCAGCCGACCGTGAAGATCTGACGCAGCAGGGCGCGTCGTGCCTTGCGTTGCTCTCGCCGGGTTGGCGTGTTCATGGCCGGTCACCTACTCACGAGCTGGGTTGTCTGATGTATCGGCTCCCAGTCTCCCGGCGTGACGGTCCTCACGTCGTCAACCCGCCGGGTGAACCGGCTGGTTCGCCAGGGGGAGATCCGCGACCACCGGCGCCTTGGCCGCGAGCTGCACCACCGTCGCGCCGGCGAGCAGGACCACCGCGCCCGTCACCTGCACCGCGGTGAGCGCCTGGCCGAGCAGGAGCCAGGCCAGCGCCGTCGCGACGATGGGCTCGACGAGGCCGAGGACGCTGACGACGTTGGCCGGCAGGTCGCGCAGTGCGCTGATCGACAGCAGGTAGGCCAGGGCGGTGCTGATCATCGCGCAGGCCACCAGGAGTGTCCACACAGGAACGTGCCAGCCGCCGAAGTCGGTGCCGTCGCGGAGGATGTCGAGGGGGATCGTCCACGGCGGCGCGAGGACGAAGATCAGGACGGCGCCGACGATCATGCCCCAGGTGACGAGTCCCAGCGGCGCGATCTGCGCGGCGAGCCGTTCGCCGGAGATGAAGAACGCCGCCGCGCAGAGCGCCGCGCCGACGCCGGCGAGCAGGCCGATCGCGTCGAGCCGCAGTCCCTGCCAGACCTGGGCGACCATCGCGAGGCCGACCATGGCGAGCACGGTGCCGACCCACATCCGCGCCGGCAGGACGGTCCGCCGCACGAACCGCACCCAGAGGGCGACGAGGATCGGTGCGGTGAACTCGAGCAGCATGGCGATGCCGATCGGAATCCGTGCCACGGCGGCGAAGTACAGGACCTGGACGCCCGCGACGCCGACGAGCCCGTAGCCGGCGAGGAGCTTCCAGTCGGACCGGCGAACGCGGAGCAGTGCGGGCCTGGTGACCGCGACCACGGCGAGCAGGACGAGCGCGGCCAGCCCGATGCGGAAGCTCGTCACCTGCTGCGGGCTGAGGCCGGCGTCCATCGCCGGCTTCGCGAGCGGACCCGAGGTGGCGGAGCAGACCGAGGCCAGGATGATCAGCACGGTGCCGCGCCCGGTGCGGGTGGGCGGCGACGTAACCCGCGTAGTGGTTTCGACAGTCACGTGGACCCACGCTAGGTCATCCACCCCGGGCCGCGCGACGCAAAATCGCCGCGTGCGTCGGGCCTACTGGGCGGGGAAACCGCTCGTCAATTCCCGGACATCAGAAGATCACCTGGGGTGCATCTCGTTGTGTCCCGCGCGTCTGTGTCCCGCGTGCCGGGTCGACCGTCCGGGTCACGACTTTCGGCGGGATCAGGGGTTCTCCTTGACCCACTTGCTGGCGTCGCCGATCGGGTCGACTCCGCTGCCGCCGCCGAGTCCCTCGGCGTGCCGCTTCATGGACGCCTCGATCTCGGCCTCGGTCCGCCCGGTCTGCTCGGCCGCGATCGCCAGGTGGGCCGCGCTCTCCTTGACCTCCCAGGCGAGGTCGGTCGTGAGGCCCTCGGCCAGCGAGGCCAGCTCGGCCCACGTGTCATACGGGCCGTACACCGTGTCGGACACGCCGATGTCCATCGGCCGGTACCACGTATCGGAGCACCCGCCGCCGTAGGAGACGTAGTCCGACGCCAGGTTGAGCTGCTTCTCGATCTTGGGCAACGTGTCGGTGGCGAGGAAGTTCAGGTCGCCCAGGTCGACCTTCATCCCGTCGATCTGCGTCTCGTCGAGCACCGTCGGTTTCGGCATGTCGAAGGACCCGGCACGGCTGGTGACCGTGTTGATCGCGTCCTTGATCTTGTGCGCGATCTCGTCTTCGCGTCCCCTGATCGTCTCCGCCAGCTTCTTCAGCGCCTCGTTGGTCTTCGTGATGACCCCGTCCGGCCTGTCGGCGGCGAACTCGACCGACGGCTTGCTGGGCGCGTCGCCGGCCTTGAGCAGCGAGTCCAGCGAGGAGAGCACCGCTCCGGCGCCGGCGAGGATCGGCTTCGCCGGGGTCGGGAACACCGCGGCGATGTTGACCAGCGCGGTGATGGTGCCGAGGTCCACGGCGCCGGCCGACCCACGGTCCTTCATCGCCGCGTGCATCTTGTCGGCGATCGCGAGGATGTCCTGCTCCGCCTTGACCCAGATCTCCTTCTCGCCGCACAGCGTGGCGCCAGCGAGCAGGGTGACGGCGTACTGGCCGTGGATCACCGTCGGCAACGGGGTGCAGAAGTTCTGGTCGAAGGTGAGGATCATGAGCCCGCCCATGTCGTCACCGCCGATCTTCTTCTGCAGGAAGTCGACGGCGGTCAGCTCGGCGTTGCCGACATCGCTGACCTTGTCGCTCTGGCTGGTCAGCGAGATGTACCAGGCGGCGTCGCGGAGGTAGTTGAGGTACTGGTCGAAGTCCGCCGGCGTGGGAATCGAGCGCCACCAGGAGAAGACGTCGCGGATGGTCTGCTCGAAGTGGCCGTAGACGAGCGAGCCCGCGTTGGTGCCGGCACCGTAGTCGAAGCCCCACTCGGCGGGCACGCCGTCCTTGGTGACCTGGCCGCCGGTGGTCCGCGCCGACTTGCCCGGCGCCGTGACCTGCCAGGCGATGTCAGTGGTGTGGTGGAAGTCGCCGTCGCCCACGCGGAACCAGCCCTGCGCGTCCATGTAGAAGTCGATCGCTTCGTCGATGATCTTCTCGATCGTCTGGTCCAACTGGTCTACGAATCCCACGACACGCCCCCTTGAGCAAGTTGCCGTTGTGACGCGCGAAAGCCTAGGGCGGTTCCACCACACGTGCAGCGAATGCGCCCGAAAGCCCAGGCCACGGCTACATTCCTCAGCTCTTCGGGCGCCAGGGGCTGTGGCTGTCCGTCGGCCGCGTGGGGTCGTGGAACGCGGGCACGTCCGGCTCATCGGCGCGCAACGGCACCACGCCGTCCGTGATCGCCTGCATGATGCGGGCGTGTGCGCGCACCGCGTCGCCGGGGGTGCTCGCCGACAGGTCCGACAGCTCCACCACCGGGCCGAAGTGCACCTGGAACACCGGCCGGTCGCGGATCGCACGCAACCACGACATCAGCAGGGGCACGAGGTCCCGCCAGCCGGTCACGCGCTCGGTGCCCCAGTACACCGCCTCGTGCGCGCCCCACTGGCTGATCGTCATCACCGGCACCTTCGCGTCCAGCGCCATCCGCGCGACACCGGTCTTCCCGCGCTCCGGCCACAGGCCCGGCTCGCGGCTCACCCGGCCCTCCGGGTAGACCAGCACCGGACCGGACGCCGAGCGCAGGGCCTCCGTCGTGCGGTGGAAGGCCTCGACGACGTTACTTTTGCCCCGGTCGACGCGGATGCTGCCGCCCTGCCTCAGGCCCCAGCCGACCACCGGCACGTCCAGCAAGCCGCCTGTCAGCAGGAACCGTGGGTTCACCCCGCTTTTGCGCAGCGCCGCGGTGAGGACGAACGGGTCGAACATGCCGATGTGGTTCGCCGCGATGAGACCGGGCTGGTCCCGCATCTCGGCCGGGAACTCGCCGGTGATCTCCAGCTTCCCGACCAGCCGGACGAAACCACGATCGACCAGCGTCATGAGCCGCCAGGCGGGCGAGAACGCGGCGGCACGGCGTGTCGGCTCGGTTGTGCGGCGGAACAGCGCGACCATGGTGCGGAGCATGGCACGGACCGTGCAAACGCCGGATAAGCGGGCTGGTGTCACGTGTGGCAGAAGTGACTCATGTGGTGAAAGCCGACTACCGTGTGGAGTATGGCGAACCGGACAGCAGCCTCTAAGACCTCCAAGGGCCGCAGTACCCGTGGGGGCAGCTCCCGGTCGTCCGCGAAAACACCCGCCCGGCGCAAGACGTCAGCCCGCCGGCCGGCCCGCCGCCAGCCCGCCCGCCGCTTGCCCGCCCGTCGCAAAGGCGGCCTCAGCCGGGCGATCGGCCGCGGCCTGCGTGGCGGGTGGACCTTGCTGGCGAAAGGCGTCGGCGGCCTGGCCAGGACCATGGGCCGCACCAAGGACCTCGAGCCCGCGCACCGCCGCGACGGCCTGGCGTTCGGGCTGGTCGCGGTCGGCGTCATCGCGGGGGCCGGCGTCTGGTGGCACGCCGCCGGCCCGGTCGGGCACTACCTGGAGATCGGCGCGCGGTCGGTCGTCGGGGCCGCCGCCATGGCGCTGCCGCTGACGCTGCTGGTCATCGGCATCGCGCTGATGCGGTCGGACCCGCAGCCGGAGAAGCGGCCGCGGCTGGTCATCGGCACGCTGCTGTTCGTCATGGCGTTCCTCGGCATCCTGCACATCTTCAGCGACCTGCCCGAGAACAACGACGGCCGGATGTACGCGGGCGGCGCGCTCGGCTACGTCTCCGGCGGCATGCTCGCCAAGGGCGTCACCGCGTGGGTCGCGCTCCCGCTCCTGGTGCTGGTGCTGGGTTTCGGCGTGCTGGTGTTCACCGGCACCCGCTTCCGCGACATCCCCACCCGGCTGCGCGAGCTGGGCATGGACCCGGAGGACGCCGACGAGTACGACGACGACGACGGCCTCGAGCTGCCCGGCGTGGAGGAGGCGCCGCCGGCCGAGCCGAAGCTGCGCCGCCCGTCGCGCCGCCGCCAGGCCACCATGGCCGAGCCGGTCGTCGAGACCGGCGCCGGCCTCGACGTGCCCCCGCCGCCGGAGCCCGACGCGCCCGCGGCGCCGCCCGCCCGCAAGCGGCCGCGGTCCGCGCAGGTCAAGGAGACCCCGCAGGCCAAGGAGGCCACCCAGCTCACGCTCACCCGGGTCGTCGACGGCGACTACACGCTGCCCGACCCGAACATCCTCGCCGCCGGCGACGCGCCCAAGGCCCGCAGCCGGGCCAACGACACGATGATCGAGGCGATCACCGGCGTCCTGGACCAGTTCGCGATCGACGCGCAGGTCACCGGCTTCACCCGAGGCCCGACCGTCACCCGCTACGAGGTCGAGCTCGGCCCCGGCGTGAAGGTCGAGAAGATCCCCGCGCTGCCCAAGAACATCGCGTACGCCGTCGCCACCGACAACGTGCGGCTGCTCGCGCCGATCCCGGGCAAGTCCGCGGTGGGCATCGAGGTGCCGAACAGCGACCGCGAGATGGTGCGGCTGGGCGACGTGCTGCGGTCGAGCACGGCGGTCAAGGACACGCACCCGATGGTGATCGGCCTCGGCAAGGACATCGAGGGCCACATGGTCACCGCGAACCTGGCGAAGATGCCGCACCTGCTGTGCGCGGGGTCCACCGGTTCCGGCAAGTCGAGCTTCGTCAACTCGATGCTGGTGTCGCTGCTCGCGCGGGCCACGCCGGACGAGGTCCGGATGATCCTGATCGACCCGAAGATGGTCGAGCTGACGCCGTACGAGGGCATCCCGCACCTGATCACGCCGATCATCACGCAGCCGAAGAAGGCCGCGGCCGCGCTGACCTGGCTGGTCGAGGAGATGGAGCAGCGCTACCAGGACATGCAGGCCAACCGGGTCCGGCACGTCGACGACTTCAACAAGAAGGTGCGCTCCGGGGAGATCAGCGCGCCGCCGGGCTCCGAGCGCGAGTACCGGCCGTACCCGTACATCCTCGCGATCGTCGACGAGCTGGCGGACCTGATGATGACCGCGCCGCGCGACGTCGAGGACGCGATCGTGCGGATCACCCAGAAGGCGCGGGCGGCCGGCATCCACCTCGTGCTGGCGACCCAGCGCCCGTCGGTGGACGTGGTGACGGGCCTGATCAAGACCAACGTGCCGTCCCGGCTGGCGTTCGCGACGTCGTCGCTGACGGACTCGCGGGTCATCCTGGACCAGCCGGGCGCGGAGAAGCTGATCGGCATGGGCGACGGGCTGTACCTGCCGATGGGTGCGTCGAAGCCGGTCCGGGTCCAGGGCGCGTTCATCACCGACGAAGAGATCAACGCGATGGTCTCGTTCGTCAAGGAGCAGGCGCAGCCGGAGTACACCGACGGCGTGACGGCCGCGAAGGCGAGCGAGAAGCGCGAGATAGAGGAGGACATCGGCGACGACCTCGATGTTCTGCTCCAGGCGGCCGAGCTGGTGGTGACGTCGCAGTTCGGCTCGACGTCGATGCTGCAACGCAAGCTCCGCGTGGGCTTCGCGAAGGCCGGCCGGCTGATGGACCTGCTGGAGAGCCGCGGCGTGGTGGGCCCGTCGGAAGGCTCGAAGGCCCGCGACGTGCTGATCAAGCCGGACGAGCTGGACTCGGTCCTGTACCTGATCCGCGGCGGCGGCCCGATCCCCGACGAGCCCGACGACGACCAGGACTAGCTAGCTGGTTGTGCCCGGAGTGAAACCTCGCTGGGACGAGCTTCAACCGGTTCTGTGCGGTTTACTGGTACAGAATGGTGTGAAGGTGGTCCTGGAAGGGGGTCAGCATGCTCCGCAGCTTCAGACTTGCCAACCACCGGTCGATCGCCGACGAGCAAGAGCTCCTGCTGATGCCCGCCGCCCCCGGGGAGCGTTCGGTCGTGCCGGTCACGGCCATCTATGGCGCCAACGCCTCCGGCAAGACCAACGTGATCGACGGGCTTGGCTTCATGCGTTCGGCCGTGTTGCAGTCCTTCGCCAGGTGGGACGTCGAAGGCATCCCGCGGCAGCCGTTCCGGTTGAGTACCGATGGTCGAGAGCACCCTTCTGTCTTTGCGGCCGAACTGGTGGTCGAAGGTGTGCCCTACACCTACGGCTTCGCCGTCGACGACAGCGAAGTGCTCGAAGAATGGTTGTATTCTTACCCAGAAAAACGCAGGAGAATGCTCTTCCGCCGGGAGCGCCGAGAGATAAGGTTCGGCACCACCCTGGGCGACCTCAGGCCGAAGCTGGAGATGCTGGAGGAGCTCACCCGGCCGAACTCGTTGTTTCTGAGCGCGGCGGCCAGGCTCAACTTGGCGCCCCTCACTCCGGTATATCGATGGTTCCGGCAGGGTCTGCGAATCCGTAGGTCGGCTGTGGGCTCGGGTTTCAGGCTTCCGGACCGGATTCGAGATTTCATCTCGAAAAGGCCGGAGAACCTAGGTCGGTTGCTCTCCTTGTTGGCTGCGGCGGATGTCGGAATTACGGATGTTCGCGTCGAGGAAACCAGCGATCGGCGCCTGCTGCGGAGTGTCGCCACCATCGAGGCCAAAATCGCTGAGTTGACCGATCTGCTCAAGGCCGACGGCGAGTCCGGGGGACAGGAAGGTCGGGCTACCGAGCTGTCCGACCTTCGATACGAGCGCGAGCGCCTCCTGCGTCGAGCCGCTGAGCCGCGCGCTGAGCTCTGGTTCGTACACGGGGTCGAGGACGAGCTGTTCTCGCTCGGCGAGGAGTCCGACGGGACACGCTCCTGGTTGGAGCTGCTCCCCACAGTGCTGGACGTGCTCGACCAAGGCGCGGTCATCGCGGTCGACGAGATCGACACCAGCTTGCATCCGCTTCTCACCGCCCAGCTGGTGCGGCTGTTCCGGGATCGCGAGACCAACCACAGCAACGCGCAGCTGATCTTCACGACACACGACACCAGCCTGCTGGGCACGATGATCGGCAACGACGTGCTGGATCGCGACCAGGTCTGGTTCGTACAGAAGGACACCGCCGGCGCGACCGAGATCTACCCGCTGACCGACTTCAAACCCCGCAAGGACCAGAACATCGAGCGCAGGTACCTCGGCGGGAGCTACGGCGCGGTCCCGGTCCTGGACGATGACGATTTCCTGAATGCCGTACGCGCTCGATGATCAAACATGAAAACAGACGTTCTCGTCGCCCGGCCGCCCGTGAAGAACGGTCACAGATTCTCGTCGTGTGCGGTGGCGAGGTCACCGAGCCGAGCTACTTTCGGGGTTTGAAGAAGGAACGACGAAACCCGGCAGTCAAGGTGATCATGGAACGGAAAGGTCTCGATCCCGAGTCCCTGGTTCGCTTCGCTGCTCGGAAGCGGGCGGTCGTCGAGTGCGATCAGGTCTGGTGCGTCGTGGACGTGGATGAGTTCGATCTGTCGCGGGCCACAAGACTGGCGCAACGGGAAGACGTGCGTCTCGCGATCTCGAACCCCTGCTTCGAGTATTGGCTACTGCTCCACTTCGAGCTGTGCTCGGCGCCGTTGACCTGCTACGACGACGTCCATCGTCGATTGGCGAGACACGTTCCGCACTACGACAAGGGCCGTCTTCGCTTTGCGGACTTCGCCCAGGGTGTCGACGAGGCGTTGGAACGTGGTCGGAGCAGGTGCACGACCGTCGGCGCCGAGCACGAGCGCAACCCCTCCACCGGCGTGTGGGCGCTGGTGAAAGAGGTCATCTGAGTCGCTCGCCGCCGCGATGGGCAGGTCGGGTGTCTCAGTTTGAGACCGGCTGCCGTGTGTCCAGCAGGTAAACCGGGTGTGTGCTGCCGCGACACCGTTGGCACATCCGGTAACCCGTGAGGGAGCCCGCCCATGACCACGCTCGACGCCACAGCGGAAGACGTCCACGCCCACTCCCACGCCACCACCACCGCCGCGCCCGCGGCCGACCCCGCCATGATCGGGCTGCCCAGCTTCATCGTCGGGTCCGTCGCGCTCGGGCTCGTGCTCGTCGGCTACGTGCCGGCGTCCGCGGTCGGGGCCTCGCTCGCCGTCATCATCGCGGCCACCGGGGTCGGGCTGCTCATCGCCGCCGGGTGGGCGGCCGCGGTGGCGCAGAGTGCGGTCGCCGGGGTCTTCGGCGCCTTCGCCGGGTTCTGGCTCAGCTACGCGCTCCTCGTGCTCGGCCTCACGCACAACTGGTTCGCCATCGACGCCGCGGCCGCCGTCGACACGCAGGCCGTCTTCCTCATCTCCTGGCTCGTCATCGTCGGCATGCTCACGCTCGCGACCCTGCGCCTGCCGGTGACCTACACACTGCTGTTCGCGCTCATCGAGGTGGCGCTCGTCCTCGTCCTCATCGGCACGGTGCAGGCCTCGGCCTCGGTGCTGCAGATCGCCGGGATCGTCGTCCTCGCGTTCGCCGCGGTCGGGGTCTACCTCTTCTTCAGCTCCGCCTCCGTGGCCACCGGCGGCGCCGCGCTCCCACTCGGCCCGCCGCTGATCGGCTGACCCCAAGGACCCCCACGGCCGGGCGCGGCGAACGCGCCCGGCCGTGGTGTCAGCCCATCGTCAGCGAGAACTCGTGCACCCGGTCGAACTTCTTGTCCGTCGCCACGTGCACCTCGCCCGACTCGAGCCCGTACACCACCGACCACTGCGTGTGGCCCTGCACGACCTCACCCAGCAGGTCCAGCGCACCCCGCCAGTCCCGCGCCCCGCCCAGGCCGCCGTTCGCCGTGCGGTAGCGGCTGTCCGCCTGGCGCGACGCCTCGTCCGACCCGGCCATCGTGAAGTTCACCGCCGTCCGCGTCGGCAGCGCGGACACCTTGCCGTCGACGAACTCGACCACCACGGACCTCCCCGTCGCGTCCGCGACCAGGTAGTGCAGCGGCGGGCCACCCGCGAAGTCGACGTTGTGCTCCTCGAAGATCGCCACGGCCTCCTCGACGGTGGCGGCCTGGTCCAGCACCAGCCGGATGATCCGCACGCCGCCCACCGTCGGCCGCCCGGGCCGCGAGCCCGCCTGCGCGTCCGGCACCGCGGCGAGGCCGATCGCCAGGCCCTTGGCGTTGAGACCGTCGAACGGCAGCAGCGGCGCGTCCGCGAGCCGGGCCCCGTCGGCGGCCGGATCCGTGACGCCGAGGTAGGACAGGTCCACCATCGACACCGACGCGTAACCGTCCGGCGGCTCGGTGAACAGCAGCATCGCCGGGTTCGGGTCCCAGTCGAAGTTGCGCGCGAACAGGCCGTTGGCGGCGAACAGCGAGCAGCCGAACGGCGTGGCCGGCGGGGGAGTGGCGACGTCCTTGAGCCGGTCGTAGCCGCCCGCGTACCGCATTGTCCACAGTGGATGGTCGTCGAGCCGCTCCAGCGTGGCGAGCGAGCTGTCGCGGCCCGCCCAGCCGGCCGGTGGTGGCGCCGGCGCCGCCTCGGACTGGCAGCCCGCCAGCGCCAGCGTGCCCACCACAGCCCCCACCACGACCGCCACCGCCACGCGTCTCATGCCCACATCCTAGGAAACGGCGAGCCTTTACCGCTGGTGATCGGACCGTTACCGTAATGGTGGTCTAAACCACGGTGCGGAGCGCAAAGGAGCGTCATGTCCGTCCGCCGAATGCTGTCCGGGATCCTGCTTGCCGCGATGTCGCTCGCCGTCCCAGCCGCCCCGGCGGCCGCGGCGCCGGTGGCACCCGCGGCGGCACCGGGCGACGTCGTCACCGCCCGGGCCATCAACGCGCCGGGCTTCCTCTACGCCAGAACGTGGTCGATCACCTACCGGTCGACGTCGGCCACCGGCACCCCGATCACGGTCAGCGGCACGGTGATCGTGCCCCTGGGCGCCAACGCGAACACCCCGGTCGTCGGCTACGCGCCCGGCACGCACGGCCTGGGCGACCAGTGCGCGCCGTCGCGCCATCTCGAGGCCGGCGACGAGACCGAGGGCCTGCTGATCCACCAGTACGCCACCCGCGGGTACGCCGTCGCGGTCACCGACTACGAGGGCGTCGGCACGCCAGGCGACCACACCTACATCGCCGGCCGGGCCGAGGGCAACGCCACGCTCGACGTGGTCCGCGCGGCGCTGCGGCTGCCCGGCACCGGGCTGTCCGCCGGGACGAAGGTCGCGATCGTCGGCTACTCCCAGGGTGGGCAGGGCTCCGGCTGGGCCGCGCAGCTGGCGCCGAGCTACGCGCCGGACCTCAACATCGCCGCGTACGCGGTCGGCGCGCCGCCGGCCAACCTGCGCGTGGTCGCCGACCACAATGACGGCGGCGCCAATGTCGGGCTGGTGATGGCCGCCGGCTTCGGCCTCGACGTGGCCTACCCCGACCTCCAGCTCGCGCCGTACCTCAACGACCAGGGGCGCGCCGCGTTCGCCGACATCCGCGACGACTGCACCGACGAGCTGTCGAAGTACGCCGGCCACTCGATGGCCGACTACACCACCGAGGACGTGCTCAACCGTCCTGAGTGGACGGCCCGGGTGAACGAGCAGAACCTCGGCGGCACCACCCCGCGCGCGCCGGTGCTGCTGTACCACTCCAACGGCGACGAGATCCTGCCCGTGCAGGTGAGCGTGGACCTGCGCGCGGCATGGTGCGCGGGCGGCGGCAACGTGACGTTCTGGCGCACGGACACCGGCGCCCACTTCACGACGGCCGCGCTGATGAGCCCCGCGGTCACCGGCTGGGTGGCCGACCGCCTGGCGGGCAGGGCGACGACCGGGAACTGCTGACCACGGTGCGTCTCGCCGCAACGGCCGCGGGAGCGGGATCCGGGCGGCGACGAGAACGGGGCACGCCGGCGAACCGGCGTGCCCCGCGTCGACTCCGAACGGTCAGCCGCCGAACTGGCGGACGGCCGCGTAGTAGACGTCGGCGAACCGGTTGCACGCCCAGTTGCCGTTGCAGACCTTGTACATGTCGGTCTTGAAGTTGTTGTCGATGTGGAGCCTGTTGGCCTCGGTGAACCGGCTCTGCCGCTTGTAGTTGCGGTAGCCGAAGTCGTGCCGGTAGCACGCCTTGACGAGGTTGAAGCCGAACGGGTTGTCCGGCGAGTTCGAGCAGCCGTCGGAGCTCCAGTCGAGCTGGTCGCGGTAGGGCTGCTGGGCCCGCAGGGTCTGGAAGCTGGCCAGGCTCGTGCTGAACAGGTACTGGTCGGTCGTCTGGCGGAGCTGACCGGAGTCGAGCGCTGCCTGTGCGGTCAGGGTGCCGGCGAGCATGGCGATGGTGACCGCGATCGCGGTGATGGTTGCCCGGGCGGCACGACGCAGGGTTGACGTGGCCACGGATGGTCTCCCTCTGTCAGGCGGAACTGAGCGGGCACGCGCGCCGCGTGCCCTGATCAATTACGCCCGGGAGACCATGAACAGGAAACCCCCTAACGGGCTAATGCTGGGTATCGAAAGTCTGGTTACAGCTCGAGCAGCATGCGCACGTTGCCGAAGGTGTTCGGCTTGACGTAGGGAAGATCGAGGAACTCCGCGACCCCCTCGTCGGCCGAGCGGCGCATCTCCTCGTAGACCTCCGGGCTCACCGGGGTGCCGTCGATCTCGACGAACCCGTACCGCGCGAAGAACTCGGTCTCGAAGGTCAGCACGAACACCCGGGCGAGCCCCAGCTCGCGGGCCTGCGCGACGAGCCGCTCGACGAGCAGCCCGCCGGCCCCCAGCCGCAGGGCGTGCGGCAGCACCGCGATGGTGCGGATCTCGGCGATGTCCTCCCACAGCACGTGCAGGGCACCGCAACCGACGAGCTCGTCCTCCCGCTCGGCCACCCAGAACTCCTGCACGTCCTCGTAGAGCGTGACGAGCTCCTTGGCCAGCAGGACCTTGCCGGCATACGTGTCGATGATCGACTTGACGGACCGCACGTCGCCGATCCGGGCGCGACGGACCACGACGGAGTCACTACTCACGCAAGCCAACCTAATGCCCGCGCTGAATCGGTGCGGGTCGTGTGCGCATCGACACCCGGCCGCCCGTCCGCGTGGCTGACCCCGGCGACGGTCACCGGCCCGGCCCGACTCGCGGCTATCGTCGCGAAGGTGCGGGAACTGGGCTGGGCGCTGGCGCCGGGGTCGATCAGTGACGGGTACGGCCAGGGCGTGGTCCCGTGAGGGCCTTCACGCGGGACTCGTTGCCCGGGCGGGTGGTGTTCGGCGCCGGGGTCGCGCGGTCCGCGCTCGGCCGGGAGGTCTCGGCGCTCGGCGGCGCGCGGGTGCTGGTGATCACGACGCCGCGGGGCGAGCCGCTGGCCCGCGAGCTGGCCGCGCCGCTGGGGGTGGCGGGCGTGTTCACCGGCGTGCGCGAGCACGTGCCGGCCGCCGTCGCCGCCGCGGCGGTGGAGGCCGCGGCGGATGCCGACCTCCTGCTGTGCGTCGGCGGCGGGTCGAGCGTCGGCACCGCGAAGGCCGTGGCCCTGGAGCGGCGGCTGCCGATCGTCGCCGTGCCCACGACGTACGCCGGCTCGGAGATGACGCCGGTGTGGGGGCGGACGGAGGACGGCGAGAAGCGCACCGGGCGGTCGCCGCACGTCCTGCCGCGCACGGTGGTCTACGACCCGTCGCTGACCGTCGGGCTGCCGGCGGCGATCACCGCGGCGAGTGGGATGAACGCGCTCGCGCACGCCGTCGAGGCGCACTACGCGCCCGGCGTCGACCCGGTGACGATGATCGTCGCGCGCGAGGCCGTCCGGGCGCTCGCCGCCGGTCTGCCGCTGGCCGTCGACGAGGAGGACCGCGAGGAGGCGCTGTTCGGCGCGTACCTCGCCGGCGCGGCGTTCGCCGTCACCGGATCGGGTCTGCATCACACGATCTGTCACATCTTGGGTGGCGCCTACGACCTGCCCCACGCGCCGACGCATGCCGTGCTGCTGCCTTACGTCACCGCCCACGTCGAGGCGAGCGCGCCCGAGGCGCTGGCCGGCGTCGGCGACGCGCTCGGCGCGACCCACGCGGCCACCGGCCTGCGCGCGCTGGCCGAGCGCCTGGCGGCGCCGACCGCGCTGCGGGACATCGGCATGCGCGCCGAGGATCTCGACGACGCCGCGCGCCGGGTCCGGGAACGGACCGGGGCCGAGTTGCGGGAGCTGCTGGGGAAGGCCTTCGAGGGCACGTGGGAGGACTTGTGAGTCTGGTCGAGCAGGTGGTCGCGAGCTTCGCCGGCGCCAAGGACCCGCGGTTGCGGGAGATCGCGGAGAGCCTGGTCCGGCACCTGCACGCGTTCCTCGCCGACGTGCGGCCGACCGAGGGGGAGTGGGCCGCGGCGGTCGACTTCCTCACCCGGACCGGTCGGCTCAGCGACGAGAAGCGGCAGGAGTTCGTCCTGCTGTCGGACGTGCTCGGCGCGTCGATGGCGGTGATCGGGCTGAACCACCCGGCCGACGGCGTGGCGACGGAGTCGACGGTGCTCGGCCCGTTCTTCGTCGAGGACGCCCCGGAGTACGCCATGGGCGACGACATCTCGGCGGGCGCCCCCGGCACGCCGTGTCACCTCCGCGGGACCGTCCACTCGGCCGCGGGCGCGCCGCTGCCGGGCGCGCTGCTGGAGATCTGGCAGTCCGACGAGGACGGCCGCTACGACGTGCAGTACCCGGACCTGGAGACGATGCGCGGCCGCGCCCGCCTCCACGCGGACGCCGAGGGCCGCTACGCGTTCTGGACCGTCCACCCCGAGCCGTACCCGATCCCGGCCGACGGCCCGGTGGGCGAGCTCCTGGCGGCGGCCGGCCGCGGCCCGATGCGGCCGGCGCACGTGCACTTCAAGGTCAGCGCGCCGGGCCACCGGACGTTGATCACCCATGTCTTCCCGGCCGACAGCCCCCATCTCGACTCGGACGCGGTGTTCGGCGTACAGCGATCGCTGATCATCGACTTCCCCCGGCACGAGCCCGGCCCCGCGCCCGACGGCCGCGAGGTCGACACCCCCTTCCACACCGCGGAGTTCGACATCGTGCTGGCGGCGGAGTAGCCCGTTTCCGCTGGCATGCGCTTGGCGTCCGCATCGCCGGTTACCCTGAGAGCCGTGTCTGCTCCGCCACCTTCGCGCCGTGCCGCCCTGCTCACCCTCGGGTGCGCCCGCAACGAGGTCGACTCCGAGGAACTCGCCGGCCGCCTCGCCGATGGCGGCTGGGAGGTCAGCGACGCCGGGGACGGGGCCGACGTCATCGTCGTGAACACGTGTGGGTTCGTCGAGTCCGCCAAGAAGGACTCGGTCGACGCGTTGCTCGAGGCGGCCGAGACCGGTGCCAAGGTCGTCGCCGTCGGGTGCATGGCGCAGCGGTACGGCGCCGAGCTCGCCGAGAGCCTGCCCGAGGCGGCCGCCGTCCTCGGCTTCGACCATTACCCGAACCTCGGCGCACGGCTGGACGACGTCGTCGCCGGCCGGCAGATCGCCTCCCACCAGCCGACCGACCGCCGCACGCTCCTGCCGATCAGCCCCGTGCAGCGACCGCAGAGCGACCTCGCCGTGCCCGGCCACGGCTGGGGGCCGCGGGTGCTGCGCAAGCGCCTCGACGACGCCCCGGTCGCCGCGCTCAAGATCGCCTCCGGGTGTGACCGGCGGTGCTCGTTCTGCGCCATCCCGTCCTTCCGCGGCGCGTTCGTCTCCCGCCCGCCCGCCGAGATCACGGCGGAGGCCGAGTGGCTCGCGAGCCAGGGCGTCCGCGAGCTGTTCCTGGTCAGCGAGAACTCGACCTCCTACGGCAAGGACCTCGGCCGCGAGCACGGCGGCCCGGACGCGCTCGAGCGCCTGCTCCCGCAGCTGGCCGCCATCGCCGGCATCGACCGGGTGCGGGTGTCCTACCTCCAGCCCGCCGAGACCCGGCCCGGCCTGCTGCGCGCGATCGCCAGCACCGAGGGCGTCGCCGACTACTTCGACATGTCCTTCCAGCACGCCAGCTCCACGGTGCTGCGCCGGATGCGCCGGTTCGGCGGCACCGAGTCCTTCCTCGCGCTCGTCGACCAGATCCGCGCGTACGCGCCCGACGCCGGCATCCGCAGCAACGTCATCGTCGGCTTCCCCGGCGAGACCGAGGCCGAGCTGGCCGAGCTCGAGCACTTCCTCACCGAGGCGCGGCTCGACGTCGTCGGCGTGTTCGGCTACTCCGACGAGGACGGCACCGAGGCCGAGAACCTGCCCGGCAAGCTCGACCCGGCCGAGGTCGCCGAGCGCGTCACCCGGGTGTCCGGGCTGGTCGAGCAGCTCACCTCGCAGCGCGCCGAGGACCGCGTCGGCGACGAGGTGCTCGTGCTCGTCGAGCGGGTGGGCGCGGATGACGGCTGGGACTGCGCCGGCCGGGCCGCGCACCAGGGACCCGAGGTCGACGGCGAGTGCCTGCTCACGGGGGACGGCTACGAGGTCGGTGATCTCGTGCGGGGCAAGGTGGTCGGCGCCGAGGGCGTGGACCTGGTCGTCGAGCCGGTCGAGCTCGTGGCGCCGGTGGAGATCGTCGAGCCGGTGGAGGCCGCCGGTCGGGAGAGCGCGCCGCGATGAGCGAGCGTGCGAGCGAGTCATCGACCCGGGGCGACCGCGAGGGGCGTCGGCGAGCCCGCGAGGGGACGTCGTGACCGTACCGGCGGATGGCGGTCCGCCGGAGCCGGTCGTCGGCGTGGCCGCGGTCCACGTGCCGCTGCTCAACGTCGCGAACATCCTCACGGTGTCCCGGCTGGTGCTCGTGCCGGTGTTCCTGCTGGCGCTGTTCGCCGTCGAGGGCTCGACCGGCTGGCGGCTCACCGCCGCGCTCGTGTTCGCCGTCGCGTCGATCACCGACCACGTCGACGGCTGGCTCGCCCGCAAGTTCGGCCTGGTCACCGATTTCGGCAAGGTCATCGACCCCATCGCGGACAAGGCGCTGACCGGTGCGGCGCTCTTCGGCCTGTCCATCCTGGGCGAGCTGCCGTGGTGGGTCACGCTGACGATCGCGGTGCGCGAGGTCGGGATTACCCTGCTGCGATTCTGGGTTATCCGGTACGGAGTCATCGCGGCGAGCTATGGCGGCAAGGCCAAGACGATCATGCAGATCATCGCGATCGAGCTGTTCCTGCTCCCGCTGCCGGCGTGGTGCGACCCGGTCCTGTGGGTCGCGATGGGCATCGCGCTCGTGCTCACCGTCGGCACCGGCGTGGACTACGTGTTCCGCGCCCTGCGCCTGCGGGCCCGTGGCTAGGAACCCCCTCGCCGACGCGCTCGGCCTCGACCACGACGAGCTCACGAAGCTGGTGGCCACCCTGCGCGAGCGCGCCGAGACCGTGGCCACCGCCGAGTCGCTCACCGGCGGGCTGGTCGTCGCGGCGCTCACCAGCGTCCCCGGGTCCAGCGCGGTGGTGCGCGGCGGCGTGGTCGTCTACGCGACACCGCTCAAGGCCCAGCTGGCCGGCGTGGACCCGGCGGCACTGGCCGAGCACGGCCCGGTGCACCCGCTGATCGCCGAGCAGCTGGCCGATGGGGCGCGGGTCGCGTGCGGCTCGACCTGGGGCATCGGGCTCACCGGGGTGGCCGGACCCGATCCACAGGATGGGACCGAGCCCGGCGTCGTGCACCTCGCCGTGTCGGGCGCGGGTCACACGATCGTGCGGACCATCGGGATCGACGGCAACCGCCACCAGGTCCGGTCGGGTGCCGTGCGCGCCGCGTTCGACCTGCTCAACGCCCGGTTCGAGGAGCCGGCGGGGGGCTGAGCTCTACCGAGGCTCCAGGCGCGGGCCGTAGGTTCGGGAACACCGGAGCGTGTTCGGTCGTTCGCTTGTGGCGTACGCAAGGTGATGTCGCTGCCGATGATCGCGCCGTCTCGGTAACGTTGACACTGTGCTCGACCGTCCAGTCGGGCCGATGATCTTTGGAGGGAGGCGCGCGATGACCGTGCTGTTGCGTGAGGCGATCGGTGACCGGCTCCGTCATGCTCGCACCAACCAGCGTCGGACGCTGCGCGAGGTCTCCCGGGCGGCCAGGGTCAGCCTTGGCTACCTCTCCGAGGTCGAGCGCGGTCGCAAGGAGGCGTCCAGCGAGCTGCTGGCCGCCATCTGCGACGCGTTGGAGCTGCCGCTGTCCCAGCTGATGCACCACGTGGCCAGTGACATGGGGGCCCTGGACTCCGTGGAGAACACGGTGCCCGAGCCGGCCAAGCGGCCCGAGCGGGCCGACGCCGGCGCGCCCGACGGGCCCGCGCGTGCGGCCGTCGAACATGTCGAGGGCGGTCGCCTGGTGCCCGCGGTGGTCGGTGACAACCTCGCCGACCTGCGCATCCAGCCGGTGCTGAGCCACCGCATGGAGGCCTCCATCGGAGGTCGCCGGATGGGCGCGGTGTACGCCGCCTGATCGTCCGTTCGTTCTAGACTTCGGTTTCCGGCTCGGAAATCGGAGGTCGTGCTGCTCACCACCGTGCTCGTCACCATCCTTGTCGTGATCGGCATCGCGGCGGTGGTGGCCGTGCCGCTGATGATCCGCAGCACCCGCCGGCAGGTCGTCGAGGACGTGCCGACCGGTGGCCGGCGCCCGATCATGGGCAGCCCCGCGCAGGTGTGGGTGTCCCGGGGCGAGCGGGTGCTCCGCGAGCTCGGCACCACCCTCGGCGAGAACGCCGCCCTGCACGGCATCTCCACCGACGCCACCGAGGTCGTCGCCGAGCTGCGGCTCACCGCCGGCCAGGTCGCCGAGCTGGACCACGCGCTCGCCGGCATCCCCGTGCCGTCCCTGGAGGACGAGCGCGAGGCCCTCTCGACCGCGCTCGCCGAGGCCGCCGGCCGCCCCGCCGCGGCCGACCTCGCCCGCTCCCGCGACGCCGTCTCCGCCCGCATCGCCGCAGCTGAGCGCCAGCGTGACGCACGCGACGCGCTGCTGGCGAAGATGCAGGCCACGGTCACCGAGTTCGAGCAGGCCAGGGACGAGCTGGCCGAGCTGATCGCCGGCACCGCGACCCCGATGACCACGAACGACGACGCCGCGGCCCAGCTCACGAGTAGGCTCGATGCCCTGCGAGAAGGTCTGGTGGAGGTGCGTCAGGCGGCCAACCCTGAGATCCGTCCGAGCGGTCAGGGCTAACCCTGATTGGTACCTGATTTCGGCCGGGTCCAGTGGTGAGGACGCCCACGGACCTGACACGATGGAACCCGAAGCGATGACGGGGCGTTGCCATACCAACTGCGGTGGGCAGCTGCCAGTAGGCACCAGCACGGAGAAGGCAGGCGGAGGAGATGGCCAACCCGTTCGTGAAGGCTTGGAAGTACCTGATGGCGGCCTTCTCGTCGAAGATCGACGAGCACGCCGACCCCAAGGTACAGATCCAGCAGGCCATCGAGGAGGCCCAGCGGCAGCACCAGGCGCTGTCCCAGCAGGCCGCCGCAGTGATCGGCAACCAGCGGCAGCTGGAGATGAAGCTCAACCGCCAGCTCGGCAACGTGGAGAAGCTGCAGGCCTCCGCGCGCCAGGCGCTGGTCCTCGCCGACGAGGCGCGGTCCAAGAGTGACGACGCCAAGGCCACCCAGTTCGAGCAGGCCGCCCAGTCGTTCGCCACGCAGCTGGTCACCGCCGAGCAGGACATCGAGGACCTCAAGACGCTGCACGACCAGGCGCTGCAGGCCGCCACGCAGGCCAAGACCGCGGTCGAGCGCAACGCGATGATGCTGCAGAACAAGCTCGCCGAGCGCACCAAGCTGCTCAGCCAGCTCGAGCAGGCCAAGATGCAGGAGCAGGTCTCCAAGTCGCTGAACCAGATGAGCGAGCTGGCCGCGCCGGGCAACACGCCGTCGCTCGAGGAGGTCCGCGACAAGATCGAGAAGCGGTACACCACCGCGCTCGGTTCCGCGGAGCTGGCGTCCAACTCGGTGCAGGGCCGGATGATGGAGGTCCAGGCGTCCACCACGGAGATGGCCGGCCACTCCCGCCTGGAGCAGATCCGTGCGTCGATGGCCGGTGGGTCGGTCACGCCGCAGGTCACCAGCGGGTCGTCCGCCAAGTCCACGCCCGCCGCGGGCTCGGGCAACGTCGAGGCCGAGATCGCTCAGCGGGTCGCCCAGGAGCAGAAGACGAACGGGCAGGCCAACTGATAGTCGGTTCTTCCTGAGGAGGTGTCGGCGCGATGCGCGGACGGGAGCTGCACCAGCTCACCCAGCTAGCCAACCGGTACCTCAACAGCCAGGTCGTGCAGCAGGTCCAGGAGGCCTGGACCCGCCGCGGCGACGAGGCTGTCCGCATCGAGCGGCAACGGCGCCGGCTCGAACGCAAGCGCGTGTGGGCGTCCCGCTGGCTCACGGCGTGGTCACTCATCACGGCGATCTGCCTGGTCCTGGTGGTGGGCGTACTCACCGGAGCGGTCGCAGACGGCCAAGGCACGGCCGCGGTAGGTGCCATAGTGGCCACCCTCATCTCCGCGACGATCGCCTTCCGCTCGATGCTGAAGCTCATGCTGGCCAAGAACGCCCAGCGCGAGTTCGACACGAGGAACCCGCCCGCGGGCATGGCCACGGTGGCCGCTTCCGGCCCGATGGCCCTGCCCCCGAAGGGCTCGGCGGCCCGCGAGCCGATGCAGCGCCTGGCGGACGCGGAGAAGGCGCTGGGCCAGGTGCTGGCCCAGCTGTCGGGCAATGCCGGCATGCCGGCCTCGGTCCCCCTGGAGTCAGTGGCCCAGGCCCAGGCCACGAGCAACGAGGCGGCCACCGCGCTGCGGGCTGTGTCGGCCCAGCTGGTGGCGGTGGAGCTGGCCCGCGACCACGCCCCGCCCCTGGAGCGCGGCCCGCTCATCGAGGGCATCCAGCGCCTGCGCGCCCAGCTCGACGAGGGCCTGGACGGCTACCGAAGCCTGGTGGCCGCGGCCGGTCGCGTGGTGGCCGCGAGTTCCGCCCCGGGCCCGAAGCAGGAACTGACCGAGGCCACGGACCACCTGGCAGGCCTGGCGGTAGCGCTGCGGGAGCTGTCGGACGCCGCAGGCTGAGGGAAGACCCGGGAGCCGTGACGAGCGGGACCGGCCAACGAACCAGCCGCGGGGTCAGCGCAAGCGGTTGATGCGCCGAACCAACCCGGGCCCGTGATAGATGAACCCGGTATAGAGCTGCACCAGACTGGCCCCGGCATCGAACATCCGCAGCGCATCGTCAGGCGTATGGATGCCACCGACCCCGATGACGGGCAACGAGGTCTGCTTGGCAACAAAGGAAACGACCTCCAGAGCCCGCGCGGTGAGCGGCCGCCCCGACAGCCCACCAGCCTGCTCACCGACGGCGGCGTCCTCAACCGCCAACCCGGACCGGGAGAGCGTGGTGTTGGTGGCGATGAGCCCAGCCACCCCCCGCGAGGAACACACGTCCAACACATCCTCGACGGCACCCCAGGACAGGTCAGGAGCGATCTTCAACAACAACGGCCGCCCCTCGGCCGCCCCGACCAACTCGCCCAACAACGAGTCGAGCGAGGACCGGTCCTGCAACCCCCGCAACCCAGGCGTGTTGGGCGAACTGACGTTGACGGCGAAGTAGTCGGCGTAAGGCAACAAGAGCCGCAACGAAGCGAGGTAGTCAGCGACGGCCGAAGACACAGGCGTGACCTTGGACTTCCCGATACTGACCCCGACCGGCACCGGCGACGGCCCCACCCGCCGCAGCCGCTCGGCCAGCGCGGCGGCCCCGAGATTGTTGAACCCCATCCGGTTGATCACGGCCTCACTGGCCGGCAGCCGATAGAGCCGCGGCCGCGGGTTGCCCGCCTGCGGATGCTGGGTGACGGTGCCGACCTCGACGAAGCCGAAGCCGAACGCCGGCCAGCCGCGCAGCGCGACACCGTTCTTGTCGACGCCGGCCGCCAGCCCGACGGGGCCCGGGAACCGCAGGCCGAACACCGTCCGCGGGGACGCGCCGCCGTAGAAGCGGCGCATCGCGGCGGTGACCGGCCGGAGCGTGCCGAGCCGGGCGAGCGTGGCGACGGTGCGCTCGTGGGCGATCTCGGGGTCGCCACCGCCCATCCGGAACAGTGCGCGACGCACAACGTGCTGGTAGACCACCCGCATATCGTTTCATCGCGGCCCAGGCACCAAGATGGTGGTGTGTCCGACACTGTCGATCTGGATTCCGCGGCCGATGAGCTCTACGCGGGCTCGCGCGAGGACTTCACCCCGCGGCGCAAGGAGCTGGCCAAAGCCGCCAAGGACGTGGGGGAGCCGAAGGTCGCCGCGGCGATCGACAAGCTCGCCAAGCCGACCACCTCGGCGTGGCTGGCCAACCAGCTCGCCCGGGACGCGGACTCGGCCGTCGACCAGGTCGCCGAGGTCGGCGACGCGCTGCGGGAGGCGCATGCCAACCTCGCCGGCGCGGACCTGAAGACGTTGTCGCAGAAGCGGACCAAGCTCGTCGGCACGCTCGTCCAGCAGGCCGGCAAGCTCAACGGCGCGCCGCTGACCGAGTCGGTCACCCGCGAGCTGGAGGAGATCTTCACGACCGCCATCGCCGACGGTGAGGTGGCGCGGGTGCTGCTGGCCGGTCGGCTGACGTCGGCGAAGGAGCTGGCCGCGGCGGCCGCCGCGTGGCCGGACGTGACCGGTGACCGGGCGCCCACGCCCCGCCCCGCGCGCCCGGCCAAGGCCAAGGCCGAGCTGTCCGACCGGGAGAAGGCCGAGCGCGACAAGAAGCTCGCGAAGGCGAAGGAGGACCTCGAGGCCGCCCGCTCGACGGTGAAGGAGGCCGAGGCGGACCGGGCCGAGGAGGAACGCATCCTGGCCGAGGCGCAACGCCTGGCGGACAAGGCGAGCGAGGACGTGCGCCGCGTCTACGAGGAGCTCGACGCCGCCGAGAAGCGCGAGAAGGAGGGCCGCCGACGCGTCGGCTCGGCGAGCAGGTCCGTGAAGGACGCCGAGAAGCGCGCGAGCCAGGCCTGGCGCCTGGTCCAGCAGGCCGAACGCGCCCTGGAGGACCTGTCCGGCCGCTGATCCCGGGCAATAAAAAACGGCCCTCGGGCCGGCTCCTGCGCACCGAAGTGTGCAGGCTCAGGGTCGGACTGGGTCCCTGAGAGCTCCGAGGGCCGGGTGACTGCCTGGTATTCGCCGACCACACCGCGCGTCTACGGCACTGGACGAACCAGTGTCAGCCGTGTTGCGCAGCCGGCCAAACCATGTCCGGTCGGTGGTCCTTAGCGGACAGCCACCTCACGAGTCCTATGGAAATTCACCGTTGGACCACCTCCTCTCTCGTGTACCGCGAGATTACGTCCGCCACGGGCATCTCGGCAAAGATATTTAGCGCGATTCAACTCACGGCTGAACGCCCACTGCGTCAGCCTGTCGACGGAGTCTCCCCCGATTGGGGGATGGTAGATTCGGCTCTCCACTACCGGCAGTCGCTGGACGAGCCCGAAGGGCCATCCTTATGGGGTCCCCCTTGCAGAGTGCGCACGGTCGGGTGGCGGTCGGGGCCGTCGTCGGCGCCGTGACTGCCGCGCTGTTCGCGACCGGGGTACTCACCGGGCTGGGAAGCCGTCCGTCGTCGGACGAGCAGGCCGCCGTCGAACCGGTGCCGCCCGGCCAGCAGGCCCGCCCCAGCGTCGCGGCCACCACGATCGCCAGGTCCTCGTCGGCGGCGAAATCGACCACCACCACGACCACGACGACGACCACCACGACGACGACGACCACCGCGCGGAACAACGACCCGGTGATCACGACGACGACCACGCCGCCGGCTCAGCCGCCCCCGCAGACCACGCAGCACCCGCCGACGACCACGACGACGAGGTGCACGTCGCTGATCTGCATCGAGTAGCGGGTCAGTTGTCGACGACGACGTTGCGGTCGTTGTCACCCTCGTTCTCGTCCGCGGAGCTGTTGGCGGAGTCGCTGTCGGTGTCCGGCCAGCTCTCGGTCCGGTGCCGGCCCCGCCCACTCGTGCGCAACACCCGCGCCAGCAGCAGGTTCAGCGCGAGCGACACCTCCCGCGCACCCGGCGTGCCCCACTGGTGGATCGGCACGCACGCGCCCTGCGCCTGCTGCACCGCGAGCCGGTCCGGCAGCGCCACCGGCATCACCAGCCGGCCGAAGTGCTCACGCAGCTCGGCGATCCGGTACTGGTGCTCGTAGGACTGCGGCCGCACCCGGTTGACCACCACACCCAGCGGCGACAGATCGGGGTTGTGCTCCTCGCGCATCCGCTCCACCGCCTCGAACGCGCGCTGGGCGCCGGACACCGCGAACAGCGTCGGCTCGGTGACCAGCAACGCGCCGTGCGCCGCCATGAGCGCCGAGCGGGTCAGCCGGCCCAGCGACGGCGGGCAGTCCAGCAGCACGAGCTGGTAGGGCAGCTGGTCGTCCTCCAGCAGCGGCCCCAGCTCCCGCAGCGCGCGGCTCAGGTTCTCGAGCCGGCGCGGGTCGGGGTCCTGGTCGTTGAGCAGCTCGAGGCTCTCCGAGCCCACGAGCACGTCGACCTCCTCGCCCCAGCCGCTGCGCGCGATCGCGTCGCGCAGCACCGCGGGGCGGGGCGTCTCCAGCACGTCGGCGAGGGTGGCCTTGGTGTCGTCGGGGTCGAGCGTGGCCGTGGCGTTGCACTGCGGGTCGAGGTCGACGACCAGCGTGCGCGCGCCCCGGCGCAGCGCGGCCGACGCGAGGCCGAGCGCGATGGTGGTCTTGCCGACACCACCCTTGAGGCTGAGCACCGCCACCGTTTGCACGCTGGCCACCCTACGGGTCCCGGTGCCCCGCACTACAGTTCCCGTTCATGCGACCGGATGCAGTTCGCCACTCGCTCGACGCCGAACTGGCCGCCGCCCGTCGCCGCCGGGGTGGCGAACCGCCGCGCGTGCTCGACGTCGGCGGTGGTAGCGGCGTTCTGGCGGTGCCGCTGGCCGCGGCGGGCTGCGTGGTGACGGTCGTGGAGCCGAACCCGAACGCGCTCGCGACGCTGTCGCGGCGGGCCGGCGAGGCCGGCGTCGGCGACCGGATCACCGCCGTCCAGGCCGACAGCGACGCGCTCGGCCAGGTGGTCGCGGCGGGCAGCGCCGACCTCGTCCTCGCGCACGGCCTGCTCGAGGTCGTCGACGATCCCAAGAAGTCCATCGCGGCCATGGTCGACACGCTTGCCGCGGACGGCGCGGTGTCGGTGCTGGTGGCCAACCGCACCGCCGCGCTGCTGCACCGGGCCATCGCCGGCCGGCTGGCGGAGGCGAGCCGGCTCGCCGACGACCCGACCGGGCGGCTGCCCACCGAGCAGCTGCTGCGCCGGTTCGACACGGCCGGGCTCACCCGGCTGCTCACCGACGCGGGCCTGGTCGTCGAGCTGCTGCAGGGCCAGGGTGTGCTCACCGACCTGGTGCCGGGCTCGGTGCTGCAGCAGGACTCCGGTGCCGAGCAGGCGCTCGCGGAGCTGGAGCTGCGCCTGGCCGGCACCGCGCCGCTGCGGGACATCGCGAGCCGGCTGCACGCCGTGGCGCGCCGCGTGCCGTGATTGTCGGACCCCTCTGAGAGGCTTCTGACATGGGGCGCAGTGGGGACCTGCCGCGCGGTCTCGTCGACCGCTACAAGGCACGCGACGGCGTGTGGCCGGACGACACCGGCTGTGCGGTGCTGCACGTCGACATGGACGCCTTCTACGCGTCGGTCGAGATCCGCGAGCGGCCGGAGCTACGTGACCGTCCCGTGGTCGTGGGCGGCACCGGCGGGCGTGGGGTGGTCAGCTCGGCCAACTACCTGGCGCGCACGTTCGGCGTGCGCTCCGCCATGCCCACCGCGCACGCCCGCAGGCTCTGCCCCAAGGCGGTGTTCCTGCCGCCCACCTTCCCGCTCTACCAGGAGGTCTCGGCCGGGGTCATGGCGATCTTCCGGGACGTCACGCCGCTGGTCGAGCCGCTGAGCCTCGACGAGGCGTTCCTCGACGTGGCGGGCGCGCTGCGGCGGTTACGGCTCACCCCGGGCCAGATCGCCGAACAGGTGCGCGCCCGGGTCGCCGAGGAGCACGGCATCACGTGCTCGGTCGGGATCGCGGCCACCAAGTTCGTGGCCAAGCTGGCGTCGGGGCTGTGCAAGCCGGACGGCATGCTGGTCGTGCCGGAGGGTGAGGTGCTGGCGTTCCTGCACCCGCTGCCGGTGTCGGCGCTGTGGGGGGTCGGCAAGCGCACCGCGGAGCGGCTGGCCGAGGTGGGGCTCAACCGGGTCGGCGACGTGGCCGCCACGCCGCTGCCACGGTTACGCCGCACGCTGGGCAACGCGGCCGCCGAGCACCTGCACGCGCTGGCCAACGGGCACGACGACCGGGTGGTCGAGCCGGAGTCGGTGGAGAAGTCGGTCGGCGCGGAGGAGACCTTCGAGGTCGACCACACCGACCGCGACGTGCTCAAGCAGGAGCTGCTGCGGCTGTCCGAGCGCACGGCGGCGTCGCTGCGCCGGCGGGGCTTACGCGGCCGCACGGTGTCGATCAAGGTGCGGTTCGGCGACTTCACCACCATCACGCGGTCCCGCACGCTGTCCGTGGGCACCGACGTCACCCAGGAGATCTACCGGACCGCGTGCCGCCTGCTCGACGAGCAGACCCCGCCGGGCGCGGTGCGGCTCATCGGGGTGCGCATGGAACAGCTGGGGGAGGAGGGCGCGCAGCAACTGTTCCTGGACGCCCCGGAACGCGGCTGGCGCGACGCCGACCAGGCCGCCGACCAGGCCCGCGCCAAGTTCGGCGGCGCCGCCGTCGGCCCGGCCACCCTGTTGGGCCGCAACGGATCCGGCACGACCGGTCGCTGAACGGGCTAGCAGACGTACAGGCTGTTCGGGTGCACGCGTTCGCAGTAGCGGACGTGCAGGTGGTTGTCGTGGTTGGCGTACTGGGTGGTCAGGCCCTCGTTGATCAGCGTCGGGTCGTTGAACAGGATCAGCTTCACGTGCCCGGGTGCCGCCGCGCGGATCGCCTGGACCAGCGCCCGGGTGGCGGCGCGGTCGTAGGTCGCCGACTGCCAGGTGATCCGGCCCGCCGTGCACTGGGCGCTGTCGGTCCGGATCGGCCAGACGTCGGCGTCCAGGCCCACGGCGTGGCTGGAATGGCCGGGGATGCTGCCGCCGTGCTCGAAGCCGGCATCGCCGAGCGGGACCTGGCCGTGTCCCGTGAACGACCGCGCCGCCTGCTCCAACTGCGCGGTCGCCGCCGCCGTCGCCCAGTTCGCGGCCGTGCCGTTGCCGTCCGGGTCCTGGTCGCAGATGCCCGCCGCGAAGTCCGGGTAGTCGTAGTGCCACACCAGGTTCCGCCACGTCGTCGGGCCGACCACGCCGTCGGCCCCGATGCCGGCGTGGGTCTGGAACGACCGGACCGCCGACGTCACCGCGGCGTCGAAGATCCCGTTGACCGGCAACGAAAGCCGGCGCTTCGCGTTGAGCTCCACCTGCAGCGCCCGCACCGCCGCCCCGCTGGCGCCCTCGCTGATCTGCGGCACCAGCGCACCCCACGTCTGCGGCCCCGCGATCCCGTCGACGCCGAGCCCGGACGCGGTCTGGAACGCCCGCACGGCAGCGGTGGTCGACGACCCGAACACGCCGTCGGTCGGCGTGGACTGGCCGCGGTGGACCAGCAAGTGTTGCAGCGCCAGCACGTCCGCGCCCCGGTTGCCCGCGCTCTGGGTGTGGAAGAACGCGTTCGAGTACGCGCTCGCCGGTGAGCTCAGCAGTAGCGAGCCCACCACGGCGACGGCGGCCGCGAGGGCCAGCGCGGAACGGCGAAGAGTGACCATGAGCACATTATGGTGAAGGTCAACCCAGAATGTAACTGTGTCCGTTAGGTCTTCACTGATGCTCATCCGACCTGCCCGTGCACTAGAGTCACCGGGCATGGCGGACATTCCGGTGGCGAACGTCCTGCTGTTCGCCGTCGCGGTGATCGCGCCGACGCTGCTGTTCTGGATCCTGCTGCGGATGCCGCACGTCGTCGACGGGGTCGGCGAGCGGATCCGGCGCCGCCGGCTGCCGGCGGTCACCGCGCCGCCCATCGAACGCCTCGCCGCCGACCTCCGCCGGGTCCACCGCTCGCTCGCCGAGTGCCCGCCCGGCACCCCGGCCGTCCGCCGCCAGGCCGCCCGCCAGGCCTACGACGCCTTGCTGGGCCAGGCGTGCGCGGCCGTCGACGTCCCGCACCGGCTCGACGCCCTGCCCGAGGGCATCGAGCGCGAGCTGGAACGCCTCCGCGTCGAGGAGGCCCTGCGCCAGGCCGGCCTCACGATTCCCTGACCAGCGCGGGCAACACCGTCCCGAGCGGGTCCCGGAGCACGATCGCGGCCAGCGAGTCGTACGGTGTCTCCGAGCCGTTGCAGATCACGACCGCCGCACCGGCCCGCGCCGCCAGGCCGACGAGCCCCGCGGCCGGCTGCACGGCCAGCGAGCTGCCGGCCACCAGCATCAGGTCGCACCCGATCGCCGCGTCGCGCGCCCGGGTGAGCACGTCGACGTCGAGCGCCTGCCCGAACGAGATCGTCGCCGACTTGAGAATCCCGCCGCACACCAGGCATTCCGGGTCGCCCTCGCCCGCGGCGACCCGGTCCAGCGCCGCCCGCATCGGCCGCCGGTCCCCGCACGTGAGGCAGACCGTGTCGAACATCGACCCGTGCAGCTCCAGCACGAGCGCCGGGCTGGAGCCGGCCTTCTGGTGCAGGCCGTCGATGTTCTGAGTGAGGATCGCCAGCAGCCGCCCGGCCTTCTCGAGCTCGACGACCGCCCGGTGCGCGGCGTTCGGCTCGGCGTCCCACACCGGGTGCGCGAGCCGCGCCTGCCAGGACTGCCGCCGCACCGCGGGGTCGTCGCGGTAGGCCTGCAGGCTCGACATGCGCTCGCTGCCCGGGTTCCGCGTCCAGAGCCCGTTGGGCCCGCGGAAGTCGGGAATCCCGGACTCCGTGGAGATGCCGGCCCCCGACATCACCACGACCCGCGACGCCTCGCCGACGACCGCGACCGCGTCCGCCAGCTCGTCCGGCTCCCTCACCAGCTCCCACCGCCTCCGCCGCCACCGACCCCGCCACCGGAGTATCCGCCCCCGCCGTCCGCCGACACCGGTGGAGCCGTGGCGGCCACCGCGCTCCCGGCGACGAGCACGGTGAGCCCGGTGCGCGCCAACGGGTTCGCGCCGCCGGGAAAGCCGCGGTAGCTGCCGTGGCCGTTGCCCGGGCCGAAGTCGTCGTCGATCACCTCGCGCACCACGGCGGTGCCGTCGCCCTGCGTAAGTGCCGCCTCAGGTGCGGGCGACCCACTCGAGGAGCTCGTCCACCGTCCTCGTGTTGATCACCCGGTCCGGGGGCACCGCGCACTCCTCGGCGCGCTCGCAGCCGTAGGGCAGCCAGTCCAGCTGGCCCGGGGCGTGCGCGTCGCTGTCGATGGCGAACACGCAACCCATGTCCAGAGCCATCGAGAGGAGGCGGCGGGGTGGGTCGAGGCGGTCCGGGCGGGAGTTGATCTCCACGGCCACGCCCGCGTCCCGGCAGGCGGCGAACACGTCCTCGGCGCGGAACTCGGACTCGGGGCGGCCCCGGCCGCGGACCTTGCGGCCCGTGCAGTGGCCGAGGATGTCGGTGTGCGGGTTCTCGACGGCGGCGATCATCCGGTCGGTCATCTCCGCGCTCGACATTCGCAGCTTCGAGTGCACGCTGGCGACGACGACGTCCAGTCGGCCTAGCAGTTCCGGCGTCTGGTCCAACGCCCCGTTGTCCAGGATGTCCACTTCGATGCCCGAAAGGACGCGGAACGGTGCCAGGTCGCGGTTGATTTCCGCCACAACGTCGAGCTGCTGCTCGAGCCGCGCCGCCGACAGGCCGTTGGCGACCGTGAGGCGGGGGGAGTGATCGGTGAGGACCATCCAGTCGTGGCCGAGCAAGATCGCGGTCTCGGCCATCTCGCGGATGGGGCTGCCGCCGTCGGACCATTCCGAATGGGTATGGCAGTCGCCGCGCAGCGCGTCGCGCATGGCCTCGCCGCCGGCCACCGGCTGGAGGCCGCCGGACAGCTGTTTGACCAGGTAGGCGGGCTGCTCGCCGGCCGCAGCCTCGGTGATGACGGCCCCCGTGGAGCGGCCGATCCCGGGCAGGTCGGCGAGCGTTCCGGCGCGCAGCCGGTCCTCCAGCTCACCCTCGGCCATGCCCTCGACGACAGCCGCGGCGCGCCGGAACGCCTGCACCTTGTGGGTCGGCTCGCCCGAGCGTTCGAGGAGAAACGCGATCTGGCGAAGAGCCCGAACGGGGTCCACTCAACCCACCTGACGAGGCTCGAGCGGGCTCGTGACACACTCGGAAGTGGCCGGGTTTTGCTGATGCATACGACCATGATTCCGGATCGGGTAGTCGCGGAGGCTCGCGGCTCGTATCCTGGAGGGTGACGCCCCCGGAGCGGGGCGCCCGCCGGGTCTGGCGGCCAAGACCGTGATCGCCCGGCGCTCGCGACCGCTGTGCCGGAGGAGGAACGAATGCCACTCTCCGAGCACGAGCAGCGACTGCTCGACCAGATTGAGCGTGCGCTCTACGCCGAGGATCCCAAGTTCGCATCCACGGTGCGTGGTGCCCGCTTGCGCCGTCCCTCACGACGCCGACGCCTGCAAGGCATCGCGCTGTTCGTCCTGGGTGTCGCACTTCTGGTACTGGGAGTCATCCTGCCGCTGAGGCCTGGCGGCGTCCCGGTAGTCAGTTTGCTCGGCTTCCTGGTCATGTTCTTCGGTGCGCTGCTCACGCTCTCCGCCCTACGACAAGGTGGCGGCGAGGGTGAGGAGGGCGCCGGGGAGTCCGAGGGCGGTGGCGCCAAGGCTCGCCGCAGCTCGTTCTCGCAGCGCATGGAGGACCGCTTCCGCAAGCGGTTCGACGAGGAGCCATAGACCGCTGGCTTCGGCTGAGATCGTCGGGCGCCCCTGGGCACCCGACGATCTTGTGCGCGTGATGTCAGCCGCAACACGAGTGTTTTCCGAGAACCCCTGAGGCAAAATCAGTACGGCACCCGTCAGCTTGATGGAGGTACGCCGTGGGTCTGCGGATTCCCGAACACGCACAGTGGACGCGATTGGCCGAGCGGGTCGCCAAGGTGGCCCCTGCCGGATTTGCCGGTGACCGTCTGCGCAACCTGTACGAAGGGCGCTGGCAGGAGGCCGGTGAGCGATCGCCGATGGTCTCCCCGGTCGACCAGACGACCATCGGCCAGTTGTCCAAAGTAGACGAGCCGACCGCGCTGAAGGCGGTGGCCGCCGCGCACCAGCAGCACCGCGAGTGGGCCCAGGTGCCGCTGGCCGAGCGCAAGGCCAGGGTCACCGCCGCCGTCGAGGCGATGACCGAGGCCCGCGACGACCTCGCCCTCCTGCTGGCGTGGGAGATCGGCAAGCCGTGGAAGCTCGCGGGCGCCGACGTCGACCGCGCCCTGGACGGCGTGCGCTGGTACGTCGACAACATCGACGAGATGCTCTCGACCGACGCGCACGGCCGGCCGTTCGAGCGCACGCCGCTGTCCGGCCCGGTCAGCAACATCGCCAGCTGGAACTACCCGATGTCCGTGCTGGTGCACGCCGAGCTGGTGCAGCTGCTCGCCGGCAACGCGGTGGTCGCCAAGACGCCGACCCAGGGCGGCGCGGTCTGCCTCACCTTGGCGCACGCGCTGATGAACGACGCCGGCCTGCCGGTCACGCTGCTCTCCGGCGACGGCTCGAAGCTGTCCGGCGCGCTGGTGCGATCGATGGAGATCGGCGCGCTCGCGTTCGTCGGCGGCCGCGACAACGGCGGAAAGGTCGCCGCGCAGCTCGTCGACACCGGCAAGCGGCACATGCTCGAGCAGGAGGGCCTCAACTGCTGGGGCATCTGGGAGTTCTCCGACTGGGAGGGCCTCTCGGCGCACCTGAAGAAGGGCTTCGAGTACGCCAAGCAGCGCTGCACGGCCTACCCGCGGTTCGTGGTCCAGCGCGACCTGGTCGACAGCTTCCTCGCGACCTACCTCCCTGTGGTGCAGTCGATCCGGTTCGGGCACCCGCTCGCGGTCGACGCCGACGAGAAGAAGCCCGAGCTGCCGGTGCTCGACTTCGGCCCGATGATCTCCTCGGCCAAGGCCACCGACCTGCGCAAGCGGGTGGACGAGGCGCTGCACCACGGCGCCGTGCCGCTCTACCGCGGCTCGCTCGACGAGGGCCGGTTCCTCCCGGGCCAGGACACGTCGGCCTACGTCGCGCCCACCGCGCTGCTCGCGCCGCCGGGGGCCAGCCGGCTGATGCACGAGGAGCCGTTCGGCCCGGTCGACACCATCGTCGTCGTGGACACCAAGGCGGAGCTGCTGGCGCAGATGAACGCGTCCAACGGCGCCCTGGTGGCCAGCATCGCCTGCGACGACGCCGAGCTCGCCGACGACCTGGCGCAGCACGTGCAGGCGTTCAAGGTCGGCGTGAACAAGCCCCGCTCCCGCGGTGACCGGGCGGAGCCGTTCGGCGGCCGCGGCGGCTCGTGGAAGGGCGCGTTCGTGGGTGGCGTCCACCTGGTGCACGCGGTCACCCAGGGCCCCGTGGACGAGCTGCTGTACGGCAACTTCCCGGACTACAACCGCTACCCGGCGGTCTGACCGCACCACCGTTCGCCGCATTGCCCGACTTTTGCTTGGAACCAGCCGACTTTTGTTGCTACGTTGCGAAAGTCGGCTGGTTCCAACCCAAGGGCGGGTGCGGGATTGTGGATGATCACCGAGTGACTCGGCGAACCGTGCTCGCGGGGGCGGGGACCGCGGCGTTGTGGCTGGCGGCCGGCCAACCCGGGGCCGCCGCGTCGACCGGCCCGGGCGGGCCCGCGCACTCGCCGGCGGGCGCGGGGACACCGGCGGGCTGGCGGGCGCCCGGGCTGCGCTACCACTACCCGGTCCCGCCTTCGCCCGGCCTGATCACCAGCGACATCTGCGTCTACGGCGGCACCTCGGCCGGCGTCACGGCCGCCGTCCGGGCGGCGCGGGCCGGGCGGTCGGTCGTGCTCGTGGTGTTCGGCCGGCATCTCGGCGGGCTCACCGCGTCCGGGCTCGGCGCCACCGACTCCGGGCGCATCGACGCGATCGGCGGCCTGTCCCGGGAGTTCTACCGGCGGGTGGGCGCGCACTACGGCCGGCCCGAGTCGTTCGGCTTCGAGCCGCACGTCGCCGAGGGCGTTTTCGACAGCTGGGTGGCCGAGGAGTCGATCCCAGTCTACCGCGAGCACCGGCTGGCCGGCGTGGAGCGCGCCGGCACCCGGATCACCGCGCTGCGCACCGAGAACGGCAAGATCTTCCGCGCCGGCGTGTTCGTCGACGCGAGCTACGAGGGCGACCTGATGGCCGCCGCCGGGGTCAGCTTCGCCGTCGGCCGGGAGCCGAACGCGACCTACGGCGAGACGCTCAACGGCGTGCAGATCCGCACCGGCCACCAGTTCCAGCGCACGATCGACCCCTACCGCACGCCCGGCAACCCGGCGAGTGGCCTGCTGCCCGGCGTCCAGCCCGGCCCGGCCGGCACCCCCGGGGCGGGCGACCACCGCATCCAGGCGTTCAACTTCCGGGTCTGCCTCACCAAGGCCGCCGACCGGCGCCCGTTCCCGCGCCCGCCCGGCTACGACCCGGCCCGCTACGAGCTGCTGCGCCGCTACCTCGCCGCCGGGGTGTGGGACGCGTTGCGGCTCAACACGCCCATGCCCAACGGCAAGACCGACCTGAACAACAACGGCGCGGTCAGCACCGACAACATCGGCCGCAACTACGCCTGGCCGGCCGGCGACCACGCCACCCGCGAGCAGATCTTCCAGGACCACGTGCGCTACCAGCAGGGCCTGCTGCACTACCTCGCCAACGACCCCGCGGTGCCGGCCGCCGTGCGCGCGGAGGTGAGCGCGTGGGGCCTGCCGGCCGACGAGTTCGCCGAGACCGGCGGCTGGCCGCACGAGCTCTACATCCGCGAGGGCCGGCGGATGGTCGCCGACTACGTGGTGACCGAGCACGACTGCCGGTGGGCGGTCACCGCGCCGGACCCGGTCGGGCTGGCCTCCTACAACATGGACTCGCACAACTGCGCCCGCGTGGTCGTCGGCGGCGCGGCCCGCAACGAGGGCGACGTGCAGGTGGGGCCGGCGGGGCCGTACGGCATCTCCTACCGGGCGATCGTCCCGGCGCGTGGCGAATGCGCGAACCTCGTGGTGCCGGTGGCGCTGTCGGCCTCGCACATCGCGTTCGGCTCGGTGCGGATGGAGCCGGTGTTCATGCTGCTGGGCCACGCCGCGGCGGCCGCCGCCGACCTCGCGCTGCGCGACGGGGTGGCCGTGCAGGACGTCGGCTACCCGGCGCTGCGCCGCGCGCTGATCGCCGACGGGATGGTCCTCACGTGGCCGCCGGGCCAGGGCCCGGTGGCCGTCGACGCGCCCGACGCGCCCGCGCCCGGCCAGCCGTTCCCGGTGACGGTCGCCGTCACCAACACCGAGGGTGTCGCGCTCACCGACGTCGCTCTGTCGCTGAGCGTCCCGCCCGGCTGGTCGTCCGCGCCGGCCGGCCCGACGACGGCGGCATCGCTGGCGGCGGGGGCGACCTTCGCCGCCGAGTGGACGGTCACCGCCACCGCGCCGGCCGAGCTGCTCGAGGCGGACGTCCTCTCGGCGACCGCGGGGTACGTGGCCGGCGGGCCGGTGTCGTACTCGGCGTCGCGCACCGTGCGCATCGCCGAGCCGGTCGTCGCGCCGCTGGTGACGGCCGCGTCGACGGCGGCGTCGTTCGGCCAGCGGGGCGCGCGGCTCGCGGTCGTGGCGGCGGGCCGGGACCTGTGGACGGGCATCGACGAGTACGGCGCGATCCTGCGCCCCGGCGCGGGCGGCCCGGCGTCGGTCGCGGAGGTGACGCTGGTGTCCCAGGACGCGACAGACCCCAACGCACGGGCGGGCCTGGCGTTCCGCAACGACCTGCGCGCGCCGGGCTCCGCCACGGGCTACGTCGCGCTGGTTGCCAAGCCCGCCAACGGTTTCCTGCTCCTGTGGGACGCCGACGGCGACGGCACGCTCGACAGCGTGGCCCGCCTCGAGCTCACCCCGACCCCGTACCCGGCGCGGCTGCGGCTGGCCCGCGCGGGCACCCGCTTCACCGGCTCGGTCAGCGTCGACGGCGGCACGACGTGGCGTCAGGTCGGTGCGGTGGACCTGCCGTCCGCGGCGCCCACCCAGGACGTCGGGGTGCTCAGCTGCGCGCACAGCACCACACCGGGCCGGGCGGTGTTCGACGGCCTGACGGTCCGCTGACCCACCACGCCGGGGGCGCGTCTCAGCGGCGGCGCAGGATCGAGCGGGGGAGCAGCTTCGCCCGCCAGCCCAGTGGGTCGGTGCGGCGCAGTCCCGCCATCAGGCGGTCGAAGGCCGGGGCCAGGTTCGGGTCCGGCGCGGTGCTGCCGCCGTACCAGGACCGCTCCACCTCGCTGACCACCGTGCGCAGTGCCTGCTTGCCGTCGTCGTCCAGGCCGTGCTCGTTCGCCAGGCGGCGGGCGGCCACCCGGACCGTCTCCGTGTCGTTGACCTCCGCGCCGCGGTCGGTGGACTCGGCCAGCAGCTCCGCCCACGCCGAGGACGCCGCGCTCGCGCCGTTGGTGTGCACCTCGTGTCGCCGGTGCAGCCGCAAGCGCTCGCGGATGAGCCCGGGCGCCCCGGCGAGCAGCAGAACCAGCACGAGCGCCGCGAGCCACCAGGAGACCAGCGCCGCCAGGAGCACCACGGTGAGCGTCCACGCGCCCGCCGCCACCGGCATCGCCCGCCGCCGGCGTCGGGCCGGGCCGTTCAGCGAGAGCGTGGTCGCGACGATCGACAGGCCGACGGCCACGCCGATCGTCAGCCACAGCCACGTCGGCGACGACGCCTGGCCCGGGTTGTTGCCCCCGCCGCCGGCCTGGGTGTTCTGCGGGTCCTGCGGGTTGTTGCTCGGCCCGGTGGGCACGGCCGGCGTCGTCGACCGGCTGGTCGAGGTCGACGGGTCGTCCCGCGGCCCGGACGCACCGCTTTCCGAGGCGTAGGGCGGGGTGTAGGTGGTGCCGTCGGTCAGCGGCGTCGGGTCGAACTGCACCCAGCCGAACCCGGGGAAGAACACCTCGACCCACGCGTGCGCGTTCTGCGTGGTGATCGACCGGTAGTCGCCGGACTCGAAGCCCGCCGTGTAGCCCATCGCGACCCGGGACGGGATGCCGGCCGCCCGCAGCAGGATCGCCATCGACGACGCGTACTGCTCGCAGAACCCGGACTTGCTCTTGAACAGGAAGTCCTCGAGCGCGGTCTCGTCGCTGCCGGCCGCGGTCTCGGTGCTGTAGACGAAGCCCTTGCCCGGGCTGAAATAGGCCTGGATGGCGTCGACCTTGTCGAGCGTCGTCGCGTGGCCCTGGACGAGGTCGTTCGCCAGCGCCACGACGCGCTCGTTGATGCCGTCGCGGACCAGGTACTCCTCCCGCACGTCGCCGGGCAGGGCGGGCCGGGCGGCGCGCAGCTGGGCGGCCGACGGCTGGCTGAGGTCGGCCTGCTCGGTGTAGCGGGGGAGCTGGCGCTTGGTGGGGCCGTAGATCATGCCGCCGACGGGGTCGTAGCGCATGTCGTCCGGCAGGTCGCGCATCCGCAGCGGGATGCCGAAGAACGGCGCCCAGGTGTCGTTGGACCGCACCGACTCGATCTCGATCTCGACGGACTGGTTCGGGCCGTAGCTCTCCGGCAGCCCGTCCGGCGGCGACAGCCTGCGGTTGGCCGGCTCACCGGCGGGCAGGCCCTGCGGCGGCCGCCAGCCGCCGTTGCGGTCGTACTGGGACAGCGTGAGCGCGCGCAGGTAGCGGGGCTGGTCGCCGAGGTTGCGGATCCGGAAGAGCTCGACGTTCGCCTCCTGGTTGAGCATGCCCCGCAGCGACGTGAACGGGTTGAGGCCCAGGCCGTCGGACGCGCCGCCGTTCTGGCCGCCGGGCAGCTGGCCGACCGTGCCGATGACGGTGACCGTGGCCCCGGCGAACAACGCGATCGCGACCGCGCCGGACACGAGCGCGGCCGGCGAGCCGACCCCGCCGCTGGTGCCCTGCACCATGGGCCGGTTGCGCCACTGCTGGTGCCGGTGCGCGCCGTCGACCGCCAGGAGCGCGGCGAAGGAGAAGGCGCCGAGCACGAACGCCCACCAGGGCAGCATCGCGTCGGCGAGGGAGGCGGGCACCGCGTAGACGCACAGCAGCACCAGCCCGCAGGCGGCCGGCGTGCCGGCGGACACCGCGAGCGTGTCGACCAGGACCGCCACGAGGCCGATCGCGATGACCACCAGGCACAGCACCGCGGACGTGGCCTCCACCGGCGGCACCCCGGTCCGCACGACCTCGATGGAGGTCCGCAGCACGTCGCCGAGCTCGGTGACCGCCGCCGGCCCGGGTAACAGGCCGAGGATCCCGCTGTCGGTGAACAACGCGACCAGCAGGCACAGCAGCGCGAACATCTGGATGAGCCCGACGAGCAGGATCGGCGTGCGGACCGCACGCAGCCCGAGCCCGACCGCGGTGACCACGGTGACCGCCACCCCGGCGTAGCCCCACCAGCGCAGCCCGTCGATGACCCCGGCGAGCGCGAGCGACGCGCACAGCGTGGTGACCGCCGCGACCACCGGCGTGACGGTCATCGACCACTGCGCCGCGGTGAGCTCCCCCGGCTGCGGCCGCGGCGACGGTGGCGGCGGGTTCGGCGGGGCGATGGTGGGTGCGCTCACTGAGGGACTCCGGGACGGTGCGGCACGGCGGGCGGGGTCACGGCGGGCAGGGTCACTGGCCGAACCCGCTCATGAAGGAGTCGTTGCGGGTGCCGTGGCTGCGGCACAACGTGGACCAGGTGGCGGTCATCGGGATGCTCGGGCGGGCCACCGTGACACCCCAGCCGGCGCCGCGCAGCAGCGCGGTGGCCCCGTCGATGTCCGTGTCCACGTCGCCGGCGTCGTCACCGGTGTCCGTGGCCGCACCCCACGCCGCGGTGTCCAGCAGGACGGCCAGGCTGCGGGTGCCGCGGGCGCGCTGCCCGATCACCTGGCTCAGCGACTCCGGGCTCGTCGCGCCGAGGATCGCGATCAGCTCCTGGCCGTGGCCGGGGTCGGTGCGCGCGTCGATCTCCCGCTGCGGCGTGGGCTGCAGCGCGGCGAGCGCGTCGAGCACCGCGTTGTCGTTGTGGCTGCCGTCGCCGGTGTCGCTGACGATCAGCCGGCCGGTCTCGGTGACCAGCCGGATGCGCTGGCCGTAGCGGTGCAGGTGCAGGCAGATGCTCGCGACGAAGGACACCGCCCACTCCAGGCTCGAGGTGGTGCCGGCGCCGCGGTGCGCGGTGCCCCGGTGGTCGAGCAGCACGGTGGTGCCGCCCCGCCACGGGCGCTCCTCCACGCGCACCATCATCTCGTCGCGCTTGGCGGTGGAGCGCCAGTGCACCTTCCGCAGGTCATCGCCCTGCCGGTACGGGCGCACGATCGCGTCGTCCTCACCCTGGCCGGCGGCCAGCCGGACCGAGCCGTCGTCGCCGGAGCCCAGGCCGGACCCGCCGGGTACGCCGTGTAGCGGCACCACCCGCGGCACCACGATGAGCCGGGACGTGTGCGCGAGTTCGCGCTCGAACTCGGCCAGCCCGAAGGGGTCGGTGATCGTGGCCTTCAGCGGGCCCAGCTGCTGGATGCCGCGCAGCATCGGCTGCACCGCGTACCGCAGCCGGGTCCCGGTGTGCCGGGGGAGGTGCTCGATGAGGAAGCGCGGCTTGCCGCCGAGCGAGTACGGCACCCCGTCGGACACGAGCAGCCCCCCGGTGGGCAACCGCCCGGTGCTGCGGACGTGCAGCGACACCTCGGCCCGCCCGCCGACCGGCACCCGGACCGGCACGATCTGGCGCTCCGCGTGCAGCCCGACCCGGGCCACCGCGGTGAGGAAGCAGACGAGCAGCGGCAGCGCGACCACGAAGACCGACACGCGCAGGAGATCACGCTCGTTGAGGATGATCGAGCACAGCGCGGCGGCGAGCCCGGCGGCCAGCAGGCACCTGCCCCGCGTGGTCAACCCCGACAGCGCGCCGCGCACCGGCCGCGCCACGGCCGGCTACCTGTTCCTGGCCCAGTGCGCGCTCGGGTCCGGCGCCGCCTGCGGCACGGGCACCCGCTGCACCAGCGAGCGGATCAGCTCCGCGGTCGACCGGCGGCCGGCCTGCGCCTCCGGGGTGAGCACCAGCCGGTGGGCGAGGACGGGCACGGCGACCGCGTGGATGTCGTCGGGCACCACGAAGTCGCGGCCGGACAGCGCCGCCTGCGCGCGGGCCGCCCGCACCAGGTGCAGGGTGGACCGCGGCGACGCGCCGATGCGGACCTCCGGCAGCCGGCGGGTGGTCGAGACCAGCTCTACCGCGTACCGGCGCACGTCCGGCGACAGCTTGATCCCGCGCACCGTCTCGATGAGGCCGCGCACCTGGTCCGCGTGCGACACGGGCTGCAGGTCGGCCAGCGGGTTGTGCCCCGCGTGCTCGTCGACCATCGCGAGCTCGGCGGCCGGGTCGGGGTAGCCGATCGACACGCGCGCGGTGAACCGGTCGCGCTGCGCCTCGGGCAGGGCGTAGGTGCCCTCCATCTCGATCGGGTTCTGCGTCGCGATGACCATGAACGGCAGCTCGAGGTGGTAGGTGTTCAGGTCGACCGTGACCTGCTCCTCCTCCATGCACTCCAGCAACGCGGACTGGGTCTTGGGGGAGGCGCGGTTGATCTCGTCGCCGACCACGATGTTGGCGAACACGGGGCCGGGGCGGAACTCGAACTCGTTGGTCTGCCGGTTGAAGATCGACACCCCGGTGACGTCGCTGGGCAGCAGGTCCGGAGTGAACTGGATGCGGCTGACCGTGCAGTCGATGGACCGGGCGAGCGCCTTGGCGAGCGACGTCTTGCCGACCCCCGGCACGTCCTCGACCAGCAGGTGGCCCTCGGCGAGCAGCGTGACGAGCGCGATCCGGATGACCTCGGGCTTGCCCACCAGGACGCGCTCGACGTTGGCGGCGATGCGCTGGGCGGTGGCGTTCAGCTCGTCCAGCGGCGTGGCCGGCCGGTAGTGGTTGTTGTTCAGCGTGTCCGACGAGCCAGTGGAATGGGCGCTGTGCGGAGGGTTGACCCCGCCGGTCCCATGTGTTGCGTACGGGTCACCGCCGGGCGCTGCGTAGGGGTTGCCGGGCAGCGCCGATGGCGGGGTACTGGACGTCACGCGACCTCCTGGTGCTCTTACTTCGGCGCAAGCCTTCTCTGAAGTGTGTCAAACCGATGAGAAGTGTGGCCTCTCCATTGTCTACGCCTCCCGGCCGGTTCGTGTTCCGGATCTTTTCGGATTCCCCACCACGCCCCACCCGGGACTCCCCGCAGGCCCCCCACGCACCCCCACCCGAGGACGCGTGACGCCCGAAAGTGGTTCATCGGGCAGTCGAAGCCGCCCGTCCGGGCACCCGGTCGGGGGAGACCCACCACCGTCCCCCACCTTCCCCCCACCCTGCTCACCTGCGGAAACACGGGTGACTTCATGATCGGTCCGGCCGGTTCGCCGTTGACTGTGGAGAAAAGTGGGGTACGGTGGCGACAAGTGGGGCGGAAGGGGGCCTCATGACTGGCCCGCGAGGGCCGGTGGGGAGGTGGGTGGCCGATGTTCCTTGGCACGCACACCCCCAAGTTGGACGACAAGGGGCGGCTCACGCTGCCTGCCAAGTTCCGAGACGCGCTCGCGGGCGGGCTGATGGTCACGAAGGGCCAGGACCACTGCCTTTACGTGTTCCCACGGGCGGAGTTCGAGGAGATGGCACGCAAGGTGGCCGCGGCGCCCCTCACGAACGAGGCGGTTCGCGCCTACCAGCGGTACCTGTTCGCCGGAACCGACGAGCAGCGACCCGACGGGCAGGGGCGGATCGCGGTCGCACCGGAGCTCCGGCGCTATGCCGGGCTCACCAAGGAGTGCGTGGTCATCGGTGCGATCACCCGGCTGGAGATCTGGGACGCGCAAGCGTGGCAGACCTACCTGGACGAACACGAGGACAGCTACTCCCAGGCCGCTGAGGAGGTCCTCCCCGGGGTGTTCTGACCCCGGCGCTCCGGGCTTCTCCGGTGGGACGCGGGTGCCGTGAGGCCTCGGTCCGCTCGCTTTCGGCCCTGGCGCACCTTCCCCGGTGCCAGGTTCGACGAGCGGGCGGGGACCTGGCGGCACCCGTTCGTTCCGACGCACTTGTCGTCCTGCGACGAAACGCGGGAAGGGGGTGACTCAATGGCTGCCGCGCACGTTCCGGTGCTGCTGGACCGGGTGCTCGAACTGCTCGCGCCCGCGCTCGCCGACCGTTCCGCTGTCCTGGTCGACGCCACCGTCGGGCTCGGCGGCCATGCCGACGCGTTGCTGTCCGCGCACCCGTCGCTCACCCTCATCGGTCTCGACCGCGACCCCAACGCCCTGGCCCGCTCCGGCGAGCGCCTCGCCCGGCACGGCGACCGGGTGCACCTGGTGCACGCCGTCTACGACGAGCTGCCCGAGGTGCTCGGCCGCCTCGGCCACCGCGTGGTCGACGGCGTGTTCATGGACCTGGGGGTGTCGTCCATGCAGCTCGACGTCGCCGAGCGCGGCTTCGCGTACTCGCGGGACTCGCCGCTGGACATGCGGATGGACCCGACTGCCGAGCTCACCGCCGCCGAGGTGCTCAACACCTATCCGGCCGCCGACCTCGCCCGCATCCTGCGTGACTACGGCGAGGAGCGGTTCGCCCGCCGGATCGCCGACGCGATCGTCCGGGCCCGGGCGCAGGAGCCGTTCGCGTACAGCGGCCGGCTGGTCGAGCTGCTTTACGACGCGGTGCCCGCGGCCAGCCGGCGGACCGGGGGGCACCCGGCCAAGCGGACGTTCCAGGCGCTGCGCATCGAGGTGAACGGCGAGCTGTCCACGTTGCGGCGGGCACTGCCGGCGGCGCTGTCCGCGTTGCGGGTGGGTGGCCGGATCGTCGTCGAGTCCTACCAGTCACTGGAGGACCGGCTGGTCAAGCGGGCGCTGGCCGAGCTCGCGAAGTCGCGGACGCCGCCGGGGGTCCCGGTCGAGCTGCCGGGGCACGGCCCGCAGCTGCGCCTGCTCACCAGGGGCGCGGAGCAGGCCGACGAGCAGGAGCTGGAGCACAACCCGCGGGCAGCCTCGGTACGGCTGCGTGCGGCAGAGCGGATTGTGGAGGCGGCAGCATGACGGCACCGACCCG